>NZ_CP025025.1:2534270-2865857 GCF_002874535.1 Mesobacillus jeotgali
GCATTCATCCCACTTGATGCTGACCAAATCGTACCGATGATACCAAAAGTAAGAAGTCCTCCATTTCGTTCGCTTACAAGTTTGACAACATTATCTTTTAATAAATCAGCCGATTGCGATGGCAATAGTTTATTCAAAACATCAATTGCTTTCTGGGGATCGATATTTAAGTAAGGAACAATTGCTATTAGCAAAATCAACAATGGAAACAATGCCAGCATATAATAATACGCCTGTTGAGCAGCCAGGCCTGTTGCCCGGTCTTTTTTCAACTCTCCCAGCAGGCTTTTGCCATAGTACTTAATTTTCTCTTTCAATTATGACTCACCTCTCATTGGCATTTAAGTATGCTTGTCTTTTCCCCGACATGAGATGGTTTAATCATGACAAATAATCCTATATTTTTAACGCAAGAACAAAAAGCGCAAGCGCCTCGTTCAGCTCCGACAAGCGCTGGAGGGCCGACCGGTGAAGTCGTTCTTTGACTTCATTGGGCGGACCGAAGCGACTCGAGGGGCTAGGCGCTGGAGCTGGATTAAGAAAATACATGTAGTTATCCACACTAGATAATTTTATATTCCTAAAAAACAAAGAAAAAAGACCATTCCTGGTCTTTTTCACAAATCTACTTATCGTCCTCTACATACGGATGATGTTCATATGCTGGAAGGTCACCAAAGGAGGTCATAATCCCCTCTTCATCCAGCTCATTTTCGTATTTCTCATGCTGCTTATTTGGATAGACGGTTATTTCTTTGCCGGAAATATCGTTGCCAACAAAGTTCTCAAAATCCTCAACATAGCCTATATTTTCTTCTGACTCGATATAAGTGTCATTATAGTGATCCTGAGGCGTCATAAAATCAGATGGAGTTTCGGATGTACCCCAGCTGGATACCTCTTGCCAGGCATCTTCTGCATCATAAGCAACATTTTCATCCTTGTTATCCAAATCAAATTTCCCAAAAGGGGGCATTAGCACACCTTCTTCTATTGGCCGGTTATGAGAAACGGTGCGATCAGGTGTATGTTCAATACAATACGTCGTTTCGGGTACTGCTTGAAGCCGCTCATATGGAATCTCTCGCCCACAAGTTTCACATTTTCCATATGTTCCTTTTTCAATGGCCTGAATGGCTTTATCTATACTCTGGATTTGATATTCTACATGATCGTTCAGTGCAATATCTTTCTCCCGTTCATATAATTCAGTTCCTTCATCCCCTGGATGGTTATCATAACTCGAAAGCTCACCAGTTGACTCATGAGCATGTCCACTTCTCAGGTCAAAATGGTCATTTTCGTCAAGGTGGGACTCAAGATCTTGTTTGTTTTTGAGAAGCTCTGCCTTGAATGCCGACAGTTGCCCTTGTGTTAGCATATCAGTGCTCCTTTCTTTAAAGCGGTTTTTATTAGCTTGCTGCAATCTGCTCTATTTAATAAAAGGTAATAAGTGTTATCTTTCCCGCAAGTACCATTATTGCAACAGAAGTCATAGTATATATGACAACTTATAATGAGGAGTGATGCCTATGCCTTTATTTGTAAATGGATATGTTTCACCACAGGTTTTTAGAAATAACGATGAAATTACAGAACAGAGCAACCAGGAGAAATTTCGTCTAAATTATTTACAAGAAATCCTGAATGAGCAGCAAAGGTTAAATGATGAATTGACAGGAAGCGTAACAAAATTCGATCGTAACCTTGAGCATAACAGACAAGAACAATATACTCAGTTTCAGGAAATGGTTTCTTTTCTTGCGAAACAGGAGAATTTTTCAGTAAAAGTCATGAAAAACATCTCTGAACAAAAAGAATCCACAACTGAAATCGATGATAAACTGATCAAACTTGAAGATATGCATAAACAATTTTCAAAAGCTCTCTTGGATCGGGAGCTAACCAGTGAGGCGATTTTGAACCAACTTGCCCATCAGCAATCAATGATTCAAGGCTTGAACCGAAAGCTTCTTGAATATGAAGATGTCACAAAAGCACTGGTTATCCAGGCTAAAAAGCAAGAAGAAATGCAGGATATGCTGGCAAAGCATGCAGACCTGCAGGGCATATTCCACGAAACAATTATGGAAAGACTCGGGAAACAAGATGCTGTTGGTGAAACAATCACCGATCAACTTGGCGAAATCAAGATATCTTTATCGGAAAAAGCCAACTCAATCCTTGAAAAAATTGAAGAACAGTCCTCCAGATTCTCACAGTTTTTCTTAAGCCTTATCATGCCCAATATCACTCAAAAGAAAATTATCAAAGGTAAAACGTTTAAAACAAAAACAAAACAGGAAAAATAAAAAAAGCATTGGCAAATTTGCCAATGCTTTTCAGGACTAGATTTTCATATTTTTTAATCCAGAATTGTAACTTTCACTTGCTTTCTACCCCACTGAAGAGCAGCGCTTTGAGTAGGGATAAAGACATCGATTCGGTTTCCTTTGATGGCTCCGCCAATATCTTCAGCAGTGGCATAGCCATAGCCTTCAACATATACTTTAGATCCAAGAGGAATAACAGTTGGATCAACAGCAATTACTTTTGCATTCGGGTTGGCTTTCAGGTCCACACCAGTCTTAGTGATTCCTGAGCATCCTGTACAATTTGCTGTATAAGCTGTCGCTTCAACGGTAATCTGGTTTGTCGCTGCTGCAGGCTTTGTTGCAGCTGGCTTAGCTGTTGCCTGACTTGCAGGAGCTGCTGCGGGCGTTGCAACCGGAGTAGCAGCCGGCTTAGCAGACTTTTTCTCGACCTTCATATCAGTTGGCATGTTTGTATATACGGCCAATTTCATTCCTGGATGAATAAGATCAGACGATAATTTATTCCATTCTTTTAAATCGTTTACTGTAACACCATAAGCTTTTGCAATATTCCAAAGCGTATCACCTTTTCTGACTTGTGCATATTTAATAGGAGATACATCTAGTAAATCGTTAGGATGAATTACATCACTCGATAAGTTATTCCATTTTTTTAATGAATCTACTGTAACGCCGTATTCCTTAGAAATACCCCAAAGTGTATCACCTTTATGTACGACGATTTCCTCTGCCTGTGCTTGTGTACCTGCAGCTCCAGAAATTGCCGCTGCTGCAACCAAAGATAATAATGACTTTTTCATTTGTTTGCCTCCCATCGGCTAATTTTTATCACGTGAATTATCGTAACATAGAATTTCGGTACAAAAAGAACAAGCACATTTAAATTGGATTACGAGAATAACAGAATTATAACGAGAACATGTCATATTTACTGAAAATTCAGACTAAATAATACTTTCGTAGGAATAATTTCTAATTAATTTGAAAATTATTCTATCTATTTCTTATATATCCATATATTACCTGGTTAATTTACCTTTTTAAAAGAACACCAAAGTCATTAATTGGTGTCCTTATTATCTATCAATTTTCTTTTTCGTAATAAATCTTTATTATTGATGATCTCTTTTTCCTATTATTAAGTTTTTTCAAAGTATCAATAAAATGTATTGGTGACCTCTTTTTCCTCTTTTTTGATTTTTAGGGCACCTATCGGCTTTATTGGTTACCTCTTTTTCCTCTTTATAGGTTTTTAGGGCACCTATCGGCTTCATTGGTGACCTCCTTTTACTCTTTCTAGATTTTTAGGGCACCTATCGGCTTTTATTTACCTCTTATAAGATTATTTGGATTTCTAAAGCGTCTAATGTGTTCAATTAAGATGACCAGTTTTCAACCGATCTCTTCATGTTTAGAAAGGATTTCACTTCACAAAAAAAGCTAAAATCCCACGAAGGAGATTTTAGCTTTTTAGCTTTTTTATGCGATTGTTTCAATTTTAACTGCACATGCTTTAAATTCTGCTGTGCCAGATATAGGGTCATATTCATTAAGAGTAAGAACGTTGGTTGGAACTTCGGACCAGTGAAAACTCATGAAAACAAGGCCTGGAACTACCTGTTCTGTTATTTTCGCCTTTACATCAAGAGTTCCTCGCCGTGAACTTACCCTTACAAGGTCGCCGTCATTAATTTGAAGGCGGAGTGCATCTTCGGGATGAATATCCAAGGTTTCCTCAGTTTGTTTAATTTTCACCCCTGGTGCATAGTGCCGGGTCTGTGTATGAGTATTATAGGACTCATACCTTCTTCCGGTCGTCAATGTAAAAGGATATTGTTCATCAGGCTGTTCCAATGGTGGTGTGAAGTCAACTGGAACGAAACTGGAGCGCTTTTCATTTTCTTTTTCAGCATGGAATCTTTCATGAAGTACTTTCGTGCCTGGATGAGTTTCATCCGGGCATGGATAGTGTATTCCGTACTCTTTATCAAGACGTGCATATGATATGCCGCCATACATCTCCCAGGCAAGTTCTCTCACTTCATTCCAAATCTCTTCGCTAGAACTATATCCCATTGGATAGCCCATCTTCGTGGAGAGTTCACATAATATCTCCCAATCTTCTTTTACTCCAGGCTGTGCACTGACCGCTGTGCGTACACGCTGTATTCTCCTGTCTGTATTCGTGTATGTCCCGTCAACTTCTCCCCATGACTTGGCTGGCAGAACGACATCAGCCATCTCAGCTGTTTCTGTCATAAAAATATCTTGAACAATAAGGAAATCGAGTTTTTCTAATAAGTTTCTAGTGTGATTCATATGAACATCTGCAACTAGCGGATTCTCCCCTATGCAATATAATGCTTTGATTTCACCTGTCTCGATTTTATCGAAGGTCCTCGTCTGGGTGTCACCGACTTTTTTGCTGATTTCTATATTCCATTTTTTCTCGAAGCGGTCCCGATACTCATCGTCTAATAAGCTTACAGCACCGGTAATCTGGTTCGGTAAACAGCCCATATCTCCGGCGCCCTGAACGTTATTCTGTCCTCTTAAAGGCATGATACCGGATCCTCGCTTCCCGATATGTCCACTTAGCAATGCAAGGTTGGCGATATCGAATACATTGTTCACTCCACAATGATGTTCTGTAATACCTAGTGTGTAGGCGATCATAGCCGTGTCAGCAGTTGCATACAAGCGGGCAACCTCTATGATATCTTCTGCTGCCAAGCCTGTAATTTCAGCTGAATATTCCGGTGTGTAACGTTCAACCTTCGACAGCAACACATCAAAATCCTCAGTGTGTCTGCCAATGAAACTTTCATCGTACAGTTTTTCAGTAATGATAATCCTTATAATTGCGTTGATCAGCGCAATATCTGTACCGACGTTAATTTGCAGATGTTTATGAGCTGACTTGACCATATCAATTCTTCTTGGGTCAATGACAATTATTTTAAGACCGCCTTTTGCAGCTTTTTTAATTCTATTTCCTATGATCGGATGGGCTTCCGTTGTATTGGATCCCATTAATAAAAGTACCTCTGCCTCATCAATATCTTCTAAAGTATTTGTTGGGAAACCGCTTCCAAAAACAGTCGCCAGACCGGCGACACTAGGAGCATGTCAGGTTCGGTTACAGCCATCAATATTGTTGCTCCCGATAGCAGTCCTCATAAACTTCTGGGTAATATAGTTCGATTCATTGGTTGTGCGGGCACATGCGAACATCGAAAGCGATTCTGGACCAAACTCATCCTTTAAATCAGACAGCCGGCTTGCGATGAAATCATACGCTTCTTCCCATGTAGCCTTTACAAGCTTTCCTGCTTTTCTGATCATGGGTGTATTCAATCGTTTCGGAGCATGCACATATTGATAGGCAAATGCACCTTTTACACATGTCTGTCCTTTATTTACAGGTGCTTCTTTATCTCCCCTGATTTTAACAATCTTATTATCTTCTACATCCAATATCAAACCGCAGCCTGTACCACAATAACCACAGACCGTCTTAACCTGGCTAATCGATGACATAGCTTCCCCTCCGGCATTTAATATTAATTTCTCCTACTTCCATAGTAGTCTAAATTATCAAAGCGATGTAGAAAATCCAATAGCTTTTTTTGTCATATTTTCAACATTTTTTCGACAAATTCTGATTTTGGCCCTCAGCAAGTAAAAAAAATAAGGCAGGATCAACTCCTGCCTTACCCAAGACATTCTACTATGCAGTTTTTGCCGGGAGCATAATTTTGAAAGTTGTACCCTTGTTCTGCTCACTTTCGATATATACCTTACCATTATGGCTTTCAATAATCTTGAAGCTGACCATCAGGCCTAGTCCATTTCCATTTTTCTTTGTTGTATAGAAAGGCTCGCCAATTTTCTTCAGCGTTTCTGGAGGAATTCCTACGCCTGTATCCTTTATGGAGATGATGACATTGTCATCCTGAATTTCTGTTCTCACTGTTAAATCTCCACCATCAGGCATTGCTTCAATTCCATTTTTTATAAAATTCAAGAATACTTGCTTCAGTCGGTTCTCATCACATTCAATCTGGATGATTTCCTCTGTAGCATCAAAATCTAGTTTGACATTCCTTTTCCTTGCTTCAAATTTCAACATGGACACTACATTTTGGACAATCGGGATGATATTCTGTTCCTCAAGCTCCACAGCTTTTGGTTTTGCAAGTACCATGAACTCTTCAACAATATTATTGACTCTGTCAATTTCATCAAGAATGATTTCAATAAACTCCTGGCGCTGTGGATCTGTTTCGTCAAGCTGAAGGAATTCTGCATATCCTTTCATTGATGTCAGCGGATTTCTGATTTCGTGGGCAACCCCAGCAGCAAGCTGGCCAACAGCAGCAAGCTTATCCTGGCGGTGCAGCATTTCCTCTGATTTCTTCTTCTCTGTGATATCATTACGAATTGCTAGATACTGATATGGCTTCCCATATTCATTCAGGAAAGGAACAATCGTGGTATCCACCCAATAAAAGGAACCATCCTTCGCCCTGTTTCGGATATCCCCTTTCCAAACCTGTCCGGACCCAATTGTCTTCCACAGATTTTTAAAGAATTCCTTCGAATGTAATCCGGAATTCAATAAACTGTGGTCATTGCCAATCAATTCTTCCCTTTTGTATTTAGAGATTTCACAGAATTTATCATTTACATTCTTGATAATCCCCTTCTCGTCAGTAAAAGCCACGATAGAAGATTGATCGAGGGCAAAATTAATATCACTGACCTCTTTCAGTGTTTCCTTTAGGCTCGCTTCCGCCTGCTTTCGTTGAGTTATATCAGAACGAATCGAGACGTATTGATACGGCCTCCCTTTACTATTCAGAAATGGGACAATCGTGGTATCAACCCAATAATAAGAACCATCTTTCTTCTTATTCCGGATCTCTCCCTTCCAGACCTCTCCAGAACCAATCGTTTTCCACATATCTTTAAAAAATTCCTTAGTATGAATTCCAGAATTCAATATCGAGTGGTTTTGTCCCAAAAGCTCAGCTTCACTGTACCCAGAAATCTCAATGAATTTTTCATTAACATATGTGATATTACCTTTAGGATCCGTAATCGCTACAATTGCTGAAGCATTAAGTGCATCTGTAATATCCTTCAAGTTGGTATCTGAAACTGCAAGCCTTTTGCTGATTAACGCACTTGAACCGATCAAGCCAGCAAGGATGAGAACCGAGATAAAAACAATAAGATAACTGATCAACGACTCTGGAATCCCTGTCTGCTCGACAAGACCGTTGCTCATTTTGATTGAAGATGCTCTTGTTAAAAGAAAATGACCTTCTACAATTGCAGCCGTCACGAATAGAGCACTTAGCGGCTTAATCCAGCCATGATCTCCTTGAGTAAAACTTTTTGAAAAGAAAAGCATCCAGAAGGAAAAGTAAAATGATCCGAAAACGAGTGCAAGTGCAATGAGTAAAATAGGTGGCTGATAACTGAAATCCAACCTCATCGAGTACATTCCCAGGATATGGACCACCAGGACTGCAAGCATCATGAACAAACTACCGGCAAGTATATTGCTTTTATTTACCGACTTGCCTGTCAACGCATAGAACGCCATTGCTGTAAATGAAATAACCAAAATAATCGATAATACTGTTATTGGAATTCTGTAGGACACATTACCATTTAGGTTCATTGCAAGCATTCCAAAGAAATTCATAACCCATATTCCTATTCCAAGTGAAAATGTCCCACCTAAAAACAGGAATCGTTTATTTCGATCTGATGATTTTATTAGACTGAATAAATCGAGTGCTGTATATGATGACATGACTGTCAATAAAATGGCTACTAGCAGTAATATTGGATTGAAGGATAATTCCGCATTATCCATTTAGGCATCATTCCCCATTTAAAGTTTCATTTCGATTGTATGTTAAAACGGAAAAGAATAAAAGGGTTTCTTAAATAAAATGTAATAACTTTGTCACTTCTATCTATTGACAATTGAAATTTATGGGAATTCCTTTCGTTTTGTGGTTGGCTTTTCACCAGTCAACATAATGAAATTACCACTCCTGGATAACATACACCCTGGCGCTAATTAACTAATACTTCATATGAACAAACACCTATTTTTAAATTTTTTCAAAAAAAGGCTACACAAATTTTCTAATAATGTTTATACTGTACTATAACAGGTTAAGTAATATATAAATTGTACTATAAAAGGAGGATTTTTATTATGATGAGTCCGGTTGAATTTTTTCGTAATCTACCAAAGAAGGTTTGCCCTGAGTGTGGTGAAGGAATGCATGAACAAGCTGAGTCATATTTAATGGAATGTGACCGTTGCTTATCTAAAAAAGAGGAATAATATAAGAAGGCACCTTTAAAAAAGGTGCCTTTTTATATGACCCGAAGAAAAACTCAAATAGAAAAAGAAGCTCATTTGCGAGCTTCTTTTTTAACATCTTAGGAGACCCAACCAGCATCAGCCCAAAACTTTTTGGAACTATTGAGTTGTATGATCCTCTTACTATAGCCGATGTGTGTTTGTTCCGCATTAAAGTGTCGTATCATAAAAAGGTTTCACTTCTTTATGACGACTCTTTACAAACACATTTTTCGGTATAATCACCGAGAGACTCATTATTCCTTTTAGTATTCGTTTAGCACTTTTCTTCATTAACATCATGTATCCCTACTGACCATTCCATTTGGATGGTTAGCCGCCACCAAGGCTATGTTCTCCTAAGGACTGTTATACCTGAAAATTGTTGTCTCTCTTGAGAATGGTACTTTTCCAAGTATCAATTAAACAATTGATACTCTGTTGGTAAAAAGCTTCCTTCCAACGTACAAGTATATAGTAGGCTGGACTCCTGCTTTTCTCCTTTTGAATTGAACCACTGGAAGGACAACATCCTTTTGGTTTAACTTGCTTTAGGTTCAAGATCCCTGCGGCTGGTGATACTGATTTTGTGAAGATAAGTAAACAACACTTTAGGAATAAACCTTTTTTCGTTCACAACGGAACGAACACAATTGGTTGAGCCTCCTAAGATGTTAATCACTTTCTTTCTACACTTTTATTATACCACCAGGTTCGAATGTAAACCCTTTCATTTGTGGCAAATTAGTGTCTTTTCCATTTTTCATGACACAGGTTAAATTACCCGTATATCCTTTATATCAATACAAAAACTATTCTTACCAGGGGGGTGAGTTTATGGATAATAAAAAAGATGATTTAGAACGGAACAAGGATTTACTTAATTCAACATACACACCAAATCAACGCTATGTGCCCGGAGGGTCCGTTGATGAGCATAGGGATTTTGAAGCTGGAAATATTATTCTTACCGGGGATGAAATAAAACAGCAGAATGAAAATTTATAATTCAATGTATGTCATCGGCATATAGTGCACCAATGCTTAAAACTTAACGAAGAGAGGTATTAAACTTGGATTTAATCGATCCGAATAATTTGAAATTTGGTGATGAAGTGTTCGTGATTTATCGGAACCCTCATGTACCTTCAGTTTCAAACATAAAAGCTGGTGAAATTGTTCCGCATCCAAAAGATCCTAATCAGTTCGCCCTATTCCTGAACGAAACCTTACATGTAATTGAAGACGATGATGCTCTTTTTGCCACACAAGATGCTGCCGAAAAAGCTTATTTTGAAGCAATGGATCCATATAACACACAGTAACCCCTTACCTTTCCAGGTGTTTTACGTGCATTTTATTGGGGTAAAAATAGAAATGCAAGCCAATTTCCATTAGGAGGGATGAAGATGAAAGTTTTAGCAGCATCTTCTAAGTTCGTCATTGGCTCTGCACTCGAAGGAGGATTTGTCTATCTAAAGAAAGGCATCCTTACCCCCAACAAAGTGATACGACGCGGAAAGCTTTAAATTGGCAAATCCTCTTTCTAAAAGCACATCCACCCAGGGTGTGCTTTTATTTTTGGAATTTTTTAAAAATTGAAGGGTTTTGTCAATATGAAACGAATTTAGTAAGCAATATAAATGTGTGGGGTGACCAGATTGCTTCAATTAGAAATTGAGCCGGCCTTGAATCCAAATGAAACCCGATTGCAACCTTCCTACAGAATGGACCTTAGGAATTTCACAGAAAAGGAATACAATAGGTTTGTAAGATTGAATACCGTGAATGATTGGAGCCAGCTTAGCTGGAAGGATGTAGGAAGACCATACGAGGTAACATCCTTCGCACAGGAAAAGAAGGATTGGGAAGAAGTAAATCAACAAAGTCTTCCGGCGAACATCTCCTGGCAGATGTTCAACAAGTCGTTCCACGAGTGGTTCGTTAAGGATGTTCCTGCTGAAATGGACAAGTCGAAACAAAATTTCATGAAAAGTCTTACGAATTTCAAGCTTACAGAAACAAAATCAGCACTAGGTGAGTTGATCAGAATACATCTGTGGAACTACGCTCACCGGGTCGAGGACGGCATTTGGGATCCAAGGGGCAAACGTGCTTTGTTTGAAGGACTTGATTTAATCAAGCCACGAATCCTTTTCCTCGGAGCAGCAGAAGGATATGAAGCAATGCAGTTAAGTGCAATGTATCCAGGCGGTGACATTGTCTTTGTGGATTATGATCCTTTCTGCAAGGATACAAGGTTTGGCGAATTCCCTGACACTTATCCATTTCTGGGAAGCAATCCATCAACAGGAGGCAATAAAGTTTACCATAAAAGTGATTTTAAGACTGAGTATATTGTTGAGGATATTCGCAAGCTCCCTTTTGGCCGAGAATTTGATATCGTCCTTAGCGTCGGATTACTCGAGCACTTCCCTGATTCTTTAAAAAGCGAAGTCGTGGCTTGGCACAAGAAGTTCCTAAAAACGGGTGGATATATCATTATGACAACACCCCGGGCTCAATTAAAATCCAAGCTGTATTATGAAATCATGGCTGATGTCATGAACCATACATACAGGGAGCTGATGACCGTCGAGCAGATGGGACTTTATTTATATGAGAACGGTCTAGACATTTTAAGGCACGGCTTTATTAAAGTCCATAACGGCATCATTGCACGTCCTCGATAAATACAGGCCCTTTTTGAGAAGGGCCTGCAAATTTTTATAGATCCGATCTCTTCACCGGTTCTTCTTCGTTATTTGTTTGATTACCGGTACTTGAAGTGTATCCTACTCGATAGACAAAATCTTTCTTTTGTTTTAACGCCTTGGGCATTTTGTATTGATCACCATTCGATTGGAATTCGCCTTTATGCGACACTTGTACCCCTCATTTCCTGCTTACTGATAACCTCTGTTATTCAATTCATCTTCGGCTCCCAATGAGCGCTCAAGCTTTCCACCGACCTGCCCTTCTACATAACTGTCGCTGGCTTGTTCATGGGTCATTGCAAGCCCATTTGAAAGTTCGTCATTTCTTTGATAATCGGATGTATCGTACATACGCCCTGCGAGCTCAAGATTTTTGCTTTTATTCTCTTTCATGAAGTCCCTCCTTTCGTACTTAATTTATTTTTTGATATAAGGACTGAAACCATACTTCTGATTTCAACACTAGCCCAAAAACAAATACCCCCTTCAATTTAGAAAGGGGTAAACAGTCTCTAGCTTAAATTTTTCAATAATAACGTTTTTTTATCGTTCTGCAACAGCCAGACTGTGAGCAACACTCCAATTAATGTCAATGCAGCAAAAAATATATACACCCCATAAATGTTGAATTCTTCAAATATGATCCCGCCGAAGAACGTAAAAAACCAATTGCCTAATCCGTTGCCAACTGCGGAATAGATCGTTACTGCCGTAGCCGTAATATGCAGTGGCGTGATATCCCTAATATACTGCAACCCTGCTGGAATGAACAGTCCAAGTGAAAAACCCTGAATGACAGCTGATGCATATACAAGAGATAAAGCAGGCTCTGTAAAATAAAAAATCCATCTAATTAATGATACAAGCGCGGCAATAAAAGCGACCTGGAGCAACCCTAATTTACGGATCCAGCTTCCGGCAACCCTCATGAATGGAATTTCTGATAACACAGCAATAAGGAACGCAATACCAATTCCTGTATAAGTGCCGCCTCGGTCCTCCACAAACAGACTAAAGTAGAAGTTATTGGCCAGATTAGGACCAAAAACCATGAATGTGACCCCAAGGAAAATAAGAAACTTCTTCATCTTCATTAGGTCCTTCATTCCTGCGAAAAGGCCGCTTGGCCGTCCTGAAGATTCTCTAGGCATTTTCATCGAAAATATTGCGGAAACAATTAATGTCAGGAAAAACGCGTAGAATATCACTTGCGGATTCCACTCGGATAATCTGCCCATAAAAAAAACCGCCAGTCCAAAACCAAGGGATCCAAATAATCGAACATTTCCATAATTGACTCCGGCCTTGCTTGTATATTTCAAGGAGATACTATCTGATAAAGGTATGATCGCACTTTGAAAAATAGCGAGAACCGTCGCTACAATTATGAAAGGAGAAAAGCCCTCGAAAAATATATAACCCAAAGCGGCAATCCCTGTTATCAACGTTGTTAAAGTTAGCAGCACATTATGGGAACTTTTCATGTCTGCCAACATTCCCCAAAACGGCTGGAAAAAGATCATGATCACTGGACCAATGGACAGGATAATGCCAATTTGATACCCATTTAAATTTTCAACTTCGCTTAAGTAGACACTTAATAAAGGAAATAAACTCCCTATGCCAAAAAAAACAAAAAGATAAAAACCTTGCAAAGTAAAGATGTTCCGCTTAACGTGCTTGTCCATTTGTATCCTCCGTACTGACGAATTATAGAGATATATTTTACCACTATTTTAATATAAGAATAGATAATTTCGTTTTATGCATGATAAAAGGATAAATAAAGCGTTTTCAATTTATGCAGGTCATGATAAAATAATGTTGCCAAAAGGTGATCAGACGTCTGCTCACTGATAATTCATTACCATCTTGCCATATGAGGCGGTGAAAACATGAAAGAAATAATCTTAAGCTTAGTTGCTGGTTTAATCGTTGGAATCCTTTTTAAATTCCTGAAGCTTCCTCTTCCTGCACCTCCTGTACTAGCGGGTGTCCTTGGAATTGTGGGGGTTTATTTAGGCGGAGTTGTCGGGGAATGGATCTTGAATTCCTTTAAAGGATGACAGGAGGAGCATATGTATAGGCTCTTTTCGTACAGCTTCAAAATTACTAAATAAAAAGCCTATCCCCTCGAAATGAGCCAGTCTCCTTAAAGTGAGGAGCTACATTATATGTTTTCCAGAACTATCAATACGAATATAGCGATAACTAAAAATCCACGGATTCCTCCGTGGATTTTTTAATTACTTACATTCGCTTAAGTGCATTTTGTCCATACACCGATTGGGCTGTCGTTTTGTTCTTTTCGCCCACTCCCCCTTTGGCATTCAGGTAGACATATAGAGTGCCAACAAAAAAGCCTCCGCCTATTATATTTCCGAATGTAACAGGCACTAGATTGAATATACTCCCGGCAATGCTGACCGTTTCAGGATGGGGAACAAAGAGTGCAATCGAAAAGAGAACCATGTTAGCAACACTATGCTCAAATCCTGATACTACAAAAGCAAAAACCAAAAGCATCATGACTCCTATTTTTGCTCCATCTCCTTTAACATTAAAAGGAACCCATACAGCAAGGCACACAAGCCAATTGCACAGGATTGCACGAAAGAACAATTGATATGCGGGTGTGTTCATCTTCATGCTCACAGTTTCCATCATATATTGCGATTTTTCAGGTGATATAAAAATGCCCGACATCATAACAAGTATTCCAAAGAATACTGCTCCCAACAAATTTCCGGAATAACAGGCAATCCAATTTTCAACGGTATCCTTCCACGTGGTTGCTTTTTTTAATGAACTGATTGTCATCATCATTGTGTTACTTGTAAATAATTCTCCTCCACCGTACAAAATCAGGACAAGAGCCAAGCCGAAAAAGATCGAGCTAGCGATAGGTGTCGCAGCTGAATGAGAATCATAGAAATATTCTCCCAGCCGGTATGAGACCATAATGCCAAAGCCGATATAGACACCAGCAAGTGCTGCCCGCAACAGGTACTTTGCTTTTGACTCCCTGAGATACTTCTTCTTTTTTAAAGCTGTGGCGATAGCTACTTCCATTGGCTGTTCACTCATTTTCAAGACTCCTCTATTTGTGAATAAAGTCACAATTTGCTGTTAGATTAATCTTAAACCTGAAAACCAGGTTTGTTAAGAGTAAACACGATGAACTGTTTATGTCCATTTTCGAAGCGTTTTCATCCCTTATATAAAGCGTTTCTAATAAAATCGGAATTCTAATCATAAAGGTATATAGGGGAAATCCTTTAGATGCTAAGAAAAATTCACTCATTATGTTGGAAAGAAAGAGCCTTTAAAAAAGGCTCCCCTTGGAAAATAAATACAATAAGGTAGTATCAATTATCCTCCCTTATCACACGCTCATCAATATGTTTTTTACCCATCTGATTCAAAAGCTTTCGGTGTTCCTTGGACTCAAATATAATACTGAAATCATAATCTTCTGGATAAAGTTCTGACGCAGGCAGATTCAGTTTTAAGCGTTTATAATTGACGTCAATTTTGCGATCCCTGACCTGGACGAGATAATTTCCCCGACTGTCAGGGCCTTTATAAATAACTCCCAGTTCACCTAAGCTTAGCACATGTACACTATCACCCATCTCAAATCGTTTTGCCGGCTGCTTCGCAACTGTAGAAGACTTCTTTCTTTTGTGCTTGTTTGCTATGATTTGCTGCTCTCTTGCTTTCAGCTCCACAGGGTCATTCTTGAATAAGGTAGTGTAATCTTTCTCCGATTTGTAAGTTATATTATGAGCCCGTTCAATCAGTTTCGGATGGATGCCAAGTTTCAGTGCAATGGCAAAAGCCTGGCTGTCCCCGCCTTTTCCGATACGCAGGCGGTAAGTAGGCTTAAGTGTCTCAAGGTCAAATTCCATTGAACCATTCATGAAATCCTCGTGATTGTCAGCAAAGTCTTTTATCTCGCTATAATGAGTTGTCGCAAATATAGTTGCCCCTTTACTGTTCAGATTCTCTAGGATAGCTGCAGCAAGGCCCATCCCTTCTCCCGGGTCAGTTCCTGAGCCTAATTCGTCAAGAAGGACAAGTGTCCTGTCATTGGTTTCCTTCAATATTTCTATAATATTGACAATCCTGGAACTGAAAGTGCTCAGATTCTGCTCGATGCTTTGACCATCTCCTATATCGACAAGCACTTTATGAAAAATACCTGCAGCGCTCCCTACTCCAACCGGCAGAAGCAATCCGCTTTGTGCCATTAACGACAACAGTCCCGCTGTCTTGATGGATACGGTTTTCCCGCCTGTATTCGGTCCGGTAATGACAAGAGCATGATAGTCTGTTCCAATGTCAATCATTAACGGAACCGCTTTTTCGCCAAGAAGCGGATGACGTGCTTCTTTAAATAAAATAATTGGATCGTCATGAATCGCTACTCGTTTTGCATCAATAGACCGGCAGTATTTTGCTTTTGAAAACAGATAGTCATAATGAACCATGGTCTCGATTGCACTCCGAATCTCCTTCTCTTTCCCCTCAGCCAGACCAGTCAAGGCGAAGAGAACTTTCTCTACTTCAGCTTGTTCTTCTAAATAAAGCCACTCCATTTGATCCTGAAACGAGCCAATTTCTTCGGGTTCAACAAAAAGAGTGGAACCCGATGCTGATGTATCAAGCACCGAACCTCTTACCTTGCCGCGATATTCTTTCTTCACAGGAACCACATATCTGCCGTTTCTCTGACTGATGACAGCCTCTTGAAGAAATGGTTTTATTTTTGCAGATTTCAGCAATTGGTTAAGTTTCTCTTTTAAACGATCTTCCTGTATTCCGATCTGTTTCCGAACCTTCAGTAGTTCCCTAGTTGCGTAATCATCAATTTGGCCATTGCGGATACACCTTTGTATCTCAGCAGCAAGTTCGGGAAGTTCCTCGATCGCAAAGACGTATGCAGAGACTCTAGGAGCTACATACTCCTTATCCTTCATAAAACGGCGAATCTTATTGCAGGTTTCCAGGAACGAAAGCATCAGCATCAGTTGTTCCGTCCTAAGCGGTATTCCCTTGTTAAAGCCTTTAAGAACCATTTCCATTCCTTCAAGGCCGTGAATTGGAACACTGGAACTAACCTTGAGAATTTCAATCGCTTCAGAGACTTCCTCCTGCCATGAAGTAATTTGTTGCATATTGGTGGATGGATGCATTTCCCTTGCTTTTATTCGCCCAGATTCAGTCAAAGCAAAGCTGGCGATCTCTTCCTTAATTTTGTCGTAACCAAGTACCGTAAACGTTTGTTCGTTCAATTTTTACTCCTCCTTTAATAGAAAGCGCAAGCGCCTTGTTCAGCCCCGACAAGCGTTGGAGGGCCGACCAGTGAAGGCGCTTTTTGACTTCAATGGGCGGACCGAAACGACTCGAGGGGCTAGGCGCTGGAGCTAGACACTAATCGTGGTGCAACTAGCTTTATTTTATGTTTATAGAAAAAAGCCGCAATGGAACAAAGTCCATAGCGGCTTCTAAAAATACCTCGCAGACATGGCTGAAGGCATTCCTCCCCAAAAGAAAAAACTGTGTACAAGTACACAGCTTCTGCTCACGGAAATCAAGCATGCTTTACTATGTTCGTTGTTCTTAACATTCAATCCAGCGCATAATTAAATAAACCTATTACAGGCCTAAAAAAAACCGGATTGACCGTATGAAATTAACGGTTAGTTAAGAACGACACCTAACATAAAACATACTCCCTAATATAAAAATATATCTTCTACAATAGATTACCTCCTCTGCATCAATATAGTCAACCGCAATTATTCATTTAAAAGAAAAATACAGAAAATCAACTCATACGAAAAAGAATGTTCACATTTTCTCTATTGACCTCTTGTTTATATTTCATTTTAAATTAGGTTAAACAACGGACGGAAAAGGTGGAGATTTTGTGGCCGGCCAGGAAAACCAAAATAGTTTAACTTATGAGATGAGCGAATTAATAAAAGCATCAGAAAAAATCATTAAATTTAAAAAAGGTACTTTTTTATTCCGCGAAGGGCAAGAAGCAAAAGAAATGTTTATTATTCTGTCCGGCAAGGTACAGATCTCAAAAATGAATGCGGAAGGCAAAGAATTGTATTTAAGATTATGTAATAAAAACGATATTGTAGGCGAGCTAACCCTCTTCACAGTGGGTCCTCGATATTTATTCAATGCAAGAGCAGTTGAAGATGGTGAGGCAGCAGCGGTTAATATTGAGAACCTGGAACAAACATTGTTCAACAACAGCCAGCTTGCATACCAATTTTTAAAATGGATGAATGACCATATCCGAAAAACAATCACTAAATTCCGCGACCTTGTCCTTCACGGCAAAAAAGGAGCTTTGTATTCTACCCTTATAAGGCTGAGCAATAGTTACGGCATTCAAAAGGACGATGGCATTCACATCAACGTACCGATCACGAACCAGGATTTAGCAAATTATTGCGGAACTGCCAGGGAAAGCGTCAGCCGCATGCTTGGGGAATTACGCGATGAAGGGATCATCTCCATAAACAAAAAAAGGATAATCATTCATGACCTACTCTATCTCAAACAACAAATAGACTGTGAGAACTGTCCAATAGAGTTTTGCAATATAGATTGATAAAAAAAGGAAACCTGCAGAGGTCTCCTTTTTCATTTGCTTCCTTATAAAAATACTGGGAGAATTATGGGCAGAAACAACGAAGTTACTATAGCGGCCATACCCATTGCTGCACCTGAAACTGCGCCTTGCAACTCTCCTTCCCTGGCTGCTTCTGCTGTACCAATTCCGTGAGCAATGGTGCCTATTGCCAAACCTCTCGAAAAAGGATCGTGGATTTTCATAGTGTTCATAAGAAATGGGCCAATCATCGCCCCCAACATGCCTGTAATCATGACGAACGCAGCAACCAGAATCGAGTCTGCCCCGATGATCCTGGCAACCTCTGAAGCTACAGGTATTGTGATAGACTTGATCGTCAAAGAAATTAATATCAAATCTGACAAGTTAAGCAAATACGCTATGAACACAGCTGAGATAATGGTCGAGACTATCCCTGCTACAAGACCGAACAAAGCTGGAACCGCGTACGCTGAAATGATTTTTCTTTGGCGATATAATGGTACAGCTAAAGCCACAGTAGCCGGTCCCAGAAAATAGGTCATAATCTCACTTGCTGGTTCATATTTCTTATAAGGTATATTCAGCAACAGCAACACGGCAATCACAATCACTGTACTTAAAAATACCGGGGATGTTAGCGGAGATGGATATTTACCCGCAGCTCTCCTGGCAAAAAGGTAAGCGAGCAAGGTTATGATAATGCTAAAGATCGTGAGCAGAGTTTCCAGTTTCATTTCCCTCCTTACGCTTTACCAGCATATGTGAAGTGCCTCCTGCAAACACCATGCCTATTATAGCGCTCAAAACTAAAATAACCGCAAGTTGCATGCCATTTTCTGCGATAAGTCCCCCGAGAGTCATCAAACCAACTGAGATCGGTACAAAAAAGAACGATAGATGCCTGACGAGATAATCAGCTGCGCCTTCAAACCATTCAAGCCGGACTACCCGCGTCCATAACAGCACGAAAAGCAGAATCATTCCTAATACATTTCCGGGAATACGCAGCTCGAACAGTTCTACAATAAAAAAGCCGGCTTTGTTAATCAGGATCAACCCTGTGATTTGTAAGAAGTATTTAATGATTTTATTAGCTTTCAAAGCTTATTTCCCCTTTATATTTCCCTAGACGTTGAAATTGTTTTACAATTCATTATAAATCCCATTCCTTATATTGCAAGAATATTCACTTATCTTTTTTTGAAAGCTATATGTTAAACATAGTTCACACAATGTCCATATGATTTTCCTCATGTTTCTTATATCTTTATAAGGGGGAGGATTGTGTCATGAAAAAAATCTATCTTATCAGCTCACTTATTGTATTAATAGGAATTACATCGGGAATCTCATTTTTTCTAATCCGAGATGCGAATGCACAAATTCCAGAGGACATCACGCTTGTCACCATGGATGAAGAAAAATATACTTTTGGTGAAGAAACAGAGGCCATCAAGCTTGTAGAATTCATTTATACTCATTGCCCTGATATCTGCCCAACGACAACACAAAAAATGAACCTACTTCGCAAAGACTTAATCCAAGAAGGTGTTTACGGTAAAGAAGTGCAATTTGTTACAATTACAATTGATCCGTACCGGGATACACCTGAAGTTTTGAGGGAATATATGGACAATTTCGGTCTCGAAAACGACGGAAATTGGATCTTCTTGACGGGTGACCCAGCAGACACTCTGGAAGAACAAAAGAAAATCAAACAGGTTGCCGATACATTCCATTTCCAGTACCGTGATCCTGGAAATGGATTTTACGTCCACAGTACATTTACTTACCTGATTGATGAGAATAATAAATTCATTAAAAAATTCCCGATGGGTGAAGATTTTAATAAAGATGAAGTTTTCGAAGAAATAATGGACGAAATCTAAGCATACAAAAAAGCGGTCGGTTGCACCGCTTTTTTGTATGCTGTTTACTTTCCTGATTAAGCTCTTCATTATGACTCCTAGATGAGATTCCTGAAGGGCATGCATAATGAGGAAAGCCTGTCTATCTCTTAATGTGAATTCACTGTGGTGGGATGTTTCTCTGTTTTTTGCAGGGAGAAAAATTCTGATTTTGGCTTGGTGAAGCTGACTTTTATCCCTGATTCTTTTAGGCGATTAACAAAATCAACCAGCTGCTTTTTAGCCATTTTCAAAAACTCCTTTTATCCATCTTTGTCTATTATTATTTTACATGAAAAATATGAAAAATGTGTGAAAATGAGCAAAAAAATTGACATCAGCCAGCAAAAAAAATCACAAGTTTCCCAATAGACACTCCGTGGATGTTGTGATAATTGATAAACAAACTATCCCTCTTACTTCCTACTCTCGCCTTTTCCCAATTTGACTCCATTAAAAACACGATTCCATAAAAAAATCGTATTCATTCACTCTAATACCTGCTCTCATCTTTAAAAAGAATTCGCTCAGAGCAATCAAACATGTTATAATCTTTGGGATATATATTAATGGAGGCTACTAAATAAATGATTACAGTTCAAAATGTCGGCTTGAGATATGGTGACCGCAAGCTTTTTGAAGATGTTAATATTAAATTCACTCCGGGAAATTGCTATGGTCTGATCGGAGCAAACGGTGCAGGCAAATCCACTTTCCTTAAAATCTTATCAGGAGAAATTGAAGCGCAAACAGGAAATGTTTCAATGACACCTGGTGAGCGTATGGCTGTTTTGAAGCAGAACCACTTTGAATATGAAGATGTCGAAGTGTTGAAAGTCGTCATAATGGGACATGCCCGTTTATATGAAGTCATGCAGGAAAAAGATGCGATTTACATGAAGGCTGACTTTACAGATGAAGACGGCATGAAAGCCGCTGAGCTTGAAGGTGAATTTGCTGAGCTTAATGGCTGGGAAGCAGAATCCGAAGCAGCGATTCTTCTGAAAGGCCTTGGTATTGGCGAGGAGCTTCATGATAAAAAAATGGCTGATATTGGTGGCGGAGAGAAAGTAAAAGTACTTCTTGCCCAGGCTTTGTTCGGTAAGCCTGACGTGCTTCTGCTCGACGAACCTACCAACCACCTTGATATCGCTGCGATTCAATGGCTGGAAGAATTCTTGATCAATTTCGAAAACACGGTTATTGTCGTATCCCACGACCGTCACTTCCTGAATAAAGTTTGTACTCATATTGCCGATCTTGACTTTGGCAAAATTCAGCTTTATGTCGGCAACTATGATTTTTGGTATGAATCAAGCCAGCTGGCATTAAAGATGCAGTCGGATACAAACCGCAAAAAAGAAGAGAAAATCAAGGAATTGCAAGCGTTCATCGCACGTTTCAGCGCAAACGCTTCTAAATCCAAACAAGCTACTTCCCGTAAGAAATTGCTTGATAAGATTTCTCTCGATGATATCAAACCATCATCCCGTAAATACCCATACGTTGGATTTACTCCTGACCGTGAAATCGGTAATGACTTATTGAGAGTTGATGGAATTACGAAGACAATTGACGGCGTAAAAGTTTTGGATAATATCAGCTTCATCATGAATAAAGATGACAAAATCGCGCTTGTTGGGAAAAACGAAATTGCGATTACAACTTTATTCAAGATTCTTACTGGTGAAATGGAACCGGATAGCGGAACTTTCAAATGGGGTGTAACGACATCCCAGGCTTATTTCCCTAAAGACAACTCTGAGTTCTTTGAAGGCTGTGACCTTACTTTGGTAGACTGGCTCCGCCAATTCTCACCAAAGGATGACAGCGAGAGCTTCCTTCGCGGATTCCTTGGACGAATGCTATTCTCCGGTGAAGAAGTATTGAAAAAAGCAAGCGTACTTTCCGGAGGGGAAAAAGTCCGCTGCATGCTTTCTAAAATGATGCTATCTGGGGCAAATGTCCTTCTGCTGGATGAACCGACGAATCACCTGGATCTTGAATCCATCACTGCCTTGAACAACGGCATGATTAATTTTAAAGGTTCAATGATTTTTTCATCCCATGACCACCAGTTCGTTCAAACTGTGGCAAACAGGATTATGGAGATCACTCCAGCTGGGTTGATTGATAAGCAGATGACTTATGACGAATACCTTGAAAATGAAGAACTTCAAAAACAAATTGCAGAAATGTACGCATAATATAAACCCTCGGGATCTTCCCGAGGGTTTTTCTTTGTTTTAACCTTGGATCTTATTAATTTTCTTAACCCTTTTTTTGTTTCTTTCTTGAGGAAGCAGCGGTTCTGCTTCCTGTTTCACTTACCGTTGTCCCCTGTCCTTCAACCTGAGAAGAATTCAGCCCGATTGTCGATGGATCCTTTTTTCTTTTATTGCTCATGATAGCCCTCCACTTACTAATAGTCTTCTTTAATATTGTCTTGCGAAAAGAATATTTTATACTGCTGGCGGACAACTTAGATTAGTGAGGAGGTGTTATTGATGGCAAGAGTTGGCGTAGAACAATCTCTAACGAACATTTCAGAAGCCTTGCGTGAAAGAGGTCATGATGTCGTGGAATTACGCTCTGAAGCTGATGTACAGGGCTGTGATTGCTGCGTGGTTTCTGGTATCGATTCAAATGTAATGGGAATGCAGGATGTCTCAATACAAGGATCAGTCATTGAAGCAAATGGCCTTTCAGCTGATGAGGTTTGCAGTCAAATTGATCAAAAAACCGGACAGAATCAATAGTATTTATTAAACTGCCATCTGGCAGTTTTTTATTTTTTATCTTCCTTTCTCCCCTGAATGTCAAATCAATGATAATTTCACCAACTTGTGATATTTTTTGTATGTAGCATCCTTTAAATTCGATATAATCAGTTATATCTATTGTATATGTTTAAAAAGGGTCTTTGAAAGGATGTCAGGATTGAAGAAATTACATATTGTTCTTCTCACAGCCCTAACTCTCTTCATTTCAGGATGTGCAGATGACAGTGAGTCAAATAAAACCGAACTGACTGTCTCAGCCGCAGCAAGCCTCCGTGAAGTAATGGAAGAGGCCGGGCAATTATATATGAAACAAAATCCAGGGATTAAAATTGTCTACAATTTTGGCGGGTCTGGCTCCCTGCAACAGCAAATCTCCCAGGGTGCCCCAGTAGACTTGTTTATTTCTGCGGCTGAGGATAAATTCGATTACTTACATTCCAAAAACCTTATAGATCAACAACATAGCGTAAGACTTCTCAGAAACGAACTTGTATTGATTACACAGAAAGATAACAAAAGTATCGATTCAGCAGAATCACTAACTATGGACAGTATTGAAAGAATCGCCCTGGGCACTCCTGAATCTGTGCCTGCCGGCATGTATGCGAAACAAGCATTGCTTTCATTGCAATTATGGAAGGACCTTGAACAAAAAATAATTCCTACTAAAGACGTACGCCAGGTTCTTTCCTATGTTGAAACAGGAAATGTCGATGCTGGCATTGTTTATAAAACGGATGCAATGATTTCCGATAAAATAAGAATCATCCCTTTGAATGGGAAAGAACTTCACGATCCCATTGTTTATCCGCTTGGTGTAGTTGCAAGAACAGAGCATCCTAATGAGTCTATCGACTTCTTCAATTTCCTAAAAGGACAAGAAGCATTGAAAATTTTTAAAAAATTCGGCTTTACAGCAGCATTGGAATGATTTTTATGAGCAGTGAGTTCTGGAGCCCGATCAAACTTTCCCTTGAGATTGCTTCAGTGTCTGTAGTTTTTGTGTTTTTATTCGGAATATTTGCCGCAAGGTTTATGGCAAGGAGACGATTTATTGGCAAAACAGCTGTAGAGACACTGTTGACATTGCCTTTAGTACTCCCTCCAACTGTAGTGGGATTTCTATTGATTGTCGTCTTTGGGATAAATAGTCCGATTGGAAAATTAATTGAACAGGTTTTCGGCAGTCCCCTTATCTTTAGCTGGTGGGCAGCTGTTATCGCTGCATCTGTCGTAGCCTTTCCATTGATGTATCAATCAGCCAAGACCGGCTTCCTGTCGATTGATCCTGGTGCGGAGGAAGCAGCGAGGGTAGATGGAGCAAATGAGTGGAAGGTTTTTTTATATGTTACTCTACCCCTTTCAGCAAAAACATTAATCACCGGGCTTATTTTAAGCTTCGCCAGAGCCCTTGGTGAATTTGGAGCAACCCTTATGTTTGCCGGCAACTTGCCCGGAAAGACTCAGACCGCTCCAACAGCAATCTATGTGGCGCTTGAGTCCGGCAATATGGAGTCAGCCTGGCTATGGGTAATTGCCATGGTCGGAATATCGTTCCTTATGCTCCTTTCAACTTCGTTATTAAAACACTGAACAACCAGTAAGAAACACAAAAAGCCATGATCCCATGGCTTTTTCTTTTAAAAATTTATTTCAAATTTAACAGGCTCCCCTATCTTCTTTTTATCCTCGTCCACCAAATCTCCTGACAAGATTTCAACTTTCTCGAGGCTTTCAAGCTCCTCGACAATAAAACCTAGATTCCCAAGCTTCTTTTGTCCTGCTAAAATCTCGCCATGCAGTTCTTCCAGGTAAATATCATCTTCCCATGTCTTTTGGATTGATTCGTTGATATTCACCATTGCCACCGGGCCAAAATGATAGCTATCCTTGGAGTTATTTTGTACTTCCACCCCAATTTTAACAAAATTAAATTCTTCATCATGGGTATATACATGGAAGAAATCAATCAGGCTGTAATCAGGGATAAAATGCAGCAATTTAACATCTTTGACTGTGTATTCAATTCCATCCAGATTAAATGTCTTATTGACCTCTTTCACTGCCTTAAGGGTCAATTCACCTTTATCGTCAGTTATAGAATCCCCTGCTTTTTTCAGTTCCCGGTCATCTGTAATCTGCGGATTCGGTACATACACATCTGTATTCTTCTTTAATGGTTTCTCAGCAACAGTTTTAGAAGGTTTGCTCTCCTTATTTGACTCTGCCTCGGCAAATGAACAACCTGTCAGCATTGAAATAGCCAGCATCAATTGCAGATATTTTTTCAATTCGAAAACCCCTTTTCAGAAAATCTCCCGCAGATCCAAGGTTCAGCGGGAGATGATCAAATTTATTATTTTCTTTTGCCATTTGCAAGAATATCAAAAATGTTTTTAGCATTGTCAGTATTGTCAATCTGTCCGTAGAAACGCTCTTTACCAGGACCGAATGCATATACAGGGACGTCTTCACCAGTGTGTCCCCCAGTAGTCCAGCCAGTATGAGAACGCTTGTCAAAGATCTTTTCGATTGCGTTGTCGATGTCAGCTTTTTTACCTGCAGCAGCATCTTTTACAGATTGAATTTCTTCAGCTGTCAACGCAGTCAAACCTTGCGATTCAAAATCAATATATTTCTTTAATGTTTCCTCTACATTAGCCCCTTTTTCAATTTCTGCAGCCATGAAGTCAGGGGTGCGTTTCGCAGCCTTAATCGGTGCACCGAACCAGTTGTAGATGCCGTCAGCACCAATTGAGTATCCGCCTGTAGAGTGGTCAGCAGTCGCAACAACTAATGTATGCTTGTCCTTCTTCGCGAATTCGATCGCTGCTTTGTATGCTTTCTCGAAATCTTCCATTTCACTCATCGCAGCAACGATATCATTGTCATGTCCAGCCCAGTCAACCTGGCTGCCTTCTACCATCAGGAAGAAACCATCCTTATCTTTGTTCAAACGCTGTATTGCTGATTTTGTCATTTCCTCAAGGGAAGGGGTTTCTTCATTGCGGTCGATCATCTTATCCATTCCCCGTGGAGCGAAAAGGCCAAGGATCTGATCGTTACCATCCTTTAATAAATCTTGTTTATTCTCTACATAGCTGTAGCCATCTTGTTTAAATTTATCAACAAGATTAATGTCATCACGGACAAACAGGTCCTTACCGCCGCCTAAAAGAACATCGACTTTGTGTTCCCCATTTATTAAATCTTTATAATAATCCTCAGCAATACCATTCATGTTCTTGCGTGTTTCATCATGCGCTCCAAAAGATGCTGGAGTTGCGTGTGTAATCTCAGAAGTAGCTACAAGGCCAGTCGCCTTTCCATTTTCCTTAGCAGCTTCAAGAACCGTCTTTACTTCAGAGCCATCATTGTCTACAGCGATTGCATTGTTATATGTTTTGATCCCAGCAGACATTGCTGTTGCTGCTGACGCAGAATCTGTAACGTTTTGATCAGGATCCTCAGGGTAAGTCATTTGGTTTCCTACAAGGTACTTGTCAAATTCTGTTTTCTCTGCTTCTACTGTATCAGGATTGTCCTTCAAGTAGCGGTATGCTGAAGTATATGAAACACCCATTCCGTCACCGACTAAGAAAATGACATTCTTAATTTCTGCAGAGTTATCTTTTGCTTCATTTTTCGCTTCTGCATCAAAAGTACCTACTAAGCTGCCGAACGCTACAGTTGATAGAACAGCGATCGGGAGAATCTTCTTTTTAAAGTTTGCTTTAATCATTTTAAGACCTCCAGAAAAGTTATTCACTACGCTTCCTACTATAATGCCATTCTATTAACCTCTTATTAATACACTGTAAAAATACTTTAATTCCTTGTAAAAGTTCTTTACAATCATGTATTTTACTTATCAGGAAGAAAACTCCATATCAAGAGCAACAAAAAAAGCAGGTTATATTACCTGCTTCGAAATCTTCTGCTCTTTTTTTGTTTTCGATTGACCATCCACACTCCAGCTGCCCCCACTAGTACTACCACGCCTAATATAGTATTAACAGAAAGCAGTCCACTTTGTTTCGGCTCTGGTGCGGTCTCCGTCTTTGCTTCAGGTTTTTTTCCAATCAGGGGTTTAAGTTCAATAGCTTGGATTATTTCTCCTTTGCCATTCTGGATCCTTAAGATTCCGTCTTTGTCTACTATCCTCTTGCCTTTTTCAACCGGTTCTGTCACAAGGAGATCCTCACTTGCTTTGAACTTTAGGTTTCCGCTTGTGAAGGTTTCCCCTTTCCTGATTTGAGAGGACTTAAAAGCAGCGAAGCCATAGTCGAAAAGCTTGATCGTATCCTCATAAATTTTCCGTTTGTATTCTGATTTCAAGAGAATGGCAGTCAACTTCAGCTTGCCATTATCAGCTGTTGTAGCAAGCGTTTGCTTTGATTGGTCAACAAAACCAGTCTTTCCGCCCGTTACTCCTTCATAAGGGATTTCCCCTTTTAGCATACGATGATGGGAAAGGATTGTAGTATCCCAAGACTCCCCGTCCCACTCCAATTGTTTAGTGCCAAAAATCTCACGGAAGTCAGGATTGTTCATTGCATAGTTTAATATCAAGCCAAGGTCCTTGGCTGTTGTATAATGATTTTCATCGAACAAACCATGCGGGTTGACAAAATGAGTATCCTCAACACCAATGTTGGTCTTTAGGAACTCATTTATGTTTTTCGAGTAAGTATCCATTGAACCATCCAAATGAATGGCAATAGCCAATGAAGCATCATTCCCTGAATTAATAAGCATACCCTGGATCAGCTTCCTCAGTGAAACCTGTTCCCCAGGATTAAGATAAACTCGAGTTCCATCGATTTTCTCAATTTCCTCACTAACATCCACTATCTCATCAAGACTAGCTGTTTCAATCGCATAGATGGCGGTTGCAATTTTGGTTAAGCTCGCAGGATACATCTTTACTTCTGCATTTTTCCCAAATAATATTGCACCTGACTGCGTGTCCATCAAAACAGCGGCTTCAGAAGTTAAAACAGGATCATCTGCCTCTGCATTAACTAATCCAGCAGTAGAATTCATACTTATCATTAATAACATTAACAAGGCCAAAAACTTCCTCATAATACCACATCCAGTGTCCTAATCTCTCCACTAATTTTAACAGAATCTTGTCGAAAATTGTTTAGTGTTATTATTTTTTAATCAAACTGGAATAATCTGAAAAGATTGTAAACGGGAATAATTTCTCTCTCAAGCACTAGCTAGGCTTATTTGCGCCTAATAAATCCTGATGCTGCAGGAATAGGTCACCAATGAAACCCATTGCCGCCAAAAAATCCAAATTCCGAAAAAACAGGTCACCAATGTAGCCCATTGGTGACCTAAATGTAAATGTAACTCAATACAATTGACTAGGAATTATACTTTTGTGACCCCAACCCGTCCTCAATTCCTGCCGCTAAAAACGATATTTTCCAGATAGGAAATATATACGTCATCCCTGGCAAGAGCTGCTCCATACTCCCTTTTTACAAAGCGTTCAGCTGCTTCAAAACTGTCAAATGGTCCGTGCCGCTCTTTACTTTCCTGCTGGACGAAATATCGAGTTCTATCCGTATAAATCAGATACAAGTCCCGGTCGCGATTCTCATACAGGCATCCATTTTTGGAGTTCTTTAGATTATAAGTATTTTTAAAGGCGTCGGGTTTGATTGGATCCAACGGAAACGCCTGTTCAATATATCGGTTATAAGCTTCCTTATTCATAGAGCATCCAGAAGCTTTAGCATGCCCGCCCCCGCCAAATTCGCCAGCGACAGCAGAGACATCAACGTCATCATGGATTGTCCTGAAGCTGATTTTCTTTCCACCCAGGTTCATGATCGCTATATAATCCAGATGTGGATACTCCTTGCCCAGCTCGTTCCCTAACTCGGAATGATAGGACTCCGCGTGAACGATCCCTCCATATAAACCATCATTTTCAATTTGGATAATTTCCCGCTTTTTCCTCCTGATATATCGTTCAATTTTATCTTCTTCCATTTCCAGAAGCTTTTTTTCAAAATCATCATAATCAAAAGCATCTCCAGATGTTAGACGCGGTACCATTCGCTCTTCAAATTCTTCTATTGAAACCATAAAAAACAGGTCATTCAAATTCTTTGCTTTGTAATTCTTAAGGATGTCCCAGTCCCAGGTATCATATTGCCTGACAAGCTCAACAAACTCATCGAGGGATCCATTTTTAACCAGATGATTTTCCTGGACCAAATAATCATAAACGAGTGACGCCGCGCTTGTCAGTGTACCGGAGTCATCCTCTACTTTTACCATACCCCAGCTATAACCATTGAAATGCAATGCTGTTTTATGGTGATCAATAAGCTTTGCCTTTCCCCCATCTTTAACGAACTCATTGATTTTTTCCGTGACTTCATGGTTGACAGATAAATCTGTTATGTAAAGATGATCTTCCTTTTTCATTCGGTCATTCATTCTTTCGAAATATTTCTCCACCTGGAAGTTGAGTCCAGAGACAGAATTATATCGGATATCGGCTTTTTCACCGAAAGCCAGCCTGAATAAAATCCCGCAGGCCACTCCATCTAAGTCATTGTGCGTATATAAACGGTACATACTTTCCTCCTTAGTTTGTATCTAAACTATAGTTTGTTGTTGCCCTGTTAATCTATACAAGAGAAATTCAAAAAAATAGACAAGTTCAGCTAGGGGACGAGCATAGATATTTAAAGAGGATAATAAGGAGGTGAAAATCATGCATTTCTTTGTACTTAAAAGAAGGACATTATATTTTATTGGACTAATCGTTTTCATTGCCATCATCGGTTCTCTTTGGTTAAGCCTAAAGCCTGATGCCACTCCGGCAATAGGTGGACAAAATGAACAAATCCGCGAAATTCACATGGTGACAGGAGAGTTCAAATCTACCACGGATGATGGCAAGGAAATTGAAGCATACCGATGGGATCCAGGAACGATCTTTTTGGAAAAAGGAGAAAAGGTTCGTTTGAAGATATTGGGAGTCAACGGAAAAGAACATCCTTTCATCATTGAGGGAACGGATATAAAAGGCGTAGTGAAAAAAGGCGAAGAAACAGTCGTCCCATTACAGTTTGATAAAGAAGGAACCTACAGGCTGATTTGTCTGACACATCCTTCAGCTGAACATAATGGGCCTATGATCGCCTATATCGTTGTTGATTAATCCAAACTTAGTTGCTAGTGAATACAAATTGGATTGAATCACCTATATTCCTACTCTTATGAGAAAAGAGCATGAAAAAACTTAATACCGACATGCAAAAAGGTTATATTTTACGTAAAAATGGCTTTAGGTTTTTAACAACAACCTTTACGAAAACAGCTTTAATTTAAAAGGAGAACAGGATCTTGCATCCTGTTTTTTCTTTTGGTTACACTTCTGAAATTGACACAAAACATACATAACACTATAAACACCATACTAATTTTCCTGATAGAATTATATACATAAAGAAATTCTTATATAACAGCACCAAAAAACCTTCACACAATTATAGAACAGTTTTTAATTTTAGACCCAAAGACAAGACCCAAACACATACCAACATTGTATTGTTCATGATTTCATAAATATGTCACACTCAATCTGTTATATCCGTAGTATGATAAAAGTGTGATAACTGTTATATAAACATCTACTTAGAGGTGAATTTAAATGGAACAATGGAAAGGCTTTAAAAATGGTGCTTGGCAAGAAGATATCAATGTTAGGGACTTTATTCTAAAAAACTTCTCTGAATATACTGGTGATTCCAGTTTCCTTGAAAGTGCAACTGAGGAAACTCTTCAATTATGGCAGCAGGTAATGGAATTAACAAAGCAGGAACGTGACAATGGCGGTGTACTTGATATGGATACTAAAGTAGTATCCACCATTACATCCCATGGACCGGGCTATCTTGATCAGACCAAAGAAAAAGTCGTAGGCTTCCAGACCGATAAGCCATTTAAACGCTCTATGCAGCCTTTTGGCGGCATTCGTATGGCAAAGGCTGCTTGCGAGGCATATGGTTATGAACTGGATAAAGAAGTAGAAAAAATCTTTACTGACTTCCGTAAAACACATAACCAGGGTGTATTCGATGTTTATACAAAAGAAATGCTCCAGGCTCGTAAAGCCGGAATCATCACTGGCTTGCCAGATGCTTATGGACGCGGCCGCATCATCGGCGACTATCGCCGTGTAGCTCTGTATGGCGTAGATTTCCTGATGGAGCAAAAGAAGAAAGATCATGGAATGACAAGCAGCGTCATGACTGAGGAAACAATGCGCCTTAGGGAAGAAATATCTGAGCAATACCGTTCATTGAATGAATTGAAGCAACTTGCCCAGAGCTATGGCTATGATATTTCCAAGCCGGCATCCAATGCAGTGGAAGCCTTCCAATGGGTCTACTTTGCATACCTTGCAGCAATCAAAGAGCAGAATGGTGCTGCGATGAGTCTTGGACGCGTGGCAACATTCCTGGACATCTATATTGAACGTGATCTACAAAATGGAACACTGACTGAAAAAGAAGCACAGGAAATTGTTGACCATTTTGTCATGAAGCTTCGTCTCGTGAAGTTTGCTCGTACTCCTGACTACAACGAATTATTCAGCGGTGATCCAACATGGGTAACTGAATCAATCGGCGGGATGGCACATAACGGCCAATCACTTGTAACGAAGAACTCTTTCCGTTTCCTTCACACACTTGATAATCTGGGACCGGCTCCAGAGCCGAACCTGACTGTGTTATGGTCACCTGCCCTGCCTGAGAACTTCAAGAAGTATTGCGCTGAGATGTCAATCAAAACGAGCTCTATCCAGTATGAAAATGACGACTTGATGCGCTGTGAGTATGGCGATGACTACGGAATTGCCTGCTGCGTTTCCGCAATGGAAATCGGTAAGCAGATGCAGTTCTTTGGAGCACGCGCCAACCTGGCGAAAGCTTTGCTTTACGCGATCAATGGCGGCGTCGATGAAAAACTAAAGATTCAGGTTGCTCCTGCTTTAAGCCCGATCACTTCCGATGTACTTGACTACAAAGAAGTCATGGAAAAATTCGATAATGTAATGGAATGGCTTGCCGGCCTTTACATCAATACACTTAATGTCATTCACTATATGCATGATAAATACAGCTACGAAAGAATCGAAATGGCGCTGCATGATACAGAAGTTTTACGCACAATGGCAACTGGTATTGCTGGATTAAGCGTAGTAGCGGATTCATTGAGCGCAATCAAGCACGCAAAGGTAAACGTAATCCGTGACGAAAACGGCATTGCGGTTGACTTTGAGACAGAAGGCGACTTCCCTAAATATGGAAACAACGATGACCGTGTTGACAGCATCGCAGTAGAGCTTGTGAAAAACTTCATGACAAAGCTGCGCAAGCACCCGACATATCGCAATTCTGTCCATACAATGTCAATCTTAACGATTACTTCTAACGTGGTTTATGGTAAAAAGACAGGTAATACACCGGATGGAAGACGAGCTGGCGAACCATTCGCGCCAGGTGCTAACCCTATGCATGGCCGCGATACTAAAGGAACACTCGCTTCCCTGTCATCTGTAGCAAAGCTTCCATACAACTATGCTATGGACGGAATTTCAAACACATTTTCCATCGTGCCAAAAGCGCTTGGAAAAGATGAAGACAGCCGTACAAATAACCTAGTTTCCATCCTTGATGGATATGCGATCAAAGACGGTCACCATTTAAACGTAAACGTGTTTAACCGGGAAACTCTGTTAAATGCAATGGAGCATCCTGAAGAATATCCGCAGCTGACAATCCGTGTATCTGGATATGCAGTAAACTTCATCAAACTCACACGTGAACAGCAGATGGATGTAATCAACCGTACCTTCCATGAAACAATGTAAATAATACAAGTGTACCGAAACAGGAGTTTCCCTCCTTCCCGATGGCTGGAACTCCTGTTTTAATGAAAGGAGAAATCATCATGATTGGAAACATTCATTCTATTGAAACCTTTGGAACCGTAGACGGACCTGGGATTCGCTATGTCATCTTTACACAGGGGTGCTTGCTGCGATGCCAGTTTTGCCATAATGCAGACACCTGGGAGATTGGCACAGGCAAACAGATGTCTGTTTCTGAAATCATTGATGATCTGAAAGCCTATCTCCCTTTTATTGAAGCATCTGGCGGCGGCATCACTGTAAGCGGAGGTGAACCACTTTTACAGATTCCTTTTATAACTGAACTTTTCAAGGAGTGCAAAAAACTAGGAGTGCACACCACCATTGATTCCTCAGGAGGATGTTATTCAACCGCCCCTCTTTTTCAGGAGCAGCTGGCAGAGCTATTGAATTACACTGACCTGATCCTATTAGATTTAAAACATATCAATAGAAAAAAACATATCAAACTGACAGGAATGGCCAATGATCACATCTTGGATTTTGCCCGCTTTTTATCTGATCATCAAGTTCCAATTTGGATTCGCCACGTCCTGGTTCCTGGCGTCACAAATGAAATTGAAGATCTATCCAAATTAGGCGAGTTTATTGGCACTCTGGAAAATGCAAAAAAGCTTGAGGTTTTGCCGTATCATAAGCTTGGCGTTTATAAATGGGAAGCATTAGGGCTTGAGTATCCACTTAAGGATGTCGAGCCTCCAGCCGACGATGAAGTGGAGAATGCATATAAGCTATTGACAGCCCATATTGCAGTGAATTAACAGCAGGATCCTTGCCTGCTGTTTTTCTCTGCATACATTTTGGATATATTTTTAGTATCATAGGGTTAATAGTTTTAGTGGAGGTACATTATGTATCAACTGTTTACAGAAATCAGCAATTTTTTGAGCGGACCATTTTTCACCCTCGTGAATCAGACTGAACAAATCCCCATATTGGCAAGCTTCCTTTTAGGACTTGTCGGTGCTCTTGCTCCATGCCAGCTGACAGGCAATCTCGGTGCAATCACCTACTATGGCAATCGGAGTCTGCAAACAAAAAGCCAGTGGATTGAGATTACATTTTTCATATTGGGGAAAGTATTGGTCTTTACACTGCTAGGACTTGCAGTCTGGATGGTCGGACAGAGCTTCCAGCAAGTCTTGCCAGGCTTCTTTTCCTGGTTCCGTAAACTGATGGGCCCTCTATTCATCCTGATCGGTCTGTCACTTATTGGTCTTTTCGCATTTAATTGGGTCAATCGCCTGACTTCTGTTCTGCCACAATGGAGAGGCAGCGGAAAAACAGGCTCATTTTTAATGGGGGTAAGCTTTTCAATCGCCTTCTGCCCTACGATGTTCTCCTTATTCTTCTTTACGCTTATGCCAATTGTGCTGAATACATCATACGGAGCAGTCCTGCCTTCTGTTTTTGCCATCGGCACTTCCATTCCGTTGATTATCTTTGCAGCAATCATTTCATACATCGGCCTGAACGGAACATTGATGAAAAAAGGTCGCAAGCTGGGTTCAATCGTACAGAAGATTGCTGGGTACATTTTAATCCTCGTTGGAATTTTTGATACAGTCACTTATTGGGGGTTGTGAATTTTTCTCACTGAAAAGTTGTTTATATTACGGCAGTTTCTTGACAGCTTTAGCCTCTTATCCTAAAAAGCTGTCACAATAACGAGATTTTCTTGACAGCTTGACCTCCGTATCCGGAATAGCTGTCACAATAACGGGATTTTCTTGACAGCTTTGACTTCGTAACCTGCAAAGCTGTCACAATAACGGGATTTTCTTGACAGCTTTAGCCTCTTATCCTGAAAAGCTGTCACAATAACGAGATTTTCTTGACAGCTTGACCTCCGTATCCGGAAAAGCTGTCACAATAACGAGATTTTCTTGACAGCTTTGACTTCTCCGTACCCTGAAGCTGTCAAAATACAAACAGTCTTTAAAGCGTTCCGTAGCTTGCTTTCCGAATTAGAGTAAGACAGAGCAGTTTGCTGCTCAAAAAAGCACTAAACTTGTGAAATGCAGTGACATATAACTTTGTAATAACCAAATAACATTCTGATATCAAAAAGCCATGGACGTCTAGTCCATGGCAATTCGTCTTATGCTATATTCATATTTTCCTTGTATCCAGGCTCACAGTTGATGCACACTGCTTCGTCGTAATCAACAGTGTTTACATCCTCTGGATTGTACTCGATCCCACATAGTGGGCACTCTACCATTTCTTCTTCATTATATTCTGCTGCATCTGGTATGGCATCATTGACCTTGAGTTCCCCCGCCCAAACACCGCTAATCGTAGACATTTCATTTTCTATATATTCATTCGCTGCTTCTTCTGTTTCCCATACACCATGGTCCCACAGCATTTCGTCAGCATCACCTGAATTAATCATTAGCCCATATACTACTTTTTTCATGATTTGCCACCCCTTTTCGATTTGGGAAGTTTGTTTTATATACATAGCCACTATTCTAATTTTTGAAACCCCCACTATTTGGGAAATGAAACTTTCTAAGTTTATTTCCGTATATATTATATAGATTGCTTAGAGTCTATTTTTCAAATATAATATATCAATGATCGAAAAGAGGTGATGGCATGCTATTGGAAATATATGCTCAGTCCGTTGATGCAACGGCCGTTTACAGCGCTTATTTGACTTTGCTCATCAGCATGTCGATGTCTGTGTTCTGGTTATACCGTGACGCCTCTATTCTCCAATCATGTTTATTGCGAATCAGGCTAAAGCCATCCACTTCTGAAGCAGCTTTTAACAATAAAGCTGAACTTGGGTTGAAGTTTCACCTTCAATTTCTTAAACGAATAAAAATTAAAATTGATCCGGGTGATGAGGACAGTCATTTTTCTCCTTTAGTTAATAACTAGATATATATTAGGAGGAGAAAAATGAAAAAGCTTTCCACCATGATTATTGTTCCACTTATACCAGCACTTTTAACTGGGTGCCAGGCGTTGACAAGCGAGGGGTCGTTTTTCCAATCAACATTCATCAACCCCTTCACCTGGCTCATCAAGCTATTCGCCGGCATCACAGGCGAAAGCTACGGTCTGGCGATTATTTTGATTACAGTGCTCATCAGGCTGGTGTTAATGCCCTTAATGTTAAAACAATACAAAAACCAGCAGAACATGAAAGAAAAGATGGAAGTCCTCAAGCCTGAAATGGATGAGATCCAGAAAAAAATTAAAGGGACTAAGGATCCGGCTGAGCAAAGAAAATTACAGCAGGAAATGATGGGGCTCTATCAGAAGCATGGCGTAAATCCCCTTTCTGTTGGCTGTCTGCCGATGCTGGTCCAGATGCCAATTTTGATGGGCCTTTATTATGCGATTAGCGGTTCTGCCGAAATTGCCAGTCACTCCTTTCTCTGGTTCAACCTGGGACATTCTGATATTTGGATCACGGCAGCTGCCGGGCTGATTTATTACCTGCAGTTTAAGGTCTCGATGTCCAATGTAACGGAGGAACAGAAAAAGCAGATGAAGTTCATGGGGCTGCTGTCACCAGTTATGATTGTGATGTTTTCATTAAATGCCCCCTCTGCCCTTCCCCTTTACTGGACAGTTGGCGGGATGTTCTTGATTATACAAACATTACTGGCAAGAAAGGTATATGCCCAAAAAGAAAGTCCAATTAGGGTTGAGAACCAAGCTTAATGTAATAAAGCCTTGGGAGTTACTTAGCTACTCCCCAGGCTTTTTTAGTGGAATTATATGGTTGACATCAAACTTTTCGTCAAGTTATACTTTTAATTAATGATATTTGAAGGGAATGGTAAAGAGCCGATGAAATACTAATCTTATTTTCTGCCCGATTTTTCTAATATGAAAAAACGTGTTGCCCGAAAATAGGATTAGTCTGCTCTTTTAGCCATTCCAGTAAATTTAAACCTGATCAAAGCGTGTTGCCTTATGGGGTAACAATGCTTGTTTTGTGGCGTTTGAATCTATTGTGAGTGTATTGCAGAACCTTCCGGGTGACACCTGGGAGGTTTTTTTGATGGATAAAATACTCACCTTCATTCAATAGTTACAAAACGAAAGGTGGAATTTTTTATGACAATCATGAAAATAAGAGGTATTCAGAAGAGCTTTAATGAAAAGCAAGTATTACAAAATGCGGAAATTGATATAAAACAAGACAGCCGTATTGGACTGGTCGGCAATAATGGCGCAGGTAAGACTACATTGGCCAATATCATATATGGGAGTATCGTCCCTGATAAAGGAATAATCGACACGTTTAACAGCAGCTTGAACATTGGCTATCTTAAACAATCCACGGAATATTCCATACATGACTTTGAGGACACCTATTCTCTTGCTGAAAACGGACTCTTTCAACTTTCAAGTCAGTTAGGTCTTAACAAGGATATTGATTGGGCAGATCCTGATTGGAGTAAGTTAAGCGGCGGTGAAAAGTTGAAACTTTCACTTGCAAGTGTGTGGGCAAGCAGGCCAGAACTACTTATACTCGATGAGCCAACAAACCACTTGGACTTGCAGGGTGTAGAGTGGCTAATTGACGAATTGAAAACTTTCAAAGGCGCCGTGATCATTATTTCCCATGACCGATATTTCCTCGACCGCACCGTGGCAGAAATTATCGAAATCGAGGATGGATCAACAAAATTATTTAAAGGTAACTACTCTTCTTACCGTCAGGAAAAAGAAAGATTATATGAAATTCAGCTTCATCAATACGAAATACAGCAAAAACACAAACAACAAATTGAACAGCAAATGGCAAATCTGAAAAACTGGTCCGAAAAAGCTCATCGGGATTCGACGAAACAAGGTTCGGCCTCTGAAAGAAGACAAATAGGATTCAAGGAATACCATCGGGTAAAAGCAAAGAAGATGGATAATCAAATAAAGTCGAAGATGAAAAGGCTGAATCAGGAGCTTGAAAAGAATGAGGTTACAGTGCCCAAGGAAGAAGCCAAGGTCCGTTTCGAGTTTCAGGATAGCCGAAAGAAAGGAAAACGCATTTTAGAAGCCCGAAAGCTTTCTAAATCCTTCGGCAGCCGCTGTTTGTTTGAAGAGAGCCATTTTTATATGAATCACGGAGAGAGAATGGCGTTGTTAGGGCCAAACGGCAGCGGTAAAACTACTCTGATCAAAATATTTCTTGGAGAAGAAACAGTTATATCAGGTGACGTTTGGGTCAGCGAAACAATAAGAATTGGATATCTCAGCCAGGATGTATCAGACCTCCCTCCAAATAAAACGGCACTGGAGTATTCAGGACTTACAGCCAGAGAATCAATCGGCAGAGCGAGGACGATTTTTGCTAATATTGGACTATCTGAAGAGAAGCTTACGGTTCCAATCAGCACCCTTAGTCTTGGCGAAAGGACGAGAGTAAAACTTGTGATGATGCTGTTGAGTGAAATCGATTTACTGATTCTAGACGAACCTACCAACCATCTCGACTTGGCCAGCAGGGAAAGTCTCGAAAAAACATTGCTGAACTTCCAAGGATCTATAATAACTGTCTCACATGATGTTTATTTTCAGGAGAAAATCAGTAATAAACTTCTTTTGATTGAAAAAGGAAAGATTAGCAGGAAAGAGTATGGGATGAAGGAATTCAACAACCAAAACACATCTCCGATTGCAGAAAGTAAGGAAAAAGAAAATCAATTGATGGTTCTCCAAAATGAAATCAACGCTCTCATTGGCAGATTGTCTTTCATGGGAAAAGGTGAGCCTGGATATGAGCAACTCGACAAGGATCTTACAGAGCTATTGAAAAAGAAAAGAAACCTGTCCTAATCTTATTTATAGTAAAATAAAAACTGCACCTGCCATTGTTAGATTGGTGTCTAACATCTGCAGGTGCAGTTTCCCATTCTTATAATAATCTTCCAATAATAAGCCCTGAGGCTGCACTCAACAGACCTCCAATATAAGTACAAACTAGATACAACACGACAGCTTTGTTTTGTTTGTTGCTGAATAGCTTGACCAAGTCAACATTCAATGTGGAAAAAGTGGTGAATGCCCCCATGAATCCTGTAGCAGCAAAAAGATACAAGTTCCCCTGAATTCCTTGCCCAACTATCCAGCCAAGCAGAAAAGATCCTAGGAGGTTCACAGTAAGTGTAGCGACAGGCAGCATCGATTGGGGCATTAACTTTTGGACACCGAACCTTGAGAGAGCTCCAGCCATTCCACCTAAAGCAACCAGAACAAACCCAGTCATTTTCCCGCCTCCCTGCCAAGTCCTCCGCCAAGCTTATAACCTGCCGCTGCAAGGATCAGCCCGACAACCGCACTGAGAAGTACATAAAATATTGCCATACCTATACTGCCGTTCTCTATCATTACCAGCGTTTCAAGGCTGAAGGTCGAAAATGTTGTGAAAGATCCTGTTAGACCCGTACCAATTGTTGCCGACAGTACAGGATTCAGTTTTCTTCTTGCTATGATGCGGGCCGTGAACCACCCCAAGAACAACGAGCCTGTGTAATTGGCAATTAATGTACCCATGGGAAATCCATTATTAAATAATTCGCTTGTGCTAAGACTGACCAAGTACCGCAAGAGGCTGCCTAACATTCCCCCAAGCCCTACTCCTAGATATACCAATGAAATAACCTTCCTTTTGTACTGCTATTTTCGATTCAATTTATCTTGTAATTCTGTTTTAATCTGCGGCCACTCTTCTTTAAGAATGCTAAAGACAACGGTGTCCCTGACATACCCGTCAGCGATAATTCGATGTTTTCTCAACACCCCTTCTCTTTGGGCACCGAGACGGGCAATAGCATTTTGCGAGCGTACATTCCTGTAATCGGTACAAAATTGCACTCTGTTTACTTCCATTTTTTCAAAAGCATGTTGGAGCATGAGCAATTTTGTTTCTGTATTCACACTCGTTCTCCAGTAATCTGGACTGTACCATGTCCAGCCAATCTCAAGTGATTTATGTGCTGCTGAAATATCAAGATATCTTGAACTGCCCACTATTTTATCTGATTTATAATCAAGAACGACAAATGGTATTTGAGTTCCTTTCTCTCTCTCAACCATTGCAGCTTCAATAACCTTTCTCATATCTTCTTTGCTTCTGACCTTCGAAGATGTAAACTCCCATATAGACTGGTTTTGCCCGGCTTCCCACAAACCATCAAGCTGACTACTTTCCATTGGCAAAAGCTTTACATTTTTACCTTCTAGAGTGACTTTTTTATCCATCTTCCCAACTCCCAATTGGTTTTATATTCCTTTATCATACCACTGGGGAAGATAGTCTGGGAATTCCTTCATTAATAAAGGTTTTTCTTTTCGTTTTCTCATAAAATAATAAAAACAGGCACCTTGTTTTTTACGTTTATAATTGCAATCTTCATTCAGAAGTCTACTCGAAAAGAGCCTATAAACTTTAATAATGCGTCAATTAAGAACATGTACTAAAAGCAACAAATCAATGCGAAAACGGCTTTAATGCAAAAAAGAATCCCCAAACGAAAGGCTGCCCGGTCTCCCGGACAGCCTTAACTCTTATTTTACCTCTTCAAAATATTCTTTGTAATAGCCGCCAACCTTGCCGGAATTATCAACAATGAAATAAAATTCCTCGGTTTCGTTTTTCACTTCATATACCTTTCCAGTTGTCAGTTTGTTATTTACAATGTATTTTTTTGCATCTGTGTGAACGCACTTCAAAGTCTTAATCGTCTCGCGTTCGTGCCAGTTCGTGTGGATCATCTTTTGCACTTCCTTTATATGAGTTTCATACTCTATAGTATAAAGAAAAGATGATACAATAGGCAATAGTTAGCTGGCATTCGCTTCCTCACCGGCAATTTTCAAACCATGGATTTCCGATTGATCAAAAGTCATTGTTTCGCCAGTAATTACATTTTTCAAAGTTATATAACAAACATCACAGATTACATCTTTACGAATATATTGTAAAAAAGAGAAACGTTCATTTTTGTAAATCAGTTCATAAAAACCCGTTTTAGTAAAACCATTCATGTTAACCCCTCTTTCCAGGATGTTTTCATCTTGGTGTTTGGCTGTGTCTTTCTATACCACAATCAAGACTTGTATTAAACATCCCGGGATAAAAGGAAAATATCCCCTACAAACTGTTAATTGGAGCAATTAACTCTTTTCCCTCATTTTTGGCCGAATTAATTTCGGTGGAAACCTGGTAAGCTTCCATCGCGTCGGCATCTAACGGAACCAAAAGCTGTTTAAGTTCTTGAGGTTGGGCAATCGAACTGTCTAGCCAAATATCAAGCTTGTCTTCCGGAAGGATCACAGGCATTCTGTCATGAATTTTTTCGGTGATCTCATTTGGACTAGTAGTGATTATCGTGCAGGAAGTAATCCCCTTCCCATCCTTATTCCAACTTTCCCAGAGCCCGGCTAACGCAAACGGCTTTTTATTTTTCATACCGAATCGGTATGGCTGTTTTTGTTTGCCATCTTTTTTCCATTCGTAAAATCCATCAGTAAGGATCAGGCACCGCCTTTGTTTAAAAGCATGCTTGAAACTCGCTTTCTCATCTACTGTCTCCGCGCGAGCATTAATCATTCTGTAACCGATTTTTTCGTCATCCGCCCAGAATGGAATCAATCCCCACCTCATTCTTGTCCCTATCCTGCCCTCCCCATTATCAATCACCGTCAAAATGTCCTGTCCAGGAGCTATATTGTACCTTGCATCAAGATCCTCCTGGAATTCGAACTGAAATTGTTCCTTCAATGAACCTATATCCTCAAATAATGAAAACCTTCCGCACATTTTCTTTCCTCCAACCGATGTTTTTTACTATAATTCCCGTCCTTTTCAGGAAGTAACATCTTCTGTCGTAAAAAAATAAGCCAAGCTTCTTTGAGCCTGACTTATCTATATCTTTTCAGCATTCAAATTCTTTTTCATTTTAACCCTAAGTGCAATGTTTGCTGCTACTAGGAATGGGATGATTGATGCAATTGTAAATCCAAGCGCATAACCTGATATACTTTCATTCAAAACTCTATCGTTTATGCTAAAGCCAAGAAATGTTATACCAATGCCATCCCCATCCACATGGTCAATGACCGACCATAGTTCAATCCCTTTAATAAGGAATAAACCACTTATGATCGACAGCAATAAAACCCATAGCCATTTCATACGACCATACCTCCAAAATCCCAGAACCCTCAAAAAAGTTCAGGTGTATACACTATATTATAGGGAGATATGGTATTAATTAATATAAAGCTAGCGCAGTTGTAACAAAATGTTCATAATGTTGTTCTTAATTTCGTCAATAAGGATCTAATTGTTTGCAAAATTAAATACACTCAAAAAGAAAATTTATTTTTCATCAATCGATCCAGCTGCAGAAATGCATTTTTCACAGCTTCTTTTGGAACTTCCTGATAGCGGTCCCCAATGCTCACTTCAAAATAACATGAAGATTCTCCTGTTGCCTTCAGGTGATTAATGATCCCCACACCTGTTTCGCGTATCACTTCTACCAAAATTGGTTCTATTTCCTCTTTAGAATGAGGAAACTGGACATGAAACATGTTTGAAACTGGAATTGCAGGCAGTGTGGAAACGTGATGACAAGAATTAAAGAAAACCGCAAGCTCCTTTGCATTTTCATAATACACAGGCATTTTTTTAGATTTCTGATTGAAAAAATGGTCTGCTGAAATAATATATGGGTACAGGCTAATCAGATCACCGCCATACCTCCTTTTCCAGACCTTTGATTTAGCAATGAACGTAGCTTCCCCCGCAAGAATTGCACCGGCAATTCCTCCGATTCCTTTGTAAAAAGAAAGATAGACACTGTCAAACAGCTCGCAAACTTCAGAAGCAGTCTTCTCATAATAGGGCAGCACTTCCAAGAGTCTGGCACCATCAAGGTGCAGCTTAATGCCATTCTTTCGGCAATGTTTTGAAATTTCTTCTAGAGTTTCGTAGCTAGGCAGTTGCCCGCCTATCTCCCTTTGCGGCAATTCCAGCAAAAGGCAAGCAACTTCTTCTTCCATGGAGACAACGTCATCAAGCTCAATAACACGTGTTTCGTCCGCAAGCAAAACCGTTTTGATATTATGTAATTCCTTTAGTCCATCCTCCTCATGGATTTCCAGGTGACTTAACGGATGGTATGCAACTTTTTGCAGTTCTTTTTCATCACACCAAATACGCATTGCGATTTGTTGGGCCATCGTTCCGCTCGGAAAGAAAACAGCCTTCTCCTTGCCAAGGAAGGCTGCCATTTTATCCTGAAAGGCTTCGATTATCTTTCCAGTTCCGTAAATATCGCTATCCAGCTGTCCGTCGATATTTTCAAAAGCATCCTTTAATACTTGAACGTTTCGTTTACCATGGCCTGGCAATTGATATGTCGATTTATTAAAAGCATCCTGTAATGAAATACTCATTGTTAAGCCCCTCCATTCTGTTTATTAATCCGTCCCATCACAATCATATTATAAAATTTTCCGTCAGAAAGCAGTTTGTCATCCTTCAGTATGCCCTCGACTTCAAACCCAAGCTTTTCATAGAGCCTCCGTGCATTTTCATTCGACTCCATCACATTGAGCGTCATTTTCTTAATATCGTTATCGTCTGCCCAGGAAATCGATTCTTGCAAAAGATTTTTACCGATACCATAGCCCCAAAACTCTTTTAATATGCCTACCCCGAATTCAACTTTGTGCCTGAACCTCTTCAAGTCATTTCCAGCACACCTTGAAAACCCAATAAGCCTTCCATTCGTTTCTGCTACCAAGAATATGTTTCTGGCACTCTCACTGTCTGCCTTTATAATAGCTTGAAAACCCTGCGGATCAATGAATGCCTCTCCTGGTTCCCTGTCGAGATTTTCAGTTTCCCCATCAATTTGCAGCCTTAAATCAGACAAAGCTTCTGCATCCATTTCAACTGCGGACCGAATTTTGTAATTCAAATTTTTAATATTAAACTCTTTTTCTCCTATCAGCATTGTAATTCCTCCAAAATATACCTTAGCTTAATTTTAGACATTGAGAACCTTTCTGTATAGTTCAAATCATTTTGCCTATGGCCCAATCAGCAAGTGTACAAGGAAAACCATAAATAAAAGGATGGAATCCGGTGATTCCATCCTCTCATTTATACATTTTTCAACTCTTCGACAGCTTCCATCGCCTGTTCTCTTAGCTTGAACTTTTGAATTTTTCCTGAAGCGGTCATTGGATAGCTTTCAGTGAACTCTATATATCTTGGAATTTTGTGCTTCGAGATTTTGCCTTTGCAATATTCTTTGATTTCTTCTGCTGTGGCTGATTCGCCATCTTTTAAAATAATCCATGCCATGACTTCCTCGCCGTACACGCTGTCTGGAATGCCTACAACCTGGACATCAAGGACTTTCGGATGTTTGTAAAGGAATTCCTCGATTTCGCGCGGATAGATATTTTCCCCGCCCCTGATGATCATATCCTTTAGTCTTCCTGTTACACGGCAATAGCCATTTTCATCCATAACAGCCAGGTCTCCTGTGTGGAGCCAGCCTTCTGAATCAATCGCTTCCCTCGTTGCATCTGGGTTCTTATAATAACCGTCCATTACATGGTAGCCACGTGTGCATAGTTCTCCCTGAACTCCCCTTGGAACTTCCTCCATCGTGCCTGGCTTGACGATTTTTACCTTGACCTCAGGAAGGGCTTTTCCAACAGTTTCAACCCTCAATTCGAGTGGATCGTTCGTTCTTGTCTGCGTAATGACTGGAGAAGCTTCTGTTTGGCCGTAGGCAATTGTTATTTCCGTTGCTCCCATTTTTTCATTGACAGCTTTCATCACTTCAATCGGACAATTGGAACCAGCCATGATGCCGGTTCTCAAGGATGAAAGGTCATATTTTTCAAATTCCGGATCATTCAGCTCGGCGATGAACATGGTTGGAACTCCGTGAAGCGCAGTACACTTTTCTTTTTCGACCGTCTCAAGAACTGCCTTTGGACTGAATTCCTGGACCGGCACCATTGTTGCACCCACTGTTGCACAAGCAAGCGTCCCCATTACACAGCCGAAGCAATGGAAAAATGGTACAGGAATACACAGTCTATCTTGATCTGTAAGCTTCATTGCAGATGCAACATTATAGGCATTATTGACAATATTGCTGTGTGTGAGCATAACCCCCTTTGGGAATCCAGTCGTACCTGAAGTATATTGCATATTGATGACTTCACTTTGCTTTAGCGTTGCCATTTGCTCGTCGAGTTCTTCCTCTGTTACATCGTCCGCCATATCCAATATATCCTGCCAACTGTACGTCCCTGGAAAACGCTTTTCTCCCATTACAATGACGTTTTTCAAATACGGCAGCGTGCTGCTTTCAAGCTTGCCTGGTTCACTCGTTTTCAGTTCTGGAACAATCTCATACACCATGTCAATATAAGAAGCGTCTTTGAATTGTTCCATCAAAATGATCGTCGTTGAATCTGACTGCTTTAGAAGATATTCCAATTCAGCAGTCCGATAATTTGTATTGACAGTAACAAGAACTGCACCCATCTTTCCAGTGGCGAATTGCGATACCACCCATTCCGGGGTATTGGAAGACCATGCAGCAATGTGCTCTCCTTTTTTCACTCCCAGGCTCATCAGGCCTCTGGCAGCTTTACGGCATAACATATTGAACTCCTTGTAATTCATCCTCAGGTCACGGTCCGCATAAACAACCGCTTCGTGTTCTGGGTATTTCTTCGCCTGAACCTCCAATAATTCACCTACAGTGTATGGCAGCAAATTCTCCAATCTATTAACCTCCTAAATAAGTTTAAGTATGTAAGCGTTTACTCATAACTATACCACCTTAGTTTGAATATTCAATATTTTTGAAATATATTCCTTCCTTTTTCCTAAAATAAAAAAAGCAGGGACCGTTTCCTGCTTTAATTACTTGTCATGCCACATATACGTTTTTCCAGTTTCCTTTGACACAATTGAAATGCCTATTGCCGTTCCATGTCCCGCAGCAATGACGGATTGACTTGAAAGACCCGCCAACAAACTCGTGATGTAAAGGTTAGGTAGTTTTGTAGTTCCATCCGGGTCAATGCCCAATACCTTTTTAATTTTACCACTTGGTACCTTCTCATTTACTGCCAGTTCGAACCCAAGGTTTTCAAGCAATGAGGTTTGAAGGTTGGTTGCAATAATCAAATACTTTGAAACAAACTCTTTGCCATCAGTCAAAATGACAGAATAACCATTATCATTCCTTAGGACAGTTTCCACTGAACCTTCATTCCATTGAGTTCCTGCAGCAAGAGCCTGGTCTTTAATGTTTTCCAGGAGTTCTGAACCGGTGATTTCTTTTATTCCCGGATAATTGAAAAGCTTTGAAACCTGCTTGATCTGGGATTTCCCTGAATCGATGACTGCCGTCTTCAACCCGCCCTGAGAAGTGTAAATTGCAGCCGAGCCACCTGAAATCCCGCCTCCAATTACTAGTACTTCTAGCATTTAATACTCCTCCTGATTCAACTTTTATCAAATTATGTAGCCTCCCTTTACACTGAAAAGGGAGGGAAACTCATATTAAAACAATTTAGAAATCAAATAAATGACTCCTGCCAGGAGCCATACGTACGTGGCCGGTCATAAAGGGGGAAAACCGGAAAACTTACCTTTTCCCTCTTCACCTGTACGCTTTGGTCCAACACCTCAGGACCCGCCTGCACAATGGTTATTTTTCTTATTCTCTTCCAAATTCTCACCTCACAAGCATTTACGGGCACACCGGTAACGATAAAAAGAGGAAAGCACTGCTCTCCTCTTTTGTTTTTTAGTGAGTGTGGTGTACAGCGCATCGGTTAGGGCCGATTTCAAGCTCCATCGCTTCTTCTGCTGTCACTTCTTTAACGCCGCGGTTGATCGCAACAATATCTTCAAAATTTGGTGGTGTTTCGCTTGATGCTGATTGTGCTACATGGTCGACAAACTCTTCAACTGTTTTGCCTTCCATGATTTCATTTTGCTTGCGGATCAATCCCAATTGGCTTCCAATGAAACCTTCTGCATTTACTTCGTCATCAAAGGCAGCATAGTGGCCAGGTAATACAATAACGTCATCAGCAATTTGTGATACTTTGCTGTATACAGTATCATACAGGTCCTTCGCCCACTCAGCAGCTTTTCCGCCTAAATCAGGACGGCCAAGACCATTCACAAAAATAGTGTCTCCTGAGAATAAGAGTTTATTATTCACAAAGAACGAAACACTTCCAGGGGTATGCCCTGGTGTCTTTACAGCCAAAACCTCAAGAGTAATGTTCTCAAATTCAATTTTATCATGCTGCTCTAGCGCTTCAAAGTCAAATACTGCGCCTTCACTCTTCATTAGGTAATACTTCGCACCTGTGACCTCCGCCAGTTCCTTGCCGCCGGAAAGGTGATCAGCATGAAGGTGAGAATCCACGATGTGAGTGATTTTTACATTTTCGCTTTTAGCAATGTCAGTATAACGGTTCGTGAACCTAGATGGATCCACAACTAGCGCCTCGTTTTCAGATAGGACCATGTAAGAAAGGCAGCCTTTGCCGACACGGATAAACTGAAGTACTTTAATTTTGTCATCTTTATATACTTCTACTGGATACAAATATTCGCTCCATGACTTCATTCCGCCAGAAAGATAAGAAACTTCAAATCCAGCATCAGCAAGCATTTCAGCCACCATAACAGAAGAGCCTTCTTTAGCACAAATCACTACGATGTCTTTATCCTTCGGAAGCTGGTCAACCACTTCGTCTACACCATCGATTAAATCGAAGTAAGGGATATTGAGATATTCTATATTTTCGCCTTCAACCTTCCAATCTTCGAAGTCCTTCACATTTCTTACGTCAAATATGAAAAAGTCCTTTTTTTCTACGACCCATTCATTTAATTTCTCAGCAGTGATAGCCTGCATTCCCATAATAATTCCTCCCAGTTTAAAAAATTGATTAAGTCGAGTATCAAATCCCCATTAAATACCCTTATGGGTATATATTATAATTTCGAATAATAAAATGCAAGCTTTTTTTGTTTAATAATGTGTTTATGATGTTTTGTCCGAATACGAATGATTAGCGGGCTTCCAAAACAAGAAAATATTTCTAATAAAAATTGTTCATAATGGGTTTTCAAATCTTTAATAAACCTTTACAATGAATGAAACTATACAATATAGTTTGAAAATTCAATCCATTCTTACCGAGGAGGAATGCAAATGAAAATTATGAGCAATGAACAGTTGGTGGTCTCGTATCGTGATGCATTAAAGTCGGAAAGTGATAAAGAATGGGCAAAAGTTTTAAAAACAGAAATATCCAAAAGAGGACTAAGGCCGTTTAAAAACCGTTAAACAGAAACAAAAAATTATTTTTGTACCCTGGTGACAAAGCCGCTTGCTGCCATAATGGCAGTTGAGCGGTTTTTTTGTTCCTTTGATAAATTAGCAGTAGCCCGATTTCTGGGGAAAAGTTAAGCTGCTTTGCTGCCACATTACACGGTGAAAAGTTAACAAAAAATTCACATATCTGATAGTGAGTTTAGCTTAAAATTAGCTTATAGAAAGGAAGTGGACCATGCTAATAAAAGCACGCACTGAACCAATGGAATTAATCGCATTACGGCATTTAAACAGACGAATGGAGTTATCATCGCAGGAAAAGTTCCAGCTTTGGACTATGGAAAAGGGGTTTACTGGAGAAGTATTATTCGACCGGATGACCGAAACCCTCGCGGAAGAAAGGTTTATCATCGACGATCTCCTGCTTAAAGTGAATAATTCATATTTCCAGCTGGATAAAGTAATTATTTCGCAGGATGGAATTTATTTGATCGACGTCAAATATCACGAAGGCGATTACTACCTCGAAGGGGATAAATTATTTTCCGTCCGCAGTAGCCGAGAATACAAAAACCCCATCATTCAGTTGACACGGAGTGAGACTCTTTTCCGCCAGCTGCTGCAAAACCTCAAGATGAATCACCTAGTCCGCGCCTCCGTCATATTCAACAATCCTGAATTCACCCTGTACCATGCCCCAATGGATCAACCGATCATTCTACCAACACAAATTAATCGTCTCCTAAATGAGATAAACAGTACCCCATCCAAATTGGATGAAAGCCACAAGAAACTCGCCCAAACACTACTTTCAATGCATCAAGTTAAAAATCCATACGCCACCCTACCTGAATACCAATATGAAAAACTAGAAAAAGGAATGCATTGCTCGGAATGCGGGTCTTTGAATACCGAAATCGGTGATTACAACCTCGTCTGCGGAAAGTGCGGTACCCATGAAAGAATAGAAAAGGCGATTGTGCGGCATATAGAAGAAATCAAGGTGCTGTTTCCTGGTAAGAAGATCACAACACAAACCGTTTATGAGTGGTGTAATGGGAAAGTTAGTAGGAGGACTTTTTTGAGAGTATTGAAAAAGAACTATAGAGCAATCGGAACGACCAAGGATGCTTACTTTGAGTGAATTGATTGAGACTTAGTCTGGATCAGCGGGCGTTTTTTAACAGACTGGACTGAATATTAGTTGATTCTTGACAGCTTTGGGCTCTGAATCCGGAAACCTGTCACAATAATCATGTTTTCTTGACAGCTTTGCGCTCTACAACCTGAAACCTGTCACAATAATCACTTTTTCTTGACAGCTTTGCGCTCTACAACCGGAAACCTGTCACAATAAACACTTTTTCTTGACAGCTTTAGGCTCTACAACCTGAAACTTGTCACAATAATCATGTTTTCTTGACAGCTTTGCGCTCTACAACCTGAAACCTGTCACAATAATCATGTTTTCTTGACACTTTGCGCTCTACAACCTGAAACCTGTCACAATAATCACTTTTTCTTGACAGCTTTAGGCTATACAATCTGAAACCTGTCACAATAATCACGTTTTCTTGACAGCTTTGCGCTCTTCAACCTGAAACCTGTCACAATAATCACGTTTTCTTGACAGCTTTGCGCTCTGAAGCCTCTAACCTTTCATAATAACTGCGTTTTCTTGATAGCTTTGGCATTTCATAGATTTCAAATGCTAAAAAAGCACTGCCCAATAAAATTCTCAGGCAGTGCTTCTAATAGTTATCCCTGTAACAACAATGATTCTGGGTCTTCCATCAGTTCCTTAATACGCTTTAAGAAGGTGACGGCTTCCTTGCCATCAACGATCCGATGGTCATAAGATAGTGCGATGTACATCATCGGTCTGTTTTCCATCCGATCTTTATCAATGGCTACGGGACGGAGCTGGATTGTGTGCATTCCCAGGATCCCTACTTGCGGACCATTGATGATAGGTGTTGATAGCAATGATCCAAATACGCCTCCATTTGTAATCGTAAAGCTTCCTCCCTGTAGGTCCTTCAAGGAAAGTTTATTTGTGCGGGCTTTTTCAGCCAATTCATTTATATCATTTTCAATCTCGGCAAAGTTTTTCCTGTCTGCGTCCCTGATGACTGGTACAACAAGTCCTTCATCGGCAGCGACAGCGACTCCGATGTCATAAAACTTTTTGAGGACGATTTCGTCTCCCTGGATTTCAGCATTCAAATATGGTGTCTTTTTCAATGCTGCCACAACAGCCTTCGTGAAAAATGACATGAATCCTAAACGGACATCATTCTCCTCATAGAAACGATCCTTCCATTTCTTTCTAAGTTCCATAACAGCCGTCATATCGACTTCATTGAAGGTCGTGAGCATTGCCGCTGTCTGCTGGACCTCAACCAGCCTGTTCGCGATAGTCTGACGTCTGCGTGACATCTTGATTCGCTCAACCCGGCTATCATCATCTGATTTCCCGGCAGGAGCTGCCTTTTGCGCTTCATTCTTTTCGCCAGCTGGCTTTTGGTTATTTTTTTGCTCTGGAGAATATGACTCCACATCCTGCTTCCTCACTCTGCCAAGCGGATCCTGGGAAGCTACCTTGGTCAAATCAATGCCTTTTTCCCTTGCCAGCTTTCTTGCAGCAGGTGAAGCGATAATCCGCTCCGATGCTGCATCATTAGTAGACTGGTCAGCAGCGTTGTTCTCAGTGTTTTGTCCCTCTACCGATCCATTTTCATGCTTTGCAGGTTCATCAGGTGACTCAGTCTCCCTTCCTGCTTCAGCAGTATTCTGATCGTTTCCTGCGCTACCCTGTTCACCTACAATGGCGATTGCTTCCCCAACCTTCACTGTATCCCCTTCTTCAGCGAGGAGCTCCGTTAATACTCCATCATAGTCAGAGATAATTTCAACATTAACTTTATCGGTCTCCAGTTCAACTACATATTCACCTTTCGAGACTTGATCACCCTTTTTTTTCAGCCACTGGGCAATCGTTCCCTCGGTGATTGATTCAGCTAATTCAGGAACTTTAATCTCTGCCATTTTCATTTCCTCCTCCATTTGTCCTTGTCAGTGCATCGCTTACAATTCTTGCTTGCTCCAACTTGTGGATGTTTGGATCTCCCTCTGCCGGGCTCGAACGTCTTCTTCTGCCAATATAGGAAGCTTCCAGCCCGTTCGGTGCTGCTTCATTGATTCTCGGCTCAACAAAGGTCCATGCCCCCATATTCTTTGGTTCTTCCTGGACCCAGACAATTTCTTTTAAGTTCGGATACCTTCCTAACTTTTCTTTTAATTGTTCAAGCGGGAAAGGGTAGATTTCCTCGATTCTCAATACATGCAGCCATCCATGCTCTTCCGGCTGTATCTTTTCAGCGATATCTATGCTCACTTTTCCGGTGCAAAGTACCACGCGCTCTACTTTTTCCTGCTGGCCGCCAAGTCCAGGCTGTTCGATGATTGGCTTGAAGCTGCCTTCCGTCAATTGTCCTGGGTCAGCTGCAACCGTAGGATTTCTCAGCAGGCTCTTAGGTGTCATCAGCACTAGCGGTCTAACAGCTTCCTGCTTTAAAATTGCCGCCTGTCGTCTAAGGATATGGAAGTACTGGGCCGCAGAAGAAAGGTTTGCAACTGTCCAGTTATTTTCAGCTGCGAGTGTTAAAAATCTTTCTACTCTTCCGCTTGAATGCTCTGGCCCCTGGCCTTCATATCCGTGAGGCAGGAGCATGACTAGACCGGATTTTTGTCCCCACTTCGCCCTGCCAGCCGCCACAAACTGGTCGAACAATACCTGGGCAGCATTAGCAAAATCACCATATTGCGCTTCCCAAAGGACTAAAGTTTCTGGTGCGAATACGTTATACCCATATTCAAAGCCCACAACAGCTGCTTCTGAAAGCGGACTGTTATGAATGGAGAAGGACGCTCTTGCTCCGGGCAAAACATGGAGCGGTGAAAATTGCTTGCCAGTTTCGCTGTCATGCAAAACAAGGTTTCTCTGGGCGAAGGTTCCTCTCTCAGAATCCTGTCCAGTAAGTCTGACTGGTGTTCCATCTTTTATTATTGAAGCAAACGCCAAAGTTTCTGCCAGACCCCAATCTATTTTACCGTCCTCAGAAAATGCATCCTTTCTTCTTTGGAGGATTTTCTCTAATTTATTGAAGACATTGAATCCTTCTGGCCAATTCAGCAGATCACTATTTATTTTTCTTAGTACTTCGATTGGCACACCAGTTTCTATCTGTGGTATTCCCATTTCCACTACATCCGGGATATCTGGTTCGTTCGTTACTTCCTTCTCTTTTTTCGGAACTTTTTCGTATGCTTCTGTCAACCTGGCCGATACTTTTTGCTCAATTTCGGTCCTTGTCTCTTCCGACATAGCTCCTTGGTCTATAAGTTTATCACCATAGATTTTCTTCACTGTCGGATGTTTGTGGACGAGCACATACATTTCAGGATTGGTAGTCATTGGCTCATCCATTTCGTTATGGCCAAAGCGTCGGTACCCAATCAGATCAATCAAGAAATCCTTTCCAAACGTCTTTCTGTATTCAAATGCCAGTCTGGCAGCCATTAAGCATGCCTCCGGGTCATCAGCATTCACGTGGATGATCGGGACTTCATATCCCTTCGCAAGGTCGCTGGCATAGCGTGTGGAACGTGAATCCATTGATTCCGTTGTGAAACCAATCGTGTTATTAGCGATAACATGAATTGTTCCGCCAGTTTTATATCCATGCAAACGGCTCAGATTCAACGTTTCAGCTACAATCCCCTGCCCAGGGAATGCTGCATCACCATGGATCAGGATGGCCATTGCCTTTACCGGATCATATTTCGCGTAACCCGGTTCATTCCTGTCATCCTGCGCAGCACGCGTAAAGCCCTCAACCACTGCACCTGCAAACTCAAGGTGGCTAGGGTTATTGGCCAGTGTCAATCTAGCATTCGCTGTGTTATCCGATTTAATTTTCCGGTCGAGGCCAAGATGATATTTAACATCGCCAGTCCAGCCGAAATTAATTCCAATCGAACCTTCTGATGGAACAAGTTCTTTGTTTGGAGCATGCTGGAATTCAGCAAAAATCATTTCATATGGTTTACCTAAAACATGGGCAAGAACATTCAGCCTTCCCCTATGGGCCATGCCAATATTGATAGTTTCAACACCATTATTGACTGCTCCACTGATGACCTCATCAAGAAGCGGAACCATCGAATCCAGTCCTTCGATTGAAAACCTCTTTTGTCCGACAAAAGTCCGGTGCAAATACTTTTCGAAATTCTCGACCTCTGTAAGACGTTCGTATAGACTAGTTTTTCTATCTTTTTCAACTTTAGGAATTAGTTCACCAGATTCAACCTTCTGCCTTAGCCACTCTTTTTCAGCCATTTCATTTACATGTTCAAATTCGTAAGCAATCGTATCGGAGTATACCTTTTGAAGAAATTGAAAGGCTTCTTTGCCATTTGTAATTGAAGAAGGAGCACTTGGGCAAACGAGCTCCACTGGCATATCCATCAAATCAGCTTCAGTCAATCCCCATCTCTCATAATCTTCAAGTTGCGGATCTTTGCTGCCAAACTGCAATGGATAAATCTTTGCAGATAAGTGGCCGTAAGAACGGATATAATCAGCATATCTTAATGCAGCTGCAATTTTTGCCGGAGATCCTCCCGTTGCAGGAATTATTTGATTACTTTCAATTGAAGATGAAGATGGACGTTCAGAATTCTGTTCAAAATATTCTCTGATTTCAGCATCAACCGAATCAGGATCTTGTAGGAACATTTCATATAATTCTTCGACATATCCCTGGTTAGGTCCATGAAAACCCGGCCATATTGCCCCGTTTCCCGAAACTGGATTTTTCACAAAAAAACCCCCTTGCCAATTCTAATATTCACTAATTATTTGTTACCCTGTAGTGCTCATTTTTAACTGTAATTTCAAAGAATAATAATATTATTCAGATATCAACCGTTTACATTAATATTTTAACATGATATTTTCTTTTAACCAAAGGTTTTGACTATCAAGATAGTGTTAATTCAATCTCAACCTTTTATTATTTCGGAAAACCATTCCTGTTAAAAAGACAACAAAAAAAAACCGGTTAGACCGGCTTTTGAATTTGTTGCTCATATCTATAAACTCATTAATGTTGCATACATATTTTTTGGTGCAAAAAGGTTATTTCTTTTTTCAATCTGACTTTGCTCAATCATTTCACTATGTTCTACAGGCAATTCAATATGCCCGCATGTGATACACTTTTGAAATCTTGCTCCAGCTGTGAAAATGTCTACACCATCATTCGTTGAAAATCCAGCATTCTCCTCGTGCATTGAAAAACGGTGGTGGCAATTTTTCGATTCGCGCATATTTCATCCTCCTGTTTAAATGATTCTCATTTAATTATATATCAAATATTCAGAAATTTTACGTGACAAAAATCATAATTTAATCTCAAGCTGTTAAATAATTTTTACCACAAAATAAAAGCTTCCAGGACCAGCGCAAAAAATAAAAAGGAAAGCAATTAACTGCTTTCCTTCTTTAATAACCTTTTTTCAATTATTTTAAACCGCTGTTGAATCAGAAAATGTATTCTGTATTTCTTTAACAATATTCTCTATAACATTGGGATCGTCTGAATCGATTTCTTTGAAAGGTCCATTATATTCCAGAAGGGCGTGGTTATAGCGCGGATCATAATAATGAACCAGTAATATCTCAATTAATCCTTTATAATTTTTTTCTTCCATGGCAAATGCGAGGGATGGTGAAACGTCATGATTAACTCGCTTAATTAGTTTCGATACCTTCTCCCTGACTTCCTCTTCAAACCAGACTTCTCCGAGGAAAGGTTGAACATATTCATTGTATATCCGTTCGACTCTTTTAGGTATTGAGCTTTTTACCAGGTAATGAATTCCGTTCACCTTTTTCTCGAGCATTTCTTCCGGCTGAGCTGCACGTCCGATTCTTTTGCTCTCCGCTTCAATGATAATATAGTTGGAGCCTTTTAATTCATTCAGCCTTTCAAATAACAAAGCATCAAATGTTTTTTGATTGTGTGCCTCTCCCATGCCAATCATGCCAAAAATGGATCCTCTATGGTTTGCCATTTTTTCAAGATCAACCACAGGATATCCCTTTGACTGGAGAGCATGCAATATGTCGGTTTTACCAGTCCCTGTCATTCCATGTAGAACGATGGCCTTACCGGGCAAAAGTTGAGGAATTCTTTCCAAAATATATTCCCTATATGCCCGATAACCACCCTCAAGGCGCAAAGAAGGAATTCCTGCGTATTCAAGAAAGGATGCTACAGATCTGCTTCTCATCCCGCCTCTCCAACAATGAACCACAGGCTCGGCACCTGTATTCTTTAGGTCCTTTATTTGACCGAGCAAGTGTGGCAGCTTTGGAGAAACAATCTCCATAGCTCGCCATTTGGCAGCTTCTTCACCAGATTGCTTATAAAGCGTCCCTATCTCTTGTCTTTCCTCATCTGTGAATAATGGTATATTGACCGACCCGGGTATTGCCGAATCACGATGCTCGATTGGCGCCCTGACATCGACTGGTATATATTGCTTTGAGTTGATTAATTCTTGTACTGATATGTCTTTCATTTTCCGATTGACCTCCATGGTCGTATGTTTGAAACTACATCTATCTATTGTACCTAAAACAAGCTGAGTTTTCACCATTATAACCTTAAAACAAACAATCCTTTCGTATTTTGAATAGAAAAAAACCGCAGAAGGTCTGCGGCTAACAAGAAAACTCTTTACCAACGAGTATGCTGACTGCCTTGCAGAATTCCTTCCACTGGTTCGGAAAGGAATCCAGGCCTCTGCTTTCATATGTTTTTCCTTTTGTTTTGAGTTTTACTGACCAACTGGTACCATCCACTACAATACCTTCTGTTTGGTAGTCTTCTTCCCACTTCCATAATTTCAAAGGATACAGTTTCTTTTTAAAATCCTCCACGCTGCCGAATCTTCCTACTTTAAGCGGCTCTGAAGCTTTAGAGTCAAGATGCCACTCAAAATAGGTAAAGGTATTCCTTTTAAAATCGATTCTCACCCTCATTTCTGGGCCAGGATATCCATGCAATACGACCGTCATCATAACTGGTTCTTTATCAGGCCTTATTGAAACGATATCATCTTTCACCAGGAATAATTCGTTGTTGCTGCTAACAAGCGTTTGTATATATGAAGGTTCTACTAAATACTGCCTCTCACTAACAATGCTATGATCTTCTTCACTCATTTCCTGGCAAATCACTGGAATTGTTGCATTTCCCTTTTTTTCTAAAATATCGAGAATCGCTTCGTACATTTTCATCTCGTTCAACTTCCTTTATTAGTAACTAAATAGATTGTCATTTTTAATTTCAACCACTGAAAACTTTAAGTAAAGTATATACAACAAATATTCGATTGTACTGTAACAAATCGCACGCTTTTTTAAAAAAACATCGATTATGCATGTGACAAATTCAGTCATTTTTTTCATCAACCATCGTATTAATGTAGTATCTTGTCTTTTTCTGCGCTTTCCCGAGAAATAATTTTCAGAATAAACTGTCTTTATTACCAATCAATCATTTCTTGTTCTTCACCAGCGACATAAAATTAAAGATATTATAGGTGTCAAAAGGGGGGAAGTTTAAAAATGAGCTATAACTGGTATAAAAGAAAAAACCAGAAAAATTCTGGTCAAATAAATCAGGAGTGACTGAATATGATAGATTCGATGGCGAAGCAGTTCGAGAAGCCAAAAGGCATACTTGGAAAGCTTGCAGGAACAATCATGTATTTTGAGAACAGGAAAATTAATAAGTGGAGCATACAAAAGCTCCAAGTACGTAAAAATGACCGGATTTTAGAGATTGGCTTCGGTCCGGGATACGGTATTAAGACTTTAATGTCAAATTACCGCGGATTAGAAGTAGATGGAATAGACCTTTCTAAAAAAATGAAGAACGAAGCGTCAAAAAGAAATAAAGAGTGGATTGAACAAGGCAGAGTACACCTGAGTATCGGGGATGTTGCCAACTTTCAACCAGAACATAATTACAATAAAATTATTTCTGTAAATAACTACCCACTCTGGGACCAACCACTGACTTCCTTAAGCCACCTATTCCGATTGTTGAAACAAGGAGGAAGGATTGTGCTTACTGTCCAGCCGCGCGAGGAAGGATCGACGGCTCAGACAGCAAAACAATTGGGAGAAAGAATGAAAAATGATTTGCTTAATACCGGATTCAAAAACCCGGAGATATCCTATCTTGAGGTAAGACCCGTTTTGACAGTATGTGTCACCGCTGAAAAGAAATAGCCGCTTCTTGAATTCAGCGGCTATTTATTTTCCATTTTTTTACTGCAAATACTAGGACAAACTAACCCCTTCAGCAGTACGCACGAGCTGTTTTATTCCAGGTAAATCTCCTTGTTCAAATAAATCGATAATTTTGCTTCCAACAATTACGCCATCACAATGCTTGCACACTTCTCTGACTTGTTCAGCATTTGAAACCCCAAACCCTGCTAGCACCGGAACTTTGCTGACACTTTTAATTGAACTTAGGAAAGCAGCAAGGTCCACACTGAGGTTGTTTCTTGCACCAGTTATACCTGTTACGGTAACAGCATAAATGAATCCTGTTGCCCTGGAGCCGATTTCTTTTATTCTCTCAACTGGAGTTGTAAGCGTCACTAACCTGATTAAAGAGATTTCATGCTCCTCAAGCGCAGGATGAATGAAGTCTTCCTCCTCAAGCGGTAGGTCGGGAAGAATGCAGCCTGATATTCCAGCGTCCGCAGCATCCTCGGCAAACTTTTCGAGCCCATATGCCACGAGGGGGTTCAAATAGGTCATTAAAATAAGAGGAATTGAGATTTCAGTTTTGAAGGTTTGAACCTTTTCCAGCACCTTTCTCAAAGTAGTTCCTCTGCTAAGCGCCCGGATACCAGCTTCCTGGATCGTAGGCCCATCCGCAACAGGATCAGAAAAGGGGATACCAATTTCTACCGCATCGGCCCCACATTCCTGTAAAAATAGCAGCTTCTCCTTAAGGGTTTCCAGCCCTCCATCTCCAGCCATTATATATGGAACAAAAACCTTTTTTCCTTTTTCAGTCAGAGCCTTTTGAATTCTATCCATCATTCCATTCCTCCTATCCTGTCCTTAATTGTCTGTACATCTTTATCTCCACGGCCAGATAAACAGACAACGATACTCTCATCTTTGCTCATCCCAGCGGCTAGCTTGACTGCGTACGCAATGGCATGTGCACTTTCCAAAGCAGGAATGATTCCCTCTAATTTTGAGAGCAGTTGAAATGCTTGTAGTGCTTCATCATCGGTTACCGATTCATACGTGATTCTATTAATATCATGCAGATAGCTGTGTTCAGGGCCAATGCCAGGATAGTCCAGACCAGCTGATATCGAGTGCGCCTCCTGAATTTGACCGTCTTCATCCTGAAGAAGGTACATCATCGCACCGTGAAGGACACCTGGTTTCCCTTTAGATAGTGATGCGGCATGTTTGTCAGTTGCCAGGCCGAGACCAGCAGCTTCAACACCATAAATTGACACGCTTGTATCATCAATGAACGGATAAAACAAACCAATCGAATTGCTGCCGCCTCCAATACAAGCTACTAGTGCATCAGGAAGCTTCCCTTCTTTTTCGAAAAATTGCTGTTTCGTTTCTTTACCTATGACACTTTGAAAGTCACGGACCATTTTCGGGAACGGATGCGGACCCATTACTGATCCAAGGATATAGTGAGTATCGCGCACGTTTGTCACCCAGTAGCGAAGAGCTTCATTGACCGCATCCTTCAAAGTCCCGCTGCCTGCGTCAACACTTATTACTTTCGCGCCAAGGAGTTCCATCCTGAAAACATTTAATTGCTGTCGCCTGATATCCTCTTTGCCCATGAAGATGACACATTCCAGATTCAGCAAGGCACAGACTGTTGCTGTTGCAACTCCGTGCTGTCCAGCCCCGGTTTCAGCGACAATTTTTCGTTTGCCCATCCTTACTGCAAGCAAGGCCTGACCGACTGTATTGTTGATCTTATGTGCCCCTGTATGGTTGAGGTCCTCCCGCTTTAGGTATATTTTTGCTCCACCAGCATGTTCCGTGAGATTGCTAGCCAGGTATAATGGTGTTTCCCTCCCAACATAATCTTTCATTAATTTTTGCAGTTCGACATGAAATTCCTCGTCTGCCATAGCTCTGTTGTATTCCTTCTCCAATTCAAGAACAGCATGCATCAGCGTTTCCGGTATGAACCTTCCACCATAATTTCCAAAATGCCCTTTTTCGTCCGGCAAATTATAAGTATTAATAGTCATTCAAACTTCCTCCCTTTCATTCTTTGCATTATTAATAAAAGCCTTTATTTTCGCTAAATCTTTTTCTCCGTTTGTTTCGACACCGCTGCTGACATCAACCATCAAGGGGTTGACTTTTGCGATTGCTTTGCTGACGTTTCCAGCATCCAATCCGCCTGCCAGGATAACCTTTGTGTCTGATTTTTCGATTACTTTTGCCAAATCCCACTCAAAGCTTAGGCCGTTTCCTCCCCGATATTCCGCTGGAGGACTGTCAAGGAGGATGTAGTCAGCTTTAATAAACTCAAGTTTCTCAAGATCTTCCGTTGACTTAACAGAAATAGCCTTTATTAAGGGCAGCCCAATTGATCGATAATCATCAGTCACCTCATCACCATGAAGCTGAATATGGGTCAAGCCTGCTGTTTCGGCGATTTTCTTGATTTTAGCGGCATCCTCGTTCACAAATACTCCTGTCTTCCAGACATGTTCGGGCAAAGCATCAATGATTTGTTTAGCCTCAAAAGCTGTAACTTGTCTTTTGCTTTCTGCAAAAACGAAACCAAGGGCGTCAGTTCCGCATCGAACCGCGTGCTGCGCTGCCTCTACTGTTCTTATTCCACAAATTTTAACCTTCATGATGATCCCTTATTATTGGAACAAAGAATGTCTGGAAAGTTTTTATAAGATCACCGGAAGTCATGAATGTCTCACCTATCAGCACTCCGTCTGCACCAGCAGCTGCTGCACGGACGATATCGTCCCTTGTTTTCATGCCGCTTTCACTGACCAGAAGCGCTCCTTCTTTTTTCACTAGCGGCCCAAGCTTCTCTGTATTTTCGAGATTGACCTCGAATGATTTCAAATCACGATTATTGATTCCTATGATTGCAGCTTTTATATTCAGAGCCTTTTCCAGATCTGTTTCGTCATGGATTTCAACGAGGCACTCCAACCCTTTTTCAGAGGCATATTCATATAGCTCTGCCAATTTCTCTTCAGGCAATGCCGATGCTATGAGCAAAATGACATCTGCTCCTGCTGAACGGGCCATTTCTATTTGAATTTGATCAACGATAAAATCCTTGCAAAGAATCGGCAGGTTCACTGCTTCCCTGACTTTTTTTAAATCAGTGAAAGATCCTTTAAAGCCTTTTTCATCAGTTAACACTGATATAGCGGAGGCACCTGCCCGGGCATAAAGTTTTGCTTGCTCAGAAGGGTCCAATGAAAGATTAATGTCCCCTTTAGAAGGGGACGCCCTTTTAAACTCAGAAATGATGGCGACATGCTTTGACTCTCGTAATGCTTTAATCAAGGATCGCTGCTTCGATTGTGATACAGGCATGTCAACTCCCGCTTTCTTCAACTCTTCTACTTCCACTCTTTTTCTTTCAATGATTGAATCAAGTATTGTGCCCATCTCATCCTACCGCCTTTTTGTTTCGATTGCTGATGCTAATTAAATTCTCCAGTTTGGATAGTGCCCTGCCTGAATCGATGCTTTCCACCGCCAGATCTACTCCCTGAAGAATCGATTCCACCTTACCAGCGGTATAAATTCCGAGACCTGCGTTGAGCAGCACAGTATCCCGGTGTGCCCCCTTTTTACCTTGAAGAACCTGGAGCAATATGTCCGCATTGTCGCGTGCATCTCCACCCCTGATACTGTTATTGTCGTATAATGGCAAGTTCACTTCTTCAGGCTTTAGATTGATCCGTTGAATTTCTCCTTCTGAAACGATGACCATTTGGTTTTCACCCGCAAGAGATGCTTCATCCATCCCTCCTGCTCCGTTGATGACGATGGCTCTCTTCCTGTTCAGATTTGCAAGAACATGGGCAAACTTATCGAGCAAATCCCTTCGGTAAATTCCAAGCAGCTGGTAATCAAGCTGTACTGGATTTGTCAGTGGTCCGATTAAATTAAAGATGGTAGGAATTTTCAGGTCCCTTCTTACCTTCATGATTTGTTTCAATTTCGGGTGGACATAAGGAGCAAAAAGAAAAGCAATCCCATTTTGTTCAAGAATTTCTTCTGTTGCTTCCGGAGAGAAGTCGAGACTGACCCCGAGTGCCTCCAAAACATCCGCACTTCCTGTCTTGCTCGAAACGCTTCTGTTTCCATGCTTTGCTACCGTTATTCCGGCTCCGGCAATGACAAATGCAGAAGTAGTGCTTATATTGAAGCTTTTTGATCCATCTCCTCCTGTTCCGCAATTATCAAGAACATTCGGTATATTTTTTGTAAAAGTAAGTGCATGCTTTCTGATGGTTTTTACCAACCCAGATACTTCCTCAGCGGTTTCTCCTTTTGACTTGAGCCCCGTTAAAAATGAAGCAATTTCACTGTCTGTCGTCTCTTGAGTGAAAATTTCCTGGACAGCTTCTTCCATTTCATGCTCCATCAGCGATTTTCCTTCCACCAGCATTTCAAGATAATGTTTCATACGTTAAAGTCTCCTTTCTGTTTTCGGTTAGAAAATTCGATAAAATTTGCTTTCCGCTTTTCGTACCAATCGATTCTGGATGAAACTGAAGTCCGTATAAAGGATAATGTTTATGCTTGATTGCCATGATTTCCCCGTCATCAGCTGCCTCAGCCAGAACCTCAAAACCTTCATTAAGCGTCATACGGTCGATCACCAAAGAGTGGTATCGCATTACTTCAGGATGTTCCTCGAGATCATTCATCAGAGAAGTGCCTGTATGCTGGAGTTTGGACTGCTTGCCATGCATGATTTTTTTAGCCTTGATGATGGAACTGCCAAATGCATGGGCTATTGCCTGATGGCCAAGACATATACCAAGAATAGGGATTGATGACGCCAATTGTTTAACAGTATCTACACAGATTCCGGCTTGTTCCGGCCTGCCTGGGCCCGGAGAAAGGACAATTGCTTCAGGTTCCATTCGTGAGATTTCCTGAACCGATATTTTATCGTTCCTGATTGTTTTCACTTCAGCACCCAGTTCGCTTAGATACTGGTAAAGGTTATAGGTAAATGAATCGTAATTATCGATCAGCAGGATCATGGGCTGCCTCCATCAATGCTTTTAATTTATGGTTCGTCTCATCAAACTCTTTCGCCGGGTCAGAGTCATATACAATGCCTGCACCTGCCTGGAGATACCCTTTGCCATCCTTGACAATCAATGTTCTGATTGCAAGGGCAAAATCCATGCTTCCACAAGCAGAAAAGTAACCTACCGCTCCTGAATAGACACCTCTTTTTTCCGATTCAAGCTCATTTATGATTTGCATCGCCCGAATTTTTGGAGCTCCTGACACTGTCCCTGCTGGAAGGCACGCCGCCAGCCCATCCATTGGGTGGGCATCTGACAACAGCCTCCCACTTACTTCAGATACGAGATGCATCACAAACTGATACCTTTCTACAGCCAGGAACTTATCAATTTTGACACTGCCGACTTCACAAATCCTGCCTAAATCATTCCTTGAGAGATCGACGAGCATCTTATGTTCAGCCAGTTCCTTTTCGTCATCCTTCAATTCCAGTTCCAGTTCAAAATCCTCATCCGGGGATAGTCCCCTCGGCCTGGTACCTGCAATAGGGTTTGCAATCATCGTTCCATCCCGGTACTTCACGAGGCTTTCGGGGGACGTGCCGGCAACAACATAATCTTCAAAGTCAATAAAGTACATATAAGGGGAGGGATTATTTACTCGCAGCTTTCGATAGAACGAAAATGGATCTCCTTTTGCATCCGCTGCTAGCCTTCTTGACAGCACAACCTGAAAGATTTCTCCCTCTTCGATCAGGCTCTTTGCTGTCCTGACCGATTTTTCAAACTCCTCCCTGTTTTGCGAGGCTTTAAAATCTGAAAGAGAAAATCGATTGACAGGCTGTTTTTTAATTGGCGAATCAAGTTCTTCTTTGCGTTTTTTTATTTTCTTCATGAGCGCCTCTTGGCTGTATTCCGGAAACGGAATGCCTATCAGTCTGATCTTTTGTTTAAGATGGTCAAACACGATGACTTCATTGAAGAACATCAAATGTGCTTCTGGCATATCAAGGGGATCTTCATTTAGCGGCCCAATTTCTTCAAAGTCGCGAATGAAATCATAGCTTACAAAACCGACACCGCCACCTATGAAAGGAATTTCAAATTTAGGGATTACTCTAGGAAGCACTTCTTTCAGAACCTCTGAAAAGGTACCCTGTACTCGCTCCTTATCGCCTTTTCTTACCAGATAAGTCTTACCCTTTTCATTCAAGAGCTCGTAAACGGGATCACAGCCAATGAAAGAAAAACGGCCGGAATCATTATGTTTATGGGAACTTTCCAGAAGGAATTTTTTCTTTCCGGAAATCGTTTGAAATACAGATATAGGCGTTAATGTATCGCCCTCAATTTCCTCGATAAAAACATCTGGTGCTTCTACATTCATATAAATCCTCCTTTAGAAAATAAAAAAGTCCCCTATACATGCACAAAAATTGTGCTGTATAGAGGACGATTACGATTGGACCGCGGTGCCACCTCATATTGGAGCCGTGTGACTCCCACTCTTCAGGTACAGGAAACCAAAAGAAGTTTCGTTATACCCTATCCTTTTAACGGCGGAATCCCGGGCAAGCCCTACTGCTATTTCAGGCTGCCTCTCGCAAGGCCATTCGGCAGGCATTTCTGTACCGGTTCACACCATACCCGGCTCTCTGCAAAAGAAATATCCTGCTTACTCTTCTTGCTCATCGAGTTTACATAATATAATTATGGGTTATTTTAGATATACAAAAAGGGTCCCTCTCCTTATTTTTTTAAAAAATAAGGACGAGAGACCCGTGGTGCCACCTTAATTAGCTGTAAAACAGCTCACTTAACAGCATCGAGCATTTAATGCTTAATGCCTGCCTTTTATAACGATAAGGCATGTTCGCCAAAGCCTACTGCCCCAATGGGGTTCGGTCTGGAAGCTCGGAAGTCCATTCGCTGTTAAAGTTACGCTGATTCTCACCAACCATCAGCTCTCTGAAGAATCTTATACAGTTACTACTCTTCGTCATTGCTCTTACAATATGTTATTCATTATATTAAAGCGGTGATAAGTAAATGTCAAATAAAAAATTAAATATTTTAATTTTTCTGCCTCAAAAGTTTATGAAGGTTATGCTTCCAATCCTCTGCCAGTTCATTAATTTCCAAAAGTTCTTCAATCGCCTCATAATCTTTCCTATGGTGAAAATAAATTTCATTAGCCCTTAAGATCGAAATATTATGTTGCTTCCTCTCCAGCAAGATAATTTCTGAGTCTTCATAGACCATTCCCTCCTGAAGAACACGAAAGAAATAGCCAGTATAGCCTGTCTCCACTACCCTTTTCAGCAATTGGTCTATACTGTTATTCTTCGAGATTTTTGAACAAGGTACTCTTCCCTGTGACACCTGGACAACAGCTTCTCCAAGCCTGTATGTATCCCCAATATAGATTTCGGCTTCCGTCATTCGTGATGCCGATATATTTTCACCAAAGGTTTGAGGTTCAAGTTTTTTTCCGAATTCAGCAGACCATTTTGAATAATGCTCTGCTGGATAAAAACAAACAGCCCTGTCAGGGCCTCCGTGAAATTCTGTAGCTGCCACGCCATCCCCCTGAAAGTTATCTTTTGAAAGAAATGCCTGTTTCACTCTTTGTTTTCCTATAGCAGAAAGTTCTTGTCTACCATTCCAATCCCTTAGCTCTGGCATCCCAACGTTCAAATACAATATTTGTGCCATGATTTCAACACCCTTCAAGCCTTTTCCAATTATTTTATCCTTTTCACTCTAAAAACTCCATAAGGATTTTTCACAGAAAAAACCTTTCCCATAAAAAGACATCTGTTTTTTCTATTGTTTAAGTCCACACTAAAAATAGTATGAAAAAAGGCAGGTTACGATCATGAATTATATTGAAAACTTGTTTCCTAAAGCCGGAGGAGTTTCGAAAAAACAAGAAAAGGATACGAAAAAGGATGGTGCCAATAATCAAAAATGGGCAATTGTCTCGATCGCATCCATTCCACTCGTGATGACACTTGGAAATTCGATGCTGATTCCAGTTTTGCCTGTCATGGAGAAGAAGATGGGTATATCCGCCTTTCAATCGAGCCTGATCATAACCGTATATTCAATAGTAGCGATATTTTTAATCCCGTTAGCGGGGTATTTATCTGATCATATTGGTCGAAAGAAAGTCATAATTCCAAGCCTGATCATCACTGGAATTGGCGGCACCATATCAGGGTGGGCCTCATGGCAAATGAACGATGGATACTGGGTTGTCTTAATCGGAAGAGCCTTACAGGGCGTTGGAGCAGCCGGTGCTTTTCCAATCGTTTTGCCACTGGTTGGAGATATGTTCAAAAACGATGATGAAGTAAGCGGAGCCCTCGGAGAAATCGAAACTGCTAACACGCTTGGAAAGGTTCTCAGCCCAGTATTAGGGTCATTCCTGGCAGGAATCATCTGGTTTATCCCGTTCTTTTCAATACCCGTTTTCTGTGCCCTTTCAATAATCATGATGATCTTCCTGGTTAAAAGTCCAAAAAAGAAACAGAAACCATTGCCATTCAAGGATTTCCTAAAGAAAATAAAATTGATTTTCACTGAAAATGGGCGTTGGCTGTATGCCATCTTTTTTATTGGTGCTATTGTCATGTTCGTATTGTTTGGAGTCTTATTTTATCTGTCGGATATTCTGGAGAACAACTATGGAATAAAGGATTTGAAAAAAGGACTGGTTCTTGCCCTGCCATTAGGGGCTCTATGTCTTTCATCATTTATCACAGGTAAAGTTATAAAAAAGAATATGGTCCTTATGAAGTGGATTACGTTCTCCAGCTTAGTTTTGCTTGGTATAGCAGTGGCCCTCCTGAGCTTTTCAAGAGAGCTATGGTTTTTGATTTCCATGTTCCTTGTTGCCGGCATCGGTATAGGTGCAAGCCTGCCGCCACTGGACGCCTTAATCACTGAGAGTATTGAAAAAGAAGAACGAGGTACCATCACATCCATATATAGCTCAATGAGGTTCATAGGAGTAGCTGCAGGTCCTCCCATCATCGCTCTTATGATGAAAAATTCAAATAAGCTAATGTTCATAATCCTAACCGCTTTAAGTATCGCTGCCGCTCTAGCAACATTTCTTGCCATAAAACCAGATAAAAAAGAGGCGTAAAAACGCATTGTCTAATTGAACAATGCGTTTTTCAACGCCAGTCAGCTTGCTCTTCTTCCAAAAACTTCTCAATTTCAGCGTTGAACTCCTGCCATTTCTTAACAGGAACTTGATGTGAGACTTTTGGAATAATAGCTTTTTGGAAATGTCCCAATTCTCTTTCATAGGCCCTTATGTGCTGGTTGATGAAATCTCTCGAACCATAAATAAGCAGCAAAGGGACATTTAAATTTTTCAGTCTTCCGCTGCAAGAGTACATTAAGGACTCGTGATAAAAATGGAACCATGTGTTCAAATCAGCTTTTAACATATGTTCAATGAGTTCTGTCCTGTAATTCTTATCAAAGGTATGTGCGGTTGCAATCACCTTTGCCAGGGTTTTAGGAGAATTTTTAACGAAATACATTCCCATCAAATGCTCATATTTCAATGCAGGTGAATGTACCTCTGCAAAGCCGCCAGAAAGAATAAGCGTTTTTGTTCTTTCCGGGTAAGTCAGGGCAAATTCCTGTGCGATGCTGCCTCCGGAGGAATAGCCGCACAATGTGACTTTTTCCAGCCCGATTGAATCAACCAGTCTCAAGACTTCTTTGGCATACTGTTGGATTGTAACCCTTTCTAATACAGCTGTTGAATCACCATGACCGCTTAAGTCGGGAAGAATTAGTCTATATCGTTGGCTCAGTGGCCTTTGGTGTCGAAACACCTTTCTTCCCATTCCCGGTGGGTGTAAAAAGACAATTGGACTTCCTTGCCCAATCTCTTCGTAAAAAAGATCACCATACTCTAAATTGCATAAAGTCATTCCATTCACTCCCTATGCATGGGTTAACATAACTTCCCCAGTATAACCAAATGGCAAAACATCTCATGCATAAAGGTGCTTATAATCGTGACTTTAACAGCCCTGTATGGTATCCTTGTATTGTATAATTTGTACAGAATGACTGCCGGTGTTGGCCCACCGACAGTCTCCGCAATAGCCTTTCCCTTAGAGGATCGGCAAAGAAGCAGCTGGACCTCTCACTGTATTACAGTTAAGGGAGGTCTATTTTTTTTGGCTCAACGTGAGGATTGCGAGGATCAAACTGGCAAATGAAAACATCGCCATAAAGGTCTCGAATACCGTCAAAGGCATCACCCCCTTCCTGCGGGGCTAGCCGACCACCCTTGAGATTTGACTATTGCTTCTCAAGTATAACATAACCTTGTCCAAAATAAGAACATCTGTTCTATTTAGATGAAAAATTAGGGCTAAGATACTAGAAGAACGGAAATCTATCTAGTATCCGCCAGGTTTAGTTTTCCTTCAACCTAGGTTTGCCAGGATCACATCCAGGTTGATCCATAGAGGCCGCTTCTGCGACTTTAGATAAATAATAGCACTCCTCCCTGAACATATGGTCAGCCATCAGCGGAGCAAAACTTCCCAATGCCTGTTCAGTTAACTCGAGTTCCTTTAACTCATCAAGAAATTTCATGAACAGCTGAATTTCAAGTGATACCTCTTGATTCATCCTTTGCAAAGCTGGAAAAGAGGTTAAATTCGTTCTCAAATAACCAGTCATCTCGACTGCTTTTAAATAGAAATCCTCAAAATGCTTCATGTATTTTTCACTCTTTGCCTTCAGGCGCTTTTCAACCTGGTCAAGGTTACTTTGAATAGCACCGGCATGGCCTGCCGCATCAAGCAGCCAGACAGTATGATGGTGCAATTCGTGGAATATCGGCGGTTCCTCGCCCCTTTTAAGGTACTCTAGAACTCTGATATATTCCTCAACCTCATTGACCATATGGTTGATAAAAGTAGGACCCAAATGGATTTTCACATTGCCTGTCAGCATTTTTTCTATTAGGTCAAGCTTAAATCCCCTGATTTTCTTCGCTTCTTCGTCCGCTCTCATGCTCAAATGAATGAGATCGGTTGTTTCCACCCTTTGCAGCAGACTGTCAAAAGTATTAATAAAGTACTTTGCCGTCTCTATTTCCTCTTGCTCTACAGGCACCAGCGCCTCATGCAGAAATCTCCCGTGGTCACCAAGGACCTGTAGCCAAAAACGGTGCTCATACAAGGCGGCACTTTTGAAGTCCCTCGCCATCCCCATTCCCCCTTCACAAATCACTTCATAAAATCATATCTGCAAAGTAATGGAAATATTCATATTCACACAAAAAGGCCTGCAGACTGGAACTCTGCAGGCCTCGCTTTTTATCTGGCAACTGGTTTCTTTAATATTCCAAGCAAAATTGCTGTGACAGCAGAGCCGATGAGAATTGCAGCCAGATATAACAGCCATCCTCCTTCGACGAGCGGCACTACGAACAGTCCACCGTGTGGAGCCCTCAGTCCAATGTTAAACATCATCGTCAATCCGCCGGCAACAGCTGATCCAGCCATTACTGAAGGAATAACGCGCAATGGATCTGCTGCTGCGAACGGGATAGCACCTTCTGTGATGAAAGAAAGTCCCATTATATAGTTAGCCTTTCCTGCATCCTGATCTTCCTTGGTAAACTTCTTTTTAAAGAAAGTTGTCGCAAGTGCGATGCCAAGAGGAGGTACCATACCTGCTGCCATGATCGCAGCCATCGGTTCATACACGCCGTTTGCAAGCAAGCCAGTTCCGAAAACGTAAGCTGCTTTGTTAACAGGTCCACCCATGTCAAATGCCATCATTAATCCCAAAACAATTCCAAGCAATACAGCGTTCCCTGTCCCTAATCCTGACAGCCAATCTGTGATTGCCTGGTTCAGGGCTCCGACTGGTTTGTTTACCAAAAACAGCATGATGAATCCAGTTGAAGCAATACCGAATAACGGATACAAGAGAATTGTCTTAATTCCTTCAAGTGAAGCAGGAAGTCCTGCAAACAATTTCTTTAGCCCCAACACAAGATATCCAGCGAGGAATCCGGCAACCAAACCGCCAAGGAACCCACCACCGCCAGTGGCAGCAAGCAATCCACCAACCATACCCGGAGCAAAACCTGGTCTGTCAGCAATACTTAGTGCGATGAAACCTGCAAGAATTGGTACTAGTAATCCAAACGCACCGCTTCCTCCACCTATGTCCATCAAGGCTTTGGCAATTGGGTGGTAAGATGGATCATCTGGATTAAAGGCGTTATAGCCGAACATGAATGAAATGGCGATTAAGATACCGCCCCCGACAACGAAAGGAAGCATATTCGATACGCCATTCATCAGATGCTTATAGACTCCGCCACGGCTTTCTTTCTTATCTGACGATGGATTGCCTGAGGCCTGGTATAACGGTGCATCCTTTTTGACAGCCTTTTCGATCAGATCCTTTGGTTTGCGGATTCCGTCGGCAACAGGTACATCAATTAATGGCTTTCCGGCAAATCGGTCCATATCCACCTTTGTATCAGCCGCAATGATGACTGCTTCTGCGTTTTCTATGTCTTCCTGTGTAAGGACATTTTTCGCCCCGCCAGAACCATTTGTTTCAACCTTGATATCTACGCCCATTTCAGCTGCTTTAGCTTTTAATGAATCTGCAGCCATGTACGTATGGGCAATTCCAGTAGGGCATGCAGTTACTGCTACTATGAATTTTTTATTATTCCTTGCAACCTTCTCTTCGGTTTCTTCCTGGTCATAGCTGTTAATAATTTCAATCACATCATCAGCTGTTTTTGCCCCAAGGAGTTTTTCACGTGCTTCGGCATTCATCAAAATGGAAGAAAGTCGTGCCAGTGCTTCTAGATGGGTATTGTTCGCGCCTTCAGGTGCTGCAATCATGAAGAACAGGTGTGCAGGCTGTCCGTCCAACGATTCATAATCGATTCCAGCCTCTGACCGGCCAAATACAATTGTCGCATCCTTCACGACTGAAGTTTTCGCGTGTGGAATAGCAACCCCGTCCCCTACGCCTGTAGTGCTTTGTTGTTCACGTTTTAGGATTGCTTTTTCAAAAGCATCGCGGTCTGTAATTTTCCCCGCCCGCTCTAGCATTCCTACAAGCTCATTCACTGCATCTTGCTTTGATGCAGCACTCATGGATAACAGAATCGTCTCTCTAGTCAGTAGTTCTGTAATTCTCATGGTTTCTCCCCCTTACTAGTTTTTTTGTATTTTTACTTCTTTAAGAAGTTGTTCAACTTGATCAGGTGTACATAATCCTATTGAAAACGCAGTTGCGCTTCCAGATGCAACACTATAACGGAATGCTTCTTTTCGATCACCAGTTTTTAAATACTGGGCCACGAAACCAGCAACCATTGAATCCCCTGCACCTACTGAGCTTTTGACTTCACCTTGAGGAACAGCGGCTTTATAGGCATCGTTTTCATTGATATAGACAGCACCTTTGTCAGCCAATGAGACAATGACATTTTTAGCACCAGCTTCAACAAGCTTTTTCCCATAAAAAATGGCTTCATCAGCATCGGTGATTTCCCTGTTGAACAACTGTCCCAATTCATGATGATTCGGCTTGATCAGGAATGGCCTGTAGTCAAGAATGCTTTTTAGCAAGTCACCTTCAGCGTCTACGATTACTTCTGCCCCAGTCTTCTTGCAGATTTGGACAATTTCTTCATATATGGATTCAGGCATGCTGGATGGGATGCTTCCAGCAAGGATCAGAAAATCGCCATTTCCAAGCAGCATGATCTGATCCTTCAATGACTCTATTGCCATTGTTGAGATTTCAGGGCCGCGGGCATTTATTTCTGTTTCTGTTCCGGCCTTAAGCTTAACGTTAATGCGTGTATCACCTTCGACATTGACAAATCTTGTTTGCACGCCTTCCCGATTAAGAAACTCCTCGACATACTTGCCGGTGAAGCCTCCAATAAAACCTGTTGCCTTGCTTTCAACTCCAAGGGAACGAAGGACCCTTGAAACATTAATCCCTTTACCGCCAGGAAGCTTTGTTTCGTTTGAACTTCTATTCAAACTGCCTAGTTGGATTTCATCCGCTTCAACAATGTAATCAACTGATGGATTAAGAGTCAGAGTGTAAATCATGATGTCACAACCTTTATTGAAGTTTTGCTCGTATATTGCCCTTTATGATCTTCATCAATTGTATTGGTGATGATCGTTGCTTCATGCAAGTCTGCTATTTTGGCGAACGTAATCTCCGAAAACTTGCTGTCATCAGCAAGCACAAAGGATTCTCGAGATAAAGTCATCGCTTTTTGCTTGATCATTGCTTCTTCCTGGTCTGGTGTCGTATACCCTGAGTGAGGATGGATACCGTTCACTCCGAGGAAGCATTTATCAAAGCGGTACTGTTCAAGGCTTGCCAGAGCCCCTCTTCCGATAATCGCATTCGTTTTTGGCTTCGCATATCCGCCTATCACATATGTTTCAATATTTTTTTCAAGCAGCTGTGGTAAATGCATGAGACCATTAGTGACTACTACAATATCTTTAACCTGTAATGAACTGATCATCTCGAAAATAGTCGAGCCGGCATCAAGATAAATACTGTCACCTTCTTCCACAAGACCTGCAGCATATTGAGCGATTTGCTTTTTTTCCTGAAGGTATTTGGTGGATTTTTCAACCATGCTTGGCTCCTGGAGTTTGCCCCTTAGTCTGGCTGCTCCGCCATGCACTCTTTTCAGAAACTTCCCCTCCTCAAGAATTGTCAGGTCGCGACGGATGGTTGATTCCGAAGCTTCAGTGAGATCAACTATTTCCTGTATTTTTACTATTGGTTTTTCTTTAATCATTTGTAATATGAGCTGGTGGCGCTCAGGTGTTAACATGAGCCATTCCTCCTATTTGCTTCGTATTTTCATCATAATGTAATCGATTTCAAAAATCAATCATTTTCTTTCAAAAACAATCATTATTAATCAAATATAAAATCATCCGTGAATGTTTTTGAAAGTTATCAGACAATAAAAAAACCTCCATAACGGAGGTTCTTCTCAATAATGTCCCTATAATATTAACGCCTTGATACCCTGGTATCCAAAATAAACTCCAAAACCAAGCAAAGAGAGGCCAGACAATATTGAAATAGCCCTCAAACTGCTATAATTCAAAAATCTCCTGAATCCGGTGGTTATCGCTGCTACAAAAATATCCCACAATGCCAGACCAAGGAAAATCATGCTGCTATAAATCAGCAGGTCTGTTCGTCCATAGTTGCTGGCGGTTTTTGCAAGTACAGAACCATAGATTCCTAGCCAGAAAAGGATGGATAAAGGACTGCTGATCGACATGATAAACCCCGTAAGGAAACATTTTAGCATCGACTCTTTACCACGGCTAAAAGCGAGATCAATGTTATTCGCCTTTACAATACATTCAATCCCAGAGTAAATGAGGACAAATCCGCCAAATAACCAAAGGAAAATTTGAATGATAGGCATGTCCAAAAAATTCACAAGACCTAAATAGATTAACAGCATAAAGATAGCATCTGCAATCATTGAACCTGTCCCTACAATCCAAGCATGCCAGAAACCATTTTTGATCCCCTTATCCAGCCTGGCTGAATTTACCGGGCCAATCGGGGCTGCCAAGGTTAATCCAAGAAAAATGTAACTGACTAGTAAACTGACATTCAAGACCTCGTCCCCCAACACACAAAAACTTTGTACATTGTATGTTCGAGAATCCAATCCTAATACTACCTGTCCAATTATTTAAAAATAGATTTGTACATATTTCTATAAGCAAGTAGAGTGATATTTTATAATTGTATTCGATAGTTTTTATGCTATAATTCTTATATAAATACGCGGGTGTGGCGGAATCGGCAGACGCGCTAGATTCAGGTTCTAGTGGTGGCAACACCGTGGAGGTTCAAGTCCTCTCATCCGCATACAGAAAAGGTGCCTATACAATGGGCACTTTTTTTGTTTAGAAAGACTCTTCTCTACCTAGAGAAAACACAAATAATTACCCCTGATCACTACGTATAGAACAGAACCCCAAAGGCTAAGGAAACAACCATTGGAAAAAGCAAAAACAGCCTGGATAGCCAGACTGTTTTTTGCTTTTGATTATCCGATTAGATTCTGACTATGGTTGTTAACCACTTCAAGAACCTTAGTTGTCTGCTCCATATCACTTTGACAAATTGGGCAAGCGGGGACATTGCTGCTTTTAAAGTTGTCGCGAACCCAGCAATTGCAATCATCAGAAGTACATACCCATACTTTCGTTTCAGCGGTTACGATCTCTTCAGGCGGTTTTCTTCCAAATGCCATTTCCTCACGCTCCTATAGGTTTAGTTATGGTCTTTTTCGATTAGTAATTATCAAGTTGATTGTCAGGATCACTTGAAAAGCAAGCAACATAATATTCGAAAAGACCTTATCATCGTTCGATTGATAAAAAAATTCATTTATTATAAAAAGCTGGCAAATGTAACTTTTTATAATAAATGAATGATCCGAAAGTTGATATCTATTCCATTTTACCACACTTTCTTATTTTTACCAAAAGTGACATACCGGTAGTGCCGGCGCAACAGTTACTAGTATATTCTCTTCATCCAGAATTTATTAAGACTGCCTAAAAAAATATTCAAATTAGGTTGTACGCCTTCAGATGTCTGAATAGAAATAGTACAAGCAAATTACGCTTTGACTATTGGAGGTACTTAAAAAGTGAATGTCTTCTTAGGCTATATTTTTCTCGGATTATCACTAGCCGCTCCGATTGGGCCAGTAAATGCAGCGCAGATGGACAAAGGAATCAAGAGCGGTTTTTTTCAGGCGTGGCTTCTCGGCCTGGGAGCCCTGACAGCAGATATCATCTACATGCTTACTGTCTATCTTGGAGTTGTTAAATATCTAGAGACTCCGTTCATGCAATCTTTTCTCTGGCTGTTTGGATTCTTTGTGTTGATGTATACAGGCGTAGAAACAATCATAAACTCTGGAAAAATCGTCATGGATAATCGAAGTGCAGATTCCGGTTTTAAGTCTTTTTTATCAGGGTTTATCATGTCGATTTCCAACCCGCTGACAATCTTATTTTGGCTGGGAATTTACGGGTCTGTCCTTGCCAAGACCGCTTCCTCCTACGGAACGGGCGAACTTGTCATTTACAGTTTTGGCATCATACTAGGCCTTGTACTCTGGGATATCATTATGGCCGCTATATCCAGCAGCTTCCGAAAGCTTCTTACAACAAGGTTACTGACTTTCATTTCACTTACATCCGGACTTTCATTAATTGGCTTTGCTCTGTTTTTTGGCTATCAGGCATTGAAGTTGTTTCTTTGAAATAGAGTGTCCTGGTGTTGGGGTGTCATGCGTCCTAAATCACGGATTCTTGACAGCTTTGACTTCGAATCCTGAAAAGCTGTCACAATAATTACCGATTCTTGAAAGCTTTGTCCTCAAATCCTGAAAAGCTGTCACAATAATTACCGATTCTTGAAAGCTTTGTCCTCAAATCCTGAAAAGCTGTCACAATAATAACGGATTCTTGACAGCTTTGACTCCAGACCTTGAAAAGCTGTCACAATAACACTGGATTCTTGACAGCTTTGTCCTCAAATCCTGAAAAGCTGTCACAATAATAACCGATTCTTGACAGCTTTGACTTCGAATCCAGAAAAGCTGTCACAATAATCACGGATTCTTGACAGCTTTGATCTCAAATCTGGAAAAGCTGTCACAATAACACTGGATTCTTGACAGCTTGGACCTCGTATCCTGAAAAGCTGTCAAAATAACACTAGATTCTTGACAGCTTTGACCCCAGATCCTAAAAAGCTGTCACAATGTTATTTCTTCCAGCGCATGCAACAGGGATAATAAAGACCGGTTATATTCTCAGTTTCTGTCAGAGCTCATTCAACGGAGAAATAAAAAGTAGATTTGTTCCCAGTTTCAAATTCCACATACTGCATGTTTTCATTAAGTCCTGAAAGCTGCTCTCTATCCTGCATTCTTTCACTCGGCTGCGAATTTCTTGATTGTTTTTGATGTTTTCGATATATAATAGAGGTGACAAAATTAAAAGGATGAGCATTCATGAATATTACCGGACATACTGTCGAACTCCTTGAAGATCCATTCGGACTTCTTACAGGAAACAGATTTGAATACTTTTTACATATCGAGGTAGACGAGGAGGACGAGCTCTATACTGAAAAAGGCCTGCTTTTGAAGGTTCTTTTCCTGGTAAACGGCGATGAAAGACGGATCCTGCAGAGCTATTTCATTGAACAGGAAACGGAACAGGTTCTCGATTTTGAACTTGAGGATGATGAAGTGGTACAAGTAAAGAACTATTGTGAGGAAAACCTGCCTCCCGAGGATGAATCGGATACAAATTAAAAAGAGCAGAATTCTGCTCTTTTTTAAGTTGATCTTATACTTCTACTGCCTTGCCTTCCTCAATAATATGATAAAGGAGATGGGCAAGGTGTTGAACAGGACCAAGCTCCCCTTCATCTTCATTAAGTTCTTCAGTAAATTCCAGATCATTCAAATATAATGCTGAAAATTCATAGAAATCCTTCAGTTCGAATCCGTAGCAATTCGATGGCTCCTCATTCTGGTCCTCATATTGGAGCATCAAATAATATTCTTTGCCATCTTTATCTTCTGCATCAAAAAAGACAAAAAAACCTATATTTGTATTTAAATCAAATAAATGACGTGTTCCGCCTTCAGTAGCCTGGTCATAATCCTCACTGCTTAGTTTCTGGACCTTCATTGTTTCCACCTGGTCTTCTGCGTGAAATTTCACTTCAAAGGTTTTCATTGTTGAATAACACTCCTGTCTATAGCATATATGATTTAATTTTTATCTTTGAAAAAGATATGCTCTGCCCTGATTTCTTCTCCGACTGTCAGGATACCATAAGAGAATTCCTGCTGTCTTCTTTTATCAGTCGGTGAGCCGGGATTAAAAACTATTACACCATTGATTTTCTTTAGGACAGGAATATGCGAATGACCATATACAATGCAATCGACCTTGTCATCCACGAATGTTTCTAATGCCCTTTTTTCGGTAGTTTTACCGGTGCCATGTCCATGGACAACACCTATATGAAAATCGCTTATTCTTAATATTTCTTTCGTTTTGAGCAGGCTTTTGAGTTCAGGACCATCCACATTTCCGGTAACTCCAATAACAGGTCCATACTGTTTAAGCTCATTATATAGCTCCTCGGTCTGCCAATCACCTGCATGAATTATGTAATCACAATCTTCCAAATCCAAGAGCAGCCTCTCAGGCAACTTCTTTGCCTTTTTCGGCATATGAGTGTCAGAAATAACCACGATTTTCATGGCTGACCTCACTCCCTTCCCTGCTGTTCTCTGTTATGTTGCCCTGGTGGGAATGGATTAACCATTCTCAGGGTCTTTATATTTTGTCACATTAAAATAATCACTCGTCCTATTATAACTGTTGAACTCAATATCAAGGTCATGAAAATATCGGTGAAGCTGAAGTAATATCTTCTTATCTTTTTTTCCATCTTCAATGGTCTTGGAGTAATTTAATATGGTATCAAAATCAGCTTTGAGCGCAGTATTGTCTGTTTCAACAGTTACCAGGACAGATAGTATTTCAGAAGCGATGTCCCTCTGCTCCTCCCAATCAACAGATTCTATTCCGCCCCAACCGAGAGTATCATTATATTTAGTATGAAATTCACGAATGAAGCTGCCAACTGTTGAGTAGTTTTCTTGATCAGACTCTTCCTGAAATACAGCGACAGTCTGACCTCCGTTTTTAAGATTGCTTGAACCACTTTTACCCCTGACTTCTTGAAGATTACCTGTCTCCCACATTGAATAGCCAGCATATAGACCAAAAGCCAGCAAAAACAGACTTGCAGGTAAAATCATAAGTTTCCATTTGCTTTTCTTTTCCATCTGCCTGCCCCCTGTTAAAACTTATTATTCTTTCACCGCGAGTGAATCTGTTCTTAATATAATTTGACAGCCATCCCAAAAAACCTTTTATTATTTCCCTTCCACATCAGGTACTTCCATAAATGGCCCAAAAATAAATTAACATTGAGGAGGAATGAGTATGTATTACCAGTTCGGAAAGGTACGTCCACACTTAACAACCAGAAGTGTTCATCCAGAAAACCAGGAAACCCCTATTCATTTTATTTCATTTATCGAACCGGTTGCTGACTCCCTATTTTACCGAAGGAGTCATTTTCCTTACCCGATTTTAACACCAGAGTCCTTCACACTGAAAATTTCCGGCTCAGTCGATCACGCTTATTGTTCAATTACTCTGATCTCCTAAAACTGCCTTCCAAATCCAAAAGGGTGTTAATCGAGTGTTCAGGTAATAAGAGGGCTTTTTTTAAGGAGAAAGTCTTTGGAGAGCAATGGGAAAATGGTGCGATGAGTGAGGGTATCTGGAAGGGAGTTCCATTAAAAACCTTGCTTGAGTACACCGGCATTAAAGCAGGTGTATCTGAGGTCGTTTTTAGAGGCAGGGACGCAGGCGTTAAGAACAGTCAATATATCCGTTTTGAAAGAAGCTTGCCAATTTCGAGGGCCCTTCATCCTGAAGTTATGATTGCATATGAATACAACGGGAAACCCATCTCCAATAAACACGGCTTCCCTTTCCGGCTGATCGTGCCAGGATGGTACGGGATGGCTTCTGTAAAATGGCTTAAAGAAATCTTTCTTATTAAAGACAAATTCACAGGTCCTTTCCAGACAGATGATTATGTTTATTATTTTCAAAACGGTACATCCGAGCAAGTGACTACAAATCATGTGAATTCGATTATCCAGCAGCCACAAGATAAACAGCTTGTTAAAAGCGGTACTCACGAAATTATCGGAATCGCATGGACAGGTTCTGGTGTCGTCTCGAAGGTAGAAATAAGCTTTGATAAAGGAGATAGCTGGGAGCAAGCCAAATTGAAGAAAACACCTAAAGAACATCAAACTGTGTCATGGAGTTATCCTATGGAATTTAAATCTGCTACTGAATATCATATTTCCGTCAGAGCAACAGACAGGGAAGGCAAAACGCAGCCTGCAGAGGCTATCTGGAACAAGAAAGGCTATGGCTATAATGCGATTATGCAAATTACAGTAAAAGCAGAATGAAGAAAAACCAGGTGCACGTATTTCATAAACCATTCTGTTTTAGGGTGCATATCATTTAAATGACAATAAAAATGGCGTGTAAACTGACATCAGTTTTGACACGCCATTTTTTAATTCAATGTATTTTCGGATCCCAAATATAATGGTTCTTATTCAACAAAGCACCCGTTTATTCCACACCATAAAAGAACGGTCCCTGGTAAAGGGATTACCATGGGCGATAAATAAGCGGAGAAACTTCCCTTATTTAGAAAATGGCATGGAAAACAGCTTAAATAGACGGAAGATTTCCGCCTATTTACTTGAAAAACATAAAAAATTGGCAATCGTGCTTGCTTAACCGGAAAACCTCCGCTTATTTACCCCTTACCGAGCTATACTCTACAGTTTAACCGGAAATTCTCCGTTTATTTCTAGGATTGCTTGTTACTCGATTAAGATTAAGTCTTCCCTTGTTTTAGAAAAAATCAATTTTCCGCTAACTGCTCCGTTCGTTGAAGAAAAAAATAAAGTAAAATTCCATGTTCATCGTTATACTGGCTATACTTGAATGTAATGTTCGTAGCATGGAACCCTTAAATTGACTTCCGAACTTCCATAAACTTGACAGTGTAAATGACCGTCATTATTTCTTGTACAACAAACATTGTCAATGGCATTTAAAATCATTTTGCAGGTATTGATTTGTAATGAAATGGCTTATAAATGCTGGCGCAATAGGAAAGTGGCGTGGACAATTTTCACGCCATTTTTCCTATTGTGCCATTTTCGCCATATGCACCTCAAAACGGGACGGTGCACGAATTTCGGCACCTGGTAATACCTCCATTTAGTCATTTTGTTGAATATAATACTTAATCAATTGATCCAGCAAGTGATTCAATTCGGTGAATTTATAGCCAAGTTCTTCTGCAAGGGAAGTGTCGATTGACCAGGACCCAGGCAATGCATAGGGTGATACAATTCCGCTTGTCGTCCTGTTCTCCACTTTTGCTTCTTTATTAGCCAATAATTCGATTTTTTCGATCATTTCACGCAGGTTTATATCCCCTGCCGAACCTGGATTGATTGGCCCTTCAAAGTCTGAATTACCGATTCCCAACAGAAAGCTTGCCGCTTCATCGGCATGTATGAAGCTGTACCGCAATTCAGGGTTTGGTATGCCTATTGGTTGGCCGGCAAGTATTTTATCAACATGAAATTTCAAGCGCTCTGTGTAATCATCTTCAGAGACGACAATCGGGAATCGTACGGAAACAACATCAAAATAGCCAAGCTGGTGGAATACTGCTTCTGAGGCCCTTTTTGCCTCTTTGTACCCTTCATACCCTGGATACTCTTTTCTGTTTTTGTATGTTACTTGGTATGTATAAGGATCAAAATTCCCTTCTGCATGCAGCGTACCAAACTCATACACCGCCTGAGTAGAAGTGAAAATATAGCGACCCACTTTCCCCTTTAACACCTCTGATGCATCCCTGGCCTCCATTGGCGAAAAACAGGATTGGTCATATACCAGATCCCATTCTTTATTTTCGAAGGCTGCTTCCATCGTCTCTTTCTTTTCGCGATCAATCACCAGCCGCTTTACCTTTTCACCAAAGTTATCACTTTTACTTCCTCTTGTGGCTATCGTTACCTCATCGCCATTATCTATCAGCTTTTCGACCAGCTTTTTCCCAAAATACTGGGTTCCTCCAAGCACAAGAACTCTCCTCATTAAAAAATCCCCCTTTTCTATAATGATTTATTCTTCTTTTATTTAGGAATTTCCTTTAAAGTCTAATGCAGAAATTAAAAAACCGGCCACAATATAGGGGCCGGCTGGTACATAGCTGACTTCTTTATGCTTGTTTCTTTTCTTTTGCTTTTGGTTTCGCAGCTGTTTTTTTCTTCTTTGCTGCTGGAGCTGTCTCTTTCTTCTTTTCTGGCTTGGTACGGTCAATAGAGGCCTGAAGTGCGGCCATAAGATCTGTAACATTGGAAACAGGCTCTTTTTCTGTAGGAGTGACAAGCTCTTTACCGGTACGCTTCGCTTCAATCAGCTCTAATAAGGCTGTCCGATAATCATCCTTGTATTTTTCTGGTTCAAACTCCGTTGTCAACTGATCGATGAGCATGATGGCAGTGTCCAGTTCCTTTTCCGTTACTTTATCTTCTTCCGGTACATTCGGCACATCTACAGCATTTCTTACCTCATCTGGGAAATGAATGGTTTCCATTACGAGTGTATTATTATAGACTCTAACTACTGCGAGTTGCTCTTTTGCCCTTATGATTATTTTGGCAATACCGACCTTCTGCGATTCCTCCAGAGCCTTCCTGAGAAGAGAATATGCTTTTCCACCGCCCTCGTTCGGAGACATGAAATAGCTGCGCTGAAAATAAATCGGATCGATTTCAGATATTTTTACAAAATCGATTATTTCCACGGCTTTATCTTCGTTCTCCTTCCTCAATGCTTCAAGGTCTTCATCTTCAAGGACGACGAACTTTCCTTTCGTATACTCATAAGCCTTCACAATATCTTCGTTTTTCACTTCAACATCACACACAGGACATGTTTTCTCATATTTAATTGGTGAGTGGCACTCTTTATGAAGGGTACGAAGTTTAATGTCTCTATCCTCAGTTGCGGCATGAAGTTTAATTGGGATATTGACGAGCCCAAAACTGATGCTCCCTTTCCAAATTGTATGCATTACGTTCTCCACCTTATTGTTTTATTACTAATGTGCTTAAGAATGGATTTATCATGCATTAAAACATTTGCCAGCGTACTAGTTTGAGCTTAAACAGGAACAATATAAATACGACTGGTGAAAGGATGGGGAAAATGCTGAAACCAATGCTCCCTACACTGGCGTTCGAAACGCCAAAAGGAGACGAATGGCGTTATGAGATTAAATTTGATGGCTTTCGAGCCCTGTTGACCTGGGATCAGGACATTGAACTGACAAGCCGAAATGGGAAACCTCTGCTTCCGCTGTTCCCGGAATTATCGGAGTTCCTGGCCGCCAATAAGGAAGAGTTCCAGCCTTACCTTCCTCTTACATTTGACGCAGAGCTGGTTTACCTAGAGAATCCCTATAAGGCGAATTTTGGGGCAATCCAAATCAGGGGAAGAATGAGGTCTCTGGGAAAAATAAAAGCAGAAGCAGATAGGAATCCATGCAGACTGATGGTGTTCGATCTATTGAGGATAAAAGGGAAAAGTACAGCATCTGAAAGTTATAAGGACAGGCGGACAAAACTTCAATCCTTGTTTTCGGAGATCGGACTGCCACTCTCTCCCAGCCACCAAAACCCGAACTTGGTCCAGCTTATCCCAAGTGAAACAAATTTGAAGGACCTATGGGAAAAGGTTGTCATCTACGATGGTGAGGGGATAATTGCCAAACAATACAATAGTAAATGGGAGGAAGGAAAACGGACGGAAACGTGGATTAAATCGAAGAATTGGAAGTATGTTTCCTGTTTTGTGACGGCATATGAGAAATCCAATGGATACTTTTATATCTCTGTCTATAAAGACTCAAAAATCCACCAAATAGGCCTTGTGATCTTCGGCTTTAAGCCAGAAGAAAAAAATGCTCTCCATCAGATTATCAAGCAAAATAAAAGCGGCGAAGATGTTCAGTTCATTTATGTGGATCCTGGCATTTGCCTTGATGTAAAATATCTGGAAATCTATGAGGACCAGCTTCGTGAGCCTCATTTCCATCAATTCCGGTTCGATTTGAGTCCAGATTTATGCACGTATGAAAAATTCGTTTTCCAACAGAAGAATCTGCCACCGGATATTGAAATCACCCATCCAGATAAGCCAATTTGGGAAGAACCGCCGATTCAAAAGGTTGATTACATTCATTATTTAAGGGAGATTTCTCCCTATATGCTTCCATTCCTGGAAGACCGGCTATTAACAGTAATACGCTATCCTCACGGCATGTTCGGCGAAGCCTTTTATCAAAAAAACGTTCCTGATTATGCACCGGATTTCGTTGATACTTCTAGATCTGAAGGCATCGAGTATATTGTCTGCAATAATATGAAAACCTTGCTTTGGCTCGGGAATCAAATTGCCATTGAGTTTCATATCCCGTTCCAAACGCTCAACAGCAAGGGGCCTGATGAAATCGTCTTTGATCTGGACCCACCGTCAAGGGAACATTTCCATTTGGCGATTAAAGCTGCCGTTTATATAAAAGAGGTATTGGATGAATTACAGCTGGTCAGCTTCATAAAAACCTCCGGCAACAAAGGGCTTCAGGTGTACATTCCTCTCCCGGATAATACCTATAGCTATGATGATACCAAATTGTTCACCTCCTTTATCGCGAACTACCTGGTTTCAAAAGATCCAGACTCGTTCACGATTGAACGGTTGAAGAAAAACAGGGGGAACAGATTATATGTAGATTACATCCAACATGCTGAAGGCAAGACGATTGTCAGCCCCTATTCCGCTCGAGGTAAATCACATGCAGGTGTAGCCACTCCGCTATTCTGGGAGGAAGTAAACGAGAATTTAAGTATCGAGGATTTCCATCTAGGAACGATCATCCACCGTGTGCAGAAGTTAGGATGTCCGTTCAGGACTTACTTTGCAGCTAAAGCAGAACAGAATTTCGAACCGGTCCTGAATGTTTTAAAGACAAAAAAATCCTGAGGAAGTTCCTCAGGATTTTCAAGTTTAAAACTGACTTAAATACTTTTTAGCATGCTCCTGCAGCCTGCTATACAGGGTATCTTCGTTAAAATCTTCCTGTTCAATTATTTCCGCAAGGATCCCCTCTTTTGTAAAATCAACCTCCATTTGAGTTGAATAGACAAAAGTAGCATTGCCAATCAAATTGATTGTAAAAGTCTCATCTTCTTTATGTACAGCGCATTGAACCATCCCGCCATTATTGTACACATTTATTGGCTGGTCAAGTTCATTCTCACCCATCAAGCATGTGACGAGTGTGGATGCTGACATTGCTGTTCCACAAGCATTCGTATAGCCTACTCCTCGCTCATAGGTTCTCACATAGATACTGCCTTTTTCAAGGATCCTGATAAAGCTGACATTGACTCCGTCAGGAAATAACTCATTAGGATTATTTACCTTTTCACTTAATCTGGTCTGCAAACTGGATTCTAATTGCTCTTTGCTGACCACAGCCGTCAAATGAGGATTTGGGACTGCAAGTGCTGTAAACGTCAATTCCTCCGACAACTCAGGTATCTTCTCCTGAATCAGTGTCTCCTTGTCAAGAGTTAACGGCAAATCCTTCAAATCAAATGTTACCGGTGATATTTCCACCTGGTAGGTCGGGATATCAACGAAAATCTCCTCATGCTTCTTCACCCTGAGGTTGGCTTTCATTGTTTCTATTACGGCTTCCTCGACGCCAAGCTTCTCGCATACATAACGTCCTGCACAGCGAAGTCCATTTCCGCACATGGATGCTTCTGTACCATCAGAGTTAAAAATCCGATATTGGGCATCTGCAACCCTGCTTGGACGGATGAACAAGATTCCATCCGCACCTAGTGATGATTCCCTGTCACAAAGCGCCAATGCAAGATCACGCCGTTTAAAATCATCAAACTTATAATCTCGGTCGGTCTCATCTATCAATAAAAAATCATTATTTGAACCATGACATTTAATCAAATCAATTATCATTGTAACGCCCCCAAAACACTTCGTTATATTACAAGATGCCATAAATAATGGAATTGTTCAATATTATTACTTCTGCTCTTACCCTTTTTCTTTATTAAGGGGATTTTCAGGCAATGCAACGTCCCTGCTTTTACCCTTTTTCTTTGATCAGGCGATTTTCGGGCAATGCAACGCTTCTGCTCTTACCCTTTTTCTTTATCAAGGGGATTTTCAGGTAATGCCCGGCTTCTGCTTTTACCCTTTTTCATGATCCAGGCGATTTTCAGGCAATGCACGCCTTCTTTTATTACCTTTTAACACATAAAAAGAACCAGCGTCAGGTTTGCCGGTTCTCCTAGTTTTAAGATGCCATTTTCCTGCATTCTTCTGCGCATTTAAAGCATGCTTCGGCACACTTTTGGCAATGTTCATGGTCATGCTTTTTACATTCATTGCCGCAGGCTTCACAAATTTCCGCACACAAGCCGCAAATCTGGTTAACAAAGTGGCTGTTTGTCTGCATTGCCGTAACTGCCATGCCACAGATTTCAGCACACTCCCTATCCATTCTTATACACTCTGCCATCATTTTCACATTTTCTTCCTTTAAACAGGAATCAAAACATACATTACACGCTTCAATGCATTCTAAGCACGCCTGGATACAGTCCTGATATCGTTGGCTTAACATGTCCCAACCTCCTTTACGTTTCTATCTATTTGTTAACCTATTAGAAAACAATATAAACGAAACTTTTGAAAATGGAACAATTTTCAAACTAATGATCATAGTACATATAAAGACTGGCGAGAGCAGCAAATACAGCCAGTCGCTCTGCCTCTCCCATCGTATAGTCGAACGATAAAACAGGGGTACTGGCTTCTTTGAAAAACCTGGTCCACTCCAATGGCATCCAGCCTTTTTGCAGCCTGGCTGTCGTATTGCCGTCTTCTCGAATAAATTTAAATTCTCGCATTGTGCCTGGGGGTTTTTCTACTTCCAACTTTCTTTCACCACTTAATACAGCCGAACCAACTGTCCCTCCTTTGTTCTTTTTCGGAAAAAATATACCTATCACTTCATTTTGAGTATTAAGCAATTTAAATCTATTAGGCTCCTGTTTCAGCTTTCCATGCAGGTTACCTTCTGAGTCATAGATTCCAATTTGTTTTTTTATTCTTTTATCTAAAAAATATGGAATAAACCAACGGTAACTGCCAGCATTGAGTTCCCTTAATTCTCCGGCCATCATTCCGTCGGGAGTAAAAAAGAGCAGTCTTACTGCAGGCGCAGGAGCAAAGGCGATAAGCAGGTTGTTTTGCTCAAAAAGTTGTTTATCATTATAGAGATGGAATGTTTCCGCGCTCTCTTCTGATTTTTTTTTATATAAAATAAAGCGATTGTAATGGAGGAAAACTAAAAACAAGAATGGTACTGCCACCAGGAACAGAGGTATATTCCAGGAAAACAGCATGCTTGCTGCCAAAATTATCGTAAGAAGACCCGCTGATATAATAGAACCGTTTAAACTAATATGGGCTGTCTGCTGGTAATATTGCTGAATACTCATATCTATTATCTCCTTGAGGAAAATCTACTTCGTCATTCTAAGTCTATTAATCAAAGAGCCCAATCATTCTACCTTTTTCCAACATAAAAACCGGACTGGAAAGTTCCTGTCCGGTTTTGCATTAGATTATTTCAATTTCAATGCATTTACTGCATTGATCAGACCATGGCCAGTTTGCTCGTCATACCCCGGTTTGAATAGATCTTCAGCAGAGTTCTGGATGATCGCTTTGACTTGAGCTGGAGTAAGCTTATCCTTACCATGTTTAGCGATTACCACACCAGCAAGTGCAGCAGTTTTTGGTGCTGCCATTGATGTTCCACCTTTTCCGCCGTAACCATGTCCAATGACTTCTTTTGTATCTGGATCTAGTACAGGTACAGTGCTATAAGCAAGGTAACTATTATCTCTTCCCGTACGAGTAACAGGATCATAATTCGGACCAAGGTCTCCCCCTGGAGCCATCACGTCAATCTTTCCAACTCCATAGTTAGAGTAGAACGCAAGATTCTTTAAAGCACCGCCAGCGGAAACTCTGATCATCGTCTGGCTGCTAGGACTTCTGTGAGTAGCACCTGTGTCATCACCAGACAATTTTCCAGGACTGCTAAGGTCCACTGCGTTGTTCCCTGCAGAGCCGACAACGGTTACGCCCTTCTTGATTGCGTACTGGATCGCACGGTTGAATAACTGTACATCAGCTACAATATCTTTCGTTGCGTATGCTGGGTCCTGGAACCAGTCATAACCACCTAGAGACATGTTTACTACATCAACATTATCGTCTGCGGCTGTCATTAAAGCTTCGGCAATATGCGAAGTGGCTGCACCGCCAGTTGGTCCAAATACCCTGTATGACGCTACCTTAAGGTCTGGTCCCACTCCAAGAGCTTCACCTTTTGCCGCAATAGATCCGGCAACATGGGTTCCGTGGCTGTTCTGGTCGATCGGGTCAGAATATCCAGGTACAAATGATTTTCCACCTGCATAATTATCTTTTAAATCAGGGTGGTTATAGTCAATCCCTGTGTCGATTACGCCTACAACGATATCTTCACCATCTACAGACAAGCCTGTTCCCCCTGGCAGATTCCAGGATTCACCATTATTAGTTACTTGCTTAATATCCCACATATATTGATTATAGAAATCTGCGCCTTCAGTAAGGTCTTCAACCGCTACTGTTTCTCCTTCAATCGTTTGTTCAGGATAAACCGTGTTCTCCACACCAGCCTCTAGAACAAGAGAAGACTTCTTTACATCATTCAAGAAGTTGGCATTTTTAGAGGTAACCTCTACAGCACCAAGCTTGTCCAATCGATCTTCCACTTGGCCTCCGGCTTTTTTGATTGCTTCCGCATAACCTGCTGGAAGTCCTTGCTGGTCCTTAAATATGACCAGGTATGTATTTTCTGTATTTGCTTCTGCTTCCCCTTTGGTTACACCAGCATTAAAAATGGTAGCCGCACCCAGAAGGACAGCGAGTGTTCCTGCATATAGTTTTTTTCTTGTCGACATATTACCCCTCCTTTTTCTTAATTTTCATTATATTCAAAAATCAAACTTTAGCAATATAATGAATTCGACATCTAAATCCAGTATTTATCCATAAAATTAGGTAAAATTTATTATTCGTAAGTCTGCCTTTGAAATAATATCCTGTTGAAATATGTTAAAAGAACCATTTTGATGTTTTGTTTATCTAAATATTTCGACAAAAGTTCCGGTAAAAACAGTTCTTCCTTCCTAGCAAAAAAAATAAGATCCGGTCTATGACCAGATCTTATTCTGCAAGCTCTTTTCTTTTAAAGATATATATTGCCAATAATACAAGCAAAATGGTCATTGTTAAAGTTATACCTGTCGCTGGCCAAACATGCTCTGGCCACTTTTCGGTAATCAACCTTTCAGAAACATAAGGAAGGAGCTGTGTAGGACTCCATTCGAGGAGGTGCTGGAAGGAACCTCCTACTATCGTAGTAATAAAGACCGTAACAAGCGCTACCATACCGGCTGCGACTGGCTGCATGAACATAGCACTGCAAAGGATAACGAAGGACAATACCAATATGAGCCATAATGCATATAGTCCGAAAGATTCCATTACAAGGACAAATGGAATGAATTCAAACAGGACCCCAGTATAATACCAGCTTGCCAACATTCCAAGGAATAATGAAACGACGATTAATATAAGTGCAGCTGCCCATTTAGAAGTGATATAAGAGAAATAGGAAACTGGTTTTACGAGGATCAGCTGTGCGACACCGCTCTTTCTCTCCCCCGCAACAGTTCCCATCATGGAGAGGACGATAATCAATATTCCAATCATCTGGTATTCTCCCAAACTCATGATAAAAACTTCTTGAGCAGAAGGTTCGGGTATTTCAAATACTGCACCTTCTGGGAGGCCGCCCACAGAATTAAGGATTTCCGGCAGATAGTAGGTAGTCAGAGGATCCATCACTCCAAGCAAAATAAAGGTGATTGGCATCCAAATCCATTTATAGCTCCTTGCCATTTCCAAGAACTCTTTGTTTAGTAGAGTGAACCACTGCTTCATTTTTGCACCACCTTCATGAATACATCCTCAAGACTAATTGACCCAATTTCATATTTATTGAGCGGCCAGTTCTCCCTCGCTGCCTGGCTCAGTATAACCTCTTTAACTGCTTCAAGTTTTTCAGTATAAACACTTGCTTTATTTCCTTCAAATTGAATGGAATCGATTTTTGGATGTTCTGAAAGAGTTTTTAGAAAGATGGAGGCTTCTTGGCTAAAGACAAGATCTATTTTTGACTGATGATATTTCTCTCGGAAATCATCCATTGTTCCAGACTCAATAATTTCTCCATTGTGCAGAAACAAAATACTTTCACAAACTTCTTCGGCATCATTAAGGATATGAGTAGAGAATAATACAGTCGCTTCCTTCTTTAGCTTTTCCAGCAGCTGAAGAACCTCACGTCTGCCGAAAGGGTCCAACGCAGAAACTGGCTCATCAAGCATAATCAGTTTTGGCCTGTGTATGATTGCCTGTGCTATCCCCAGACGCTGCTTCATCCCTCCGGAAAACTTGCCGATTCTCCTGTTTTTTGCATCATCAATCCCCACAAGTTCCAGCAGCTCAGCACACCGCTCTTTCGCTTTCTTTGCAGGCAATCCTGATAGCTTTCCAACATACTCGAGAAATTCCCTCGCCGTCATCCAATCATAAAATACGGGATGCTGCGGGAGATAACCAATTAAGTGACGATGGTCACCTCCCTGCTTTTCCCCGGCGAAAGAGATTTTACCTTCCGTTGGTTCGAGCAGCCCAGAGAGCATTTTCAGTGTAGTTGTTTTACCTGCGCCATTGGCTCCAATCAAAGCTACACATTTACCATTTTCCAACTCGAAGTTTAACCCTTTAATCACTCGTAAGTCCTTAAAACTTTTTTCCAAATTTTCAACTGTGACCAAGGGCATTATTGATTTCTCCTTCCAATCACGAAATACAGGATAGGCCCAATAATGTTGAACACTAATATAACGATTGCCCAAACCCATTTCGGACCGTTTGTTTTTTCAATCTTTATTAAATCAACCACCGCAACAACAAATAAAATAAACTGAATGACCAATATAGGTGCAATTAAAGCCCAATTAATGTCAGCGAATAATTCCATTTTGACAACCTCCTTATTTGTTTTACATCCATAAGACGACTGAAGTAAAAATTCGTTCAAAGAATTTTATCTTAATAGCGGATTTTTATAAACAAGAAGCGCCAGAGTGAAAAAGGCATAAAAAATATCCGGCATACAACCAGCCGGATATTTTTATTTATAATCTTATTAGTTATAGAATCCTAAAAATGAATGGAATCCGATATTCCTGACCTTCATATGCTTTTATCGCACCTACAATGGTGAATATCATGGCTAATATCCCGATGACCCACAGCATAAAGATTCCAATCAACAAGATAACAAGAATACCGCTGATAATACCATATACAGTATAAGAAATAAAAAAGTTCATATATTCCCTTCCATGGTAATCGACATAGCTGGAATCATCCTTTTTAACCAGCCAGATAATCAGCGGTCCTAGAAAAGCAGTAAAAAAACTAATCACATAAATGCCTGCTGCAATAAGTCTTTCATCATTTTTCGGCATTGTCTTTTCCCTCCAATACTCTTATATTTAACTTTACGAAAAAGCAGTAAAAAAGTTTCATTAAAGATGGACTTTTTCATTATAATGAAAATTAAGGGTCTTCCTTGAAGGAAGAAATAGTGAGTTAACTCTTGAATTCTAGCCAGTGTGCAAGAAAATAAGGACAGGATAGGATGAAAAATGAACAGGATACTCCTTAAAAATGCAAATGTAATGCCAATCACCTCTGAGCCAAGGCCAAATTGTGATGTTCTCATAAAAGAAGGAAAAATAATTAAACTAGACTCTGAAATTACGATTGAACCTGGGTACGAGGTTATTGATTGTAAAAACAACTTTTTGCTTCCAGGGTTCATCGATGTCCATACACACCTCGGCCTTTATGATGAAGGTACAGGATGGGCTGGAAATGATGCCAACGAAACAATTGAGCCGATGAGTCCTCACGTACGGGCGATTGACGGGGTCTACCCGCTCGACCCTGCATTCAGCGATGCACTTAAGTATGGAATTACCACGGCACATGTGATGCCTGGAAGTGCGAATGTAATCGGCGGAACGACTTCTGTCATAAAAACGGCGGGAAAAAACGTTAAGAACATGATCATCCAAGAAACAGCAGGACTTAAAATTGCACTGGGTGAAAACCCGAAACGAATTCACAGTATGGGGAATAAAGATTCAATCACACGTATGGGGATAATGGGGATGCTGAGGGAAGCTTTTTACGAGGCGATGAATGCTGAAAATCCAGATTCCCTGAGAGTTAAGCCGATCATTAAAGCATTGAACAGGGAAATTCCTGTAAGAATCCATGCCCATAGAGCAGATGATATCATGTCTGCGATCAGATTTGCTGAGGAATTCAATCTGGATTTACGGATCGAGCATTGTACTGAAGGGCATTTGATTGCAGAAGAGCTAGCCGGCCTGAATTTAAAAGTTTCAGTAGGTCCAACACTCACCCGCCGTTCGAAAGTGGAACTTAAGAATAAGAGCTGGAAAACTTATCAGGAACTGACTGACCATGGTGTTGAGGTATCTGTTACTACTGATCACCCATACACCCCAATCCAGTACTTAAACCTTTGTGCTGCCATCGCAGTGAGGGAAGGATTATCTGAACAAAAAGCACTGGAAGGAATCACCATTTTGCCAGCAAGGAACCTGCGGGTTGATGACCGTGTAGGCAGTATCGAGCCTGGGAAAGACGCTGATTTAGTCCTTTGGAATCAACATCCATTCCACTTCAGCGCAAAGCCATTGTGGACAATGATCAATGGCAAAGTTGTTTATCAGATTTAGTCGAAAATCGCTGTAGATTCTTGGCAAAAAAACACAGAAAAAAAGGGTGAAAAACCTATTTTCTTTTTTTAAAATATCCTGTATTATACTCTTTGGAAATAAAATTTCATAAAGCAAAGTGATTAGGGAAGGCAAATGGTGCGCCACCAGTATCCTGGTTCTAGTGGGTTCGATTCCCACCCCGAAATTTTTTAGCAACTTACAAAAAATTTCGAGGGTGGCCGTGTAGTTACATTCGCACGGGATAGGACTGCCCTGCGTGGAGGGATACAATATGCTCAAGAAACGCGATCTACATGATTGCCACGAATTATTTGAGCTGATGGCGCATCCGGAGGTCTTCCCTTTTGTGCGCCAAAAGGCACATTCATATGAAGAATTCGTATTTATTACAAAGCAAACGATTGAAGCGGAAGAACAAGGAGAATTAATCTCCCGTACGATACTTGACGAGTGGGGAACTCCTATTGGCACAATAAATTTATTTGATATTCAAGAAGGAGCCGGTTTTTTAGGAACCTGGCTGGGGAAACCTTTCCATGGGAGAGGATACAACACCTTGGCTAAGGATGCTTTCTTCCAGGAATTATTTTATGATATTGGTATTGAGACTATTTTCATGCGTATCAGGAAAGTCAATATCCGTTCCATTAAAGCAGCAGAAAAGCTGCCTTACGTGGTGAAGGCAAATGAAACTCGCAAGCACATTTATGAGCAGTTAAATGCTAATGGTGAGGTTTACGACCTTTATGAAATTCCTAAGGATCAATATACACTGTACCTAAAAAGGTCTGGTGTCCAAGAAGAAGAAGCCGCCCAATTGTTGGAGGCATGATATAAAACCATGTAAAAACGCCCTGATAAACGGTCAGGGCGTTTTTTAATTCAGCAAATCCTGCCCATTTGTTTCTTCCCGTTCCGATAAGGAAGCCTCTGACAGGAATGCTTCAAGTTCGGCATCTGTCAATGTTTCATACCGTCCATCCTCAAAGAAAACCTGCGTCTGATTTGGATTGATTCTATTCATGTTAAACCCTATTCCCATTTTCATCACCTCGCAGAATTAAACTAAATACTACTAATTATTAGATAATTCAATTCGATTTGACTGCTAATTGTTATTAGTTTTCCCAACCTGCTTCACGTTATTCAATTTACGTTCCTTCAAAAACGGTCATCCATAACCCGATAATCTTTCAAAATAAAAACGCCATCGCTGGCGTTTTTAATGGTTAGTCCTAAAGGTTTTCACGCAGAGCTTTTCCCAGCACATCTTTCCCCCCGGTAATAGGTATGATACTTCCTGTTATAAAACTGGAATCATCATTCGCTAGAAAGCTGATAACCCTTGAGATATCTTCCCCTGTACCGGGTCTGCCTACTGGTACGGAAAAGTCCCTGGCATTCATGGATTCGCTGATTGCTCTTTCTTTCCACTCACCTGTGATGTCACCAGGACAGACCATATTGGCGGTGATCCCGTTTTCTGCCTCTTCCAGCGCGAGTGTCTTTGTCAATGAAGCCAGTCCTGACTTAGCCGCCGCAAAAGCAGACCTGTAAATCCACCCTGGAGCCGACTCCACCCTGTCGAAACCCACTGTAATGATCCTCCCCCAATTCCTTTTCCTCATAGAAGGTATTAGCAAGTTTGATAAATAAAATACCGCGTTTAAATTGCCATTAATTAAGTAAGTCCATTCCTGTATATGATAATCAGCCATTTTCTTTCTTTCGGAAATATATGGCCCAGCATTATGAACGACTATATCAATCGCAGAGAATTCCTTCAAAGCCTGCGAAACAATTTTTTCACAATCTTCATAATTCGTTATATCTCCCTGAACACAAATGTTTTTTGTGTTGAACACTTCCGATAGTTCCGCCGCAAGCTGTTCAGCCTCTATTTTGCTGTTCCGATAATTGATAATTACGTTTATACCTTCGGCAGCAAGCTGCAGTGCTGTTCGTCTTCCTAAACCGGTGGCACCTCCGGTAATCAAAGCCGTTTTATTTTCCACAACCTGTACCCCTCATCCTCATTAGATTACATATCACTATACTAAAAAGAAGCAGGCTGTTTTGCAACTTTTAACCTTCATATATTGAGAACAATTTGACTTTAACCGCTGGGCCAATGCCTGCATATAATATCCATATCGAAGATGGTCTGCTTGAAAGGCGGGATATAATTGTTTCCATGGAATCTATTGCCGTTCGACCGAAATACACAGAAGAAGTTTTTGGAAATGAAACCAGATGAAATTGAAAATTATGTCCAGCAAATGATGGGCAAAATGCTTCAGCCAAATATGCAAGGGTTAAAACCTGAAGAATGGATCAAAGGGATGCAGCAGCAAACCTCACCTGATGCAGTCAAGCCAACTAGCGGATTAGGTGCGGAAATGTTTGAAACTCATGATTTTGTTTTTGTCCGGGTACCGCTAAAAGATGAAGCCTGGCTTAAACAAATGAAACTTTTTTATACTTCAAATCAGGTAATCATTGAACACATTCCTGTTATGTCAGATAAACACACATTAGTATTGCCAGCAACCGTTAAGCGGAAGGGAGCGGCAGCAAACTACAAGGATGGAGTGCTGGAATTAAGGCTTCATAAAATCGTGGATATGCAATACGCTGAAATCGACATATCAAATTAATTGAAACGAATTTTACGAAAAGAGTCTAAAAAAAGAACAGCCTGGCGGCTGCTCTTTTTAAGCTTATTATTTTCCAATGAACATTTGTGTCCAATAGTTACCTGTTGCTACATGGCCTACACCAATGTGTGTATAGCTTGAGTTTAAGATATTTGCACGGTGGCCAGAACTATTCATCCATGCTTTCACTACTTCCTCCGGTGTACGCTGGCCCATAGCAATATTTTCACCTGCTGAACGGTATGAGATTCCAAACTTTTTCATCATATCAAAAGGTGAACCGTAAGTTGGGCTAGTGTGGCTGAAATAGCCTTTGCTTTGCATATCGCGTGATTTTTCCCTCGCTACTTTGCTTAGTTCAGTATCAAGTGCAAGTGGTTTTAAACCATTCTTTGCTCTCTCCTGGTTTGTCAACTCTACTACTTTTTGCTCATAGGCACTAACTGCTGAAGAAACTGGTGCTGCAGCAGGTTCTTGAGCAGGTTCTTGAGCAGGCGCTTTAGCAGGCTCCTGAACTGGCGCAGGAGTTGGAGCTGGAGCTTTTACTGGCTCTTGTACAGTTGTTGGTGCTGGAGCTTTTACTGGTTCCTGTACATTAGTGTTAGCTGGCTGTGCCTGTTTCCATGAAAACTGATAGTTCTTAAAATACTTCTGTAAGATAGAATTAATTTGTTCATTGCTTACATTTCCACTTTGATAATAGTAAACTTTGGTCTGTATAGTAGAAGCATCCGCTTTATCCATACCTGGATTTGCTGTGAATAAGGCAGCTGCAGCAATAGCTGTAAGAATCATTTTCTTGTTCATTCCCGAATTCCTCCCGAAATTTAGTTTGTCTCTCTCTTGCAAACTAATCATATCACGGTTTTTTTGTAATAAACCTGGGACAAATAGGAAAAACTATTATTCTACTAAAAGTATTTGGGTTGGCTTATTCCCTGATTATACAAAATATCAATGTTTAAGAGGCTTTAACAGATAAGTCATAAGTTCTGTTTACATTTCTATATTTATCTGCTTTTTTTAAAAAAATCCCAGCTGGACCATGATAAGGAATAATATTAATATTGACAGCACTTTTTGAGGGGCGTTTTCTATGACATTTTTTTCGTTAATATGACAATCATTAAGGTATATTACACCTAAAGTGACAACTTATTTAAACGAACAATCATTAGAAAGTGTAAAAACGAAAAAAAAGCGGCAATCGCCGCTTTCTATTAATGTCCTTTCTCATCCTCAGCCTCTGTATTATGTTCATCCATATCCATTTCACTGGAATTCTCAGCTTCTTCTGGCTCACTCGGACTGCCGATCACAAATTCAATCTTTGGCATATTGTGCATGCTGCGTGCTGTAACATGAGCAATGATATAGTAGGTTCCTTCCTCCCCAAACGATTTTTTCAAGCGATAAATCCCGTTTTCGTCATGTTCTACTACTATCTTTTCATGTTCTTCTGCTTGAGAACGCCAGATTTCGAATTTCACTTCGTCGGCATCCTTAACTTCTTCTGTTCCATAACTAACCTTAGCCTCGAAAGTAACTTCTTCATTTAATTGAGCTTTTTCAGGATTTGCTGTAAGCTCAACTTCCAAAAAATGTGGTTCTTCTTCTACTTCCTGCTGTGCACAAGCTGTCGTTAACAGACCTAGCAATACTGCCATTAATGTAACCAACAATCGTTTCATTCAATTTACCCCTTAAATAGTTTGTGTTATCGTGATCCAAAAGTCGGAAAGATGATTAACTTTGTCAACAATCTCTATAATTCCACAGCCGGAAAATAAAGACTGATGGTCGTTCCTTTTCCTAGCTCGCTTGCTATTTCCATTTTACCATCATGTAGCTTGATTAATTTATCAACAATTGCCAGACCAAGTCCAGTACCACCATCTGCCCTTGATCTCGCCTTATTCACTCTATAAAAACGTTCAGTCAGCTTGTTAATATCCTCCTCTGGTATTCCCGTTCCAGTGTCTGCAATTTCAACTTTACAGCCATAGGGGTGCTTGGAAAGCATGATTGAAATGCTGCCGCCACTTTCTGTATAGCGTATCGAATTGTCGATAATGTTCTGGAAGATTTGTTCGAGTCTCCCTTCATCTCCGTAAATGATGATATCTGGATCAAGATTAAGTGTCAGGCTGATATTTTTTTCTTTCAAGGCTGGACCATATTTAATTATAAAATCCTCCATAAGCTGTGCTAAAGGAAAAGGATTTTTTATTAACCGATATTCATCCGCGTCCAATCTCGATAAATCGAGTAAATCCTCAACGAGCTTAACCATCCTGCCTGATTCCCTGTTGATAAGCTTTAAATATTTATTCTTTTCATCCTTCTCTTTTATCATACCAGTTTCCAGAGCTTCGCTATAACCTTTAATATAGCTGATCGGAGTCCTGAGTTCATGAGAAACATCGGCGAGGAACTCCCTCTTTTTCTCATCCTCTTTCTGCACAGACTCTGACATATGGTTGAAGGCTTTTGCAAGCTGGCCAATTTCGTCGTCTGATTTAATATAGACCCGTGCTGAATAATCTCCTCCAGATACCCTTTCGGCAGCCTCCTTCATGGCTGCGAGTGGCCTCGTTAGCCGATGAAGCATTTTAAAACCCAGGAAGGCAGCAATAACTATGAACAATACACCGCCAATCAGCCATAAAAAAGAAAAATCAACGGTTAATTCAGAGATTTTAGCGAGGGGAACATATAAATAAATAATTCCTTCAAGTCGGTTATTATCAAGGAGTGGAATTGCTACAGCTAGAATCTTCCTGCCAAACCTCTCCTCAAAACCAGCTTTCATGACCGGTTCACCTTTCAAAAGCAGTTCACGTTCTTCCTTCCCTATCAATGTTTCATAATCAATTGAATATGGAAGGCAGGCGCTTAATTCTTTGGGGTTACTGACAAGAAAAACCTCGGATTCCGATTTTTCATTATACCATTCAACCCGCTGTTTCATTTCATCGGACAACAGGCCGCCTGTATAGTCACTCGCAAGTCGGTTCCCTTCTTCTAACAAAGAATCTTCAACTATATCGACATATAACTTTTCATAAAAAAGATAAGATAAAAAGTATGAATACAATACGGTCACCAAAATTGTAACAGTAACCGTCAGCCAAAGTTTTTTAAACAGGCTGTCAGAAAAAGAAATCATGTTGCCGGCACCTCAAATTTATAGCCTACACCCCAGATTGTTTGAATATAGTCTCCAGTTCCCAGCTTCATCCTCAGCGTCTTGATGTGGGTGTCAACTGTCCTCAGGCTGCCATGGTAGTCCATGCCCCACACAAATTCAAGAAGCTGTTCCCTGCTAAGGGCTTGCCCCTGGTGCTGAACGAGAAAAACCAGCAATTCAAACTCCTTGAGGGTAAGCGGGATAATTTCTCCTTCAACACTGACTCTTCTGCCCTTTTTATCAATGTTGATACTTCCTAGAGTCACTGTATCTTCATCATTTTTAACAAAAGATGTCCTTCTTAACAAAGCATTGATTCGGGCTACAAGTTCACCGGGACTGAAAGGTTTGACTAGATAATCGTCCCCTCCAAGCTGGAGCCCTCTTACCTTATCCCATTCTTCACCTTTAGCAGATAAAAAGATGATCGGCACTTGTGAAAAGGTACGTATCTTTCCGCAAACAGCAAAGCCATCTTCAAAAGGCATCATAATATCAAGGATTACAAGGTCAAAATTTTGCTCATGAAGTTTTCTCAACCCTTCAGCTCCGTCAGCAGCATGGGCACAATTAAATCCGGAATTCTCCAGATACATTTGAACAAGATTGCGCATATCCTCTTCGTCATCTATGATTAAAACATTTATGGGATTCATATTATTACCTCTCCCTCGTCACTATTTGGAATGGACCGTTTCCTACTTCCAGCGTTTTTTCAATGGTTAGGCTTTCCGGGTCAATTATATAGACTTCGTTACTGTCGTACCCAGCAACAATAAGCTTATCTGCAAAGAAATCAATTTCGAAGGGATTCGCACCCACCTTTAAAGAACCCTTCTTTGTTCCGTCCTCTGCCAATTTATAAAGCATATTCGATCCATGGCTCAGGACAAATATATCATCTTCATCCTTTGTGAAATCCACAGGCATAATAGGCGCCGAAATCTCTTTTATTAAACGTCCATTATTAAGGTCGTATATGTGAATCAGCTCTTCAACTTCAGTTCCTTTTCCATGCCCGCCAATCCATAGCTCATCTTTCTCCTTGCTCATTAGTGCTCCGGCTGCTGCAGGATGGATCTCAAACCCTGGAAGCCGCTGTTTATTTTTCAGGTCGACTATGCTCAGCATTTCTTGGTTATAACTGATCGCAAAAAGTTTATTCTCAGCCTCAAGAAGTGTCAATGGCTCTTTTTCCACCCTAACTTCATCCACTTCTGTTCCACTCAAATCGAAAAATCGGACACTGTCCCTTTCCTGATCTGCGAACGCAATTTGAGTTCCATCCTCGACTAGTAATGCGTTTACGATTCCCTCTCCAGTTTTCCAGGACTCAATCTTCTTACCTTTGCTTAATGAGTATAAATCAGCAGTATTCAAAGCCTTTCCATAGAGCAATATCGTATCCTTATCTGGAAGGATCAGTCCTCCGATGTAAGGGCGGTCTACATTCCAGTCAGGTAACTTCTCACCCTTTGCCATGTCATAGAATGAAATTGTCATTTCCTTGATATTTATCGTAGATATAATAGAAGAATCTTTTCGTATAGGCTCAAAAGATTCAAAAGAACAGGCAGATAACAAAACAGTGAAAGTCGTTACGGCAATTATATAAATCCACTTCATAATTTACTCCTTTTCTCTCACAAGTATCTCATAATATTATATCTCTAATTTGTGATAATTCTATGAAATCGAATTAACGGGGGTAGTTTATATCAACTGATTTAGATAAAAAAGAAAAAACTTGCCCCCATTTCTGGCGACAAGTTCTAAAGTATGTAAATCTTATTTTAATATCATTGCTTTTTTAACGGCTATTTCTTTCAGTTCTTCAGCCAGTACTTCTAGTTCCCATGGACTGTCTGATTCAATAAGGAGCTCGTTAGGTTTCAGGCTGATCTTGAAATAAGAATCATGGAAACCCCCACTGAACTCAATTTGCGCCTGGGATACTATGCAACGATGATCATGATCCTCAATCCAGCATCCCTTAACCAACAATTCATGGATAACTTCGACATGAACATTTTCTCTAACAAGTTCCAACTCCACATGGCTTAAACCAGACATCAGAATTCCTCCTTGTTACTAATTGTCGAAATATTCTTTTCATTAATAGTGTACGAGTTTATTTTTAAACAAGCAAGCATATTTCGACATTTTCTGGAAATAACCTTCAGGACATAATGTGGCCACCGTATAATACAAACGAAATGAATGAATATTTTTTACAAAAAAAAGAGACGGCAAGCGCCATCTCTTCTGGGGTATTATTCAGTTGGACCCTGCCATGCCATCATGCCGCCTTGCATGTTGATTACATTATAGCCATAATACTCAAGGAATTGAGTGGATCTAGAGCTGCGTCCGCCTGAGCGGCAGACCATTACGTAGGTTTTGTTCTTGTCTAATTCATTCATCCTGAACTCCAGAAGTCCTAATGGAATATGGATTGCCCCCGGAATTTTCCCTTGTGCTACTTCACTTACTTCGCGAACATCTACAACTTCGAATTCATTTGAGCCCAGTCCGTTTTGTACTTCTGTTGGTGTCATCTGACGCATTTCAATTTCCTCCTCTATATTACCAGGCGCTCATGCCGCCCTTTACATTAGTAACATTACTAAATCCTGCTTTTTTCAATAACTTGCTTGCCTGGCTGCTGCGCATGCCGCTCTGGCAAATAACGACTACATCTTTATCCTGTGAAAGTTCTCCTGTGCGGTTAGCCAGCTGTTGAAGCGGGATATTCTTGAATCCTTTGATGTGATTTCCTTTATATTCTCCTGGAGTCCTTACATCAACGTATTGCACTCCAGCTTTCTTTGATTTCATCATTTCACCCAGTTGTGCTGTCGTGATTTGATTTACTCCCTTTGTTGGAGCGAAACGGCTCCATAAGAAAGCCACAGCAAGAACGACAATTAATACATTAATTACAACATCCATCCGTTTGCACCTCTTTATCATTTTTAGTTATTCATGATCTTGCAGGGGTGGAATCACTTCTTTCCATATACCCATACGGGTATTTTAAGTGACAAAAAACACCTTGTCAAGAATAGAAATCAGATTATTTTCTGCTCTTGACAAGTAATTCTACAGCATCATTTACAGCCTGTGAAGTTTCTCTGCCTTCTTGTAAATCGTTAATCAGGCATTGTTCAAGATTCTTGCTGACAACCAAAGCAATAGTACGGTCAACTGCAGAACGTATAGCAGATAATTGGGTAACGACCGACTTGCATTCTTCCTGTTCTTCAAGCAGCCGGATGCTGCCCCTAACCTGTCCTTCGATTCTTTTCAAACGATTGACAATTTCCTTATTGTACTCCACCTTGCCACCTCCTATTGTGATGGACCAGTAATGGTATATCCTTTAACATTATAACCATATTTTATAAGCAATCTTGCACCAAAGTTCTTTTCCAATTCATTGGAAGCAATGATGACAATATGCCTGTTCGGAATTTCTTTAATATATCGTTTCAAATATCCGCATGGAATATTGATTGCGCCATTAACTGGATTTTTTGCAGAATCCTGATAATCTCTGAGATCGACAAATACTGCATCCTGTTCATAATCTTTTACCGCTGGAAGATTTCTAACTGGAACATAGCGGTTGAAAACTAAGGTAACCAAAAGGAGACTGATGATTAAAGTTGTGAGCAACTACTCTTCACCTCTTGTTATTTCTTGTTCATTACTGAACTTACAATATAAATAATATACCATTAGGGGTATAAAATCAATAGTTAAAGATGTTATTTCTGACATTTTTATTAACACACAAAAAAAGAAGCAAGAGTACCTTCCTTCTTTCATAATTACATATCATATAAATGCCGGTATTTACTTCCCTGCTTCATCCAGGATTGCTTCAGCAAGTTCCATATGCAACTGTAACAATTTGATTTTACTCTCACTTGTCAAAGATGCTTCTAAAATTCTTTTTGTGGCAAGGTAGTATTTTTCCATTAATGTCCTTCTTGCTCTTGGGTGGGAATTTTCATCCTTCAGATCCCTTTTTATAGCTTCTCTTAGAATGTCCTCTGGTGACTGGTCAAATTGAAGTCTTCGATTGTTCCATATAGTCCTGTACTCATCTAGTATCTTTTCATAATCCATTGCTAGCATCCTTATGCCTCCTGCAGTTAATTAACTAGGTAAAACCCTCACTAGTATATTTACATATTTTAAACAGACAATGCAAAAAATAAGTTAAATTACATTAAAGGAGAATAACTATTATGAGCAAACCATATCGATGCCCTAACTGTAAGACTAACAGGACAAGATTCAATATGATCTCCCAAGTACCGCAGCCTGTCAAATTAAATCCTCAATCAGGTGAAATAGTGGAGCAGTATTCAAACGAACAGCTTGAGCCTTTTCATCTTCCATACAAAGGTCCTGAAATGAAAATCCAGTGCGCAGCCTGTGGATTGGTAGAGGATGAAAAAACCTTTGCCAAGTTTGGTGAAAGTTAAGGTTCAATAGGAGCGGCATTCACAACATACAAAAAGCTTGAGATTTCTCAAGCTTTTTTATTTGCTTAACTTAATCCCATTTTTCTCAAAGAAAGTTATTGAATCCACTCTCCATTGTTCATTCGGCATGAATCTTACCAGGATGACTTCACCGTTAAATGTCTTTCCGCCGATCCCTTTAAGCTGCAAATTAAGCTCAACTGGAACCGTAAGGCTCAACTGATCTCCCACATCCTCGGCAGGTAAAACTTCCATTCGCGAAATCCTGATATTCTCAATTTTGGGCAGCACCTTTTCCCATTCAAGGTCTTGCAGTGAGATCAAGAAAACAATGTTACGGTCCTGCTGTTTTAATCCTGCGATATACGCGTTGACCAAATCGTATGGGTCCGTATGTTCCAGGTATTTTTCGAGCTTTCCTGCTGACTTCAGAATCATAAGTTTATGGGATAGATCCATGAAGTTCGTCCTGTGGGTCGTGCTCCCATAAAAATGTATGCAAAAATGACCAGGAAAGTTATTTTTTAAGGCTCCGCCGCCATGTGGCATTCCATGCATCGAGGCTGCGATTTTCCCATCTTCCGAGATGACGATTATGGCCCTGCGCTTCCAGCTCCACTTCCCATTATATATCTTCTTCATGATTTCAGTATCTTTTGAAGTTAACGGCTGGACATCCGCATGGTTGCTTCCCGCCCTCCTTTGTACCCGAAATTTCAAACCTGTTTCCAAATCGACCACTGTGAACTTGCTGTACCTGGGCAGGATTTCATTAACCTCTTCCCACTGTGTCATCTTGATTGGGGTCTTTTTAGGAGACTTTTTGGCTTCTATGTCATTTCCAGTGAAAGCAAGAAAAACAATTATCATTATAATAATTTTTATTGTTTGCATTTAAAATCATCTCTTTTTTTTCGGCTTAGATCATGGATTCAATCTACAGATTAGAATTATGCTTCATGAAAGTTTTTGCTTTTTTGCTTTTTACTATTCAGATGCTTCCACTTTTAAGCAAACAAAAAACCCAGCAGAGCTGGGCATAGTTTAATCATCATCATGGTTTTCTACATATTCCCTCGCTTTGTCAATCGCAATCGGGATTGCTTTTCCATCATCATAATGTTCTTCCTCAACAAGCGCGTTTGCTATCTCAATAGCTTTCTCGCGGACATCAGGGTCAAGGTTCTTCATTGAGGCTGGATAATCATTCTTTGTCCAAGGCATTTAAATCATCCTTTCCATCGAAGATATACCTTTTTTACCCCATGTCCTGCAACCTTAAAACTGACTTACTTTTCCAGTTCCTTCAGCTGCTGTCCAAGCTGGGGCCAATCAGTTACCTGGCCGATGAAAACGAGATTGAGAGGCATTTTCATATATTCCTTCATATATAATGGCATCCCATACGAATACTGGAACAGGTCCGGATATTGAGAATGGTCAAATAATACATATCCTTTTATCCGGTATACGGAATCCGGCAGCGCCCTTAAAAAATCTTCAAAACCTCTCTGGCTGACAGCACCCTGGAATTGATGCACAAAAGTGCTTAGTCTTAGATCTGCCTGAACATGTGCCCCAGAACTTTTAGCTTTATCGGTATATGCCAAACCCTCCAAAAGCTTAATTGGCACTTTTGAATAGGTGCTCAAAATACATTTCGCTTGAGAATTTAGGCCTTGAATGTCCATGCTGATTTTTGCCTGCTCTGATTCATTGAGCAAATCTGATTTATTGACGATGATAAGGTCAGCATGCTTCACTTGCTCAATCAAAAGCTGATGGACTTGGGGGTCTAAAGACTGTCTATTGAGCCACTGTAGGCCATCTACAGTCGTAATGATTCCTTTGATCGCAAGCTTGTCTGCAAACAATGGAGAAAGGACGGCATCCAAAACTTCTACAGGATGAGCTGCACCAGTGGTCTCTATGTAAATGGCATCCAGATCGTGATCAAATAACAATCCTTGAAGCTGGGATTCAAGCTTGTCCTGGATCGTACAGCAAATACACCCTCCAAGAAGCTCTTTTAAAGGAACATCTGTGTCAACGGCATCTGAATCGATCGAAACACTGCCTAGCTCGTTCATCATAACTGCAATGTTCCGGCCGCTATTTTTTTCATGTTGTAAAATTTGTTTAAGTAATGTCGTTTTGCCTGTTCCCAGGAAACCGGACAAAATATAAACCTCTGCTTTTTTCATGTTCTCATCACCTTATTTTTTCTAAGTAATATTGAAAATCTCCAGCAAAAGCTGGAGATTCTTTTTATTTATTCATTTCCTGCTTTAACACTTCTATTGCTTTCTGAATTTGTGGATCGTCATTCTTAATCTGTTCGCGCAGAGCATTCATTAATTCGATAGTTGAGCTTCCTTTAAGAATACCTGTTTCTTCAAGCTCTTTTGACTTTTGGAATGCGATGACAGCTTCCTTTGTCTTTTCATCATAGAAACCATCCTCACGGCCTGGTTCAAACCCTAGAGCTTTCAGCATCTTTTGTGCAGCCCTGACTTGTTCAGAAGCTGTTGATACCTTCAATTCAGTTTCCGGATCAATGAAAGGCAGTGAAGCATATTCAGGCATTGAGACTTCATGATCCGGCTTAATGCCTTTCTTATGAATCCAATTGCCTTTAGGCGTCAACCATTTTTCTGTCGTGAACTTCATATTCGATCCGTCTGAGAAATCCTCAGCTCGCTGGACTGTGCCTTTGCCGAATGACTTTTCTCCCACAAGAGGTACTCCGGCTGATTCACTGACTGCTCCTGCAAGGATTTCGGATGCACTCGCACTCCCCTTATCAATGATGACAACTAAAGGAAGGTTATTATTATTTTCGTTCTCTGATGCATATTTCTCTACATTGCCTTCACGGTCTTCAACCTGGAAGAGTATTTCCCCCTCAGGCACAAAGAGACTGGAGATTTTGATTGCCTGATCCAGGAGTCCACCTGGATTTTGGCGAAGATCCAGTACGAGGCCTTTCATTCCTTGTTTCTGGAGATCATTCAAAATATTTACTAGCTCATTTGCAGTGTTTTGCGAGAAATTGGTTATCTGGACTTTTGCAATTCCTCCGTCCATCATTTCACCATAAACCGTTTCAATCGGTATCGTGTCACGGGTTATTGTGACATCAACCGGTTTTTCTCCACCCTGGCGAAGAATTGACAGCTTTACGTCCGTACCTTTTTCTCCTCTAATAAGAGCCACCGCTTCAGTCGTACTCATGCCTTGAAGGCTTTTTCCATCAACTGACATAATTTTATCCTCTGGTTGAAGGCCTGCTTTTTCTGCAGGAGAACCCTTCAATGGAGTGACAATAAATATGAAACCATCTCTCTCCTGAATTTCTGCTCCAATTCCCTCAAATGAAGACGACAAGCTCTGATGGAAATTCTTTGCATCTTCCTGGCTCATATAATCGGAATATGGATCGTCCAATGATTCAAGCATTCCATCTATCGCACCATTTATTAGCTTTTCCTGATCAACTTCCTGGAAATAGTCATTTTTCAAAGTATCATATGCGTCGTATAGCTTTGCAAATTCTTCTCTCTCTCTAATTACCTGCACTGCCGGCTTGTCTTCGCCGAAAGCAAGCGCAAAGGTAGTGATTCCCGCTGTTAAAAAGACTAGAAAAAACAACAGCATTGCAAAGTGGAACTTCTTTATCCGAAGAAAACTATTTTTAGCCTCAGCTTCTGCTGTCTTTTCTTGACCCTTTAGATCATCTTTGTTTTCTTCATTCATATTTTGCTGATCCAACCCTTTTCACCACTTTCCAATCAAGCTTAAAATCCTTAATGATTAGGATAACATTTTTACTGAAAAATTAACAGAAAAATAGGTAATCGCCAATAATCTAGAATCCAAAGGCCTAAGTGCTTGCCAATTCTAGATGTAATGAAAAAAGCAGCGGTCAGAAAACCGCTGCTTTTCATTACTATTCTACATCGTAGCCTTGATCTTCTACTGCTTCCTTCATTTTGCTCACTTCTGCTTTTGAAGCATCATATTCTACTTCAGCTTTTCCTTCTGAAAGGGAAACGACGACGCTAGCCACTCCGTCTACTCCCATCAAAGCGTTCTTAACTGCCTTTTCGCAGTGTCCGCAAGTCATTCCTGATACATTTAAAGTTGTTTTTTCCATTTAAAATCTTCCTCTCTATTTTAAAATTTATAACTTAATCCGCTTCAAACGAAGGGAATTAGTCACTACAGAAACCGAACTGAATGCCATAGCTGCACCTGCTACCCATGGAGCCAGGAGGCCAATGGCTGCAATAGGGATTCCCGCTGAGTTGTATGCGAGAGCCCAGAACAAGTTTTGGCGGATGTTTTGCATCGTTTTTTTACTTAATGAGATTGCTTTAGGAATCAGGGTCAATTCCCCGCCAAGAATGGTGACGTCCGCAGCTTCGATGGCAACATCCGTTCCAGTTCCGATGGCAATCCCAATGTCAGCAAGGGCAAGTGCAGGCGCGTCATTGATGCCGTCTCCGACCATCGCGACTTTTTTGCCTTTTAACTGAAGTTCTTTTACATGGTTCGCTTTTTCTTCAGGGAGGACTTCTGCTATTACATTGTCTACCCCAACCTGGGCTGCAATTGCTTTGGCAGTGCGCGTATTGTCACCAGTAAGCATATACACTTCAATACCCATGGATTTGAGCTCTTCAATCGCAGTTTTTGCTGTTTCTTTAACAGTATCGGCAACAGCGACGATTCCGCTCAATTTATTATTGATTGCAATCATCATGGCTGTCTTGCCTTCAGTCTCCAATTTTTCCAATCGATCTTCATATTGTGCGAATTCGATACCCTCTTTACCCATCAGCTTTCTGGTTCCAACAAATACTTTCTCACCGTTGATGGTTGCTTCAATTCCGTGGCCAGGTATTGCAGCGAATTCATCCATAGGTAATAATTCTATATTTTTTGCGTTACCGTATTCCACAATGGCTTCAGCAAGAGGATGCTCAGATGCTTTTTCAGCAGATACCAAATATTTAAGGACCTTTTCCTCGTCACCGAAAACTTCAAGATCAGTTACGCTTGGTTTCCCTTTAGTAATTGTACCCGTTTTATCAAGAACAATAGCATTGATTTTGTGAGTAGCTTCTAAGTGCTCTCCGCCCTTAAAAAGAATCCCATTTTCTGCGCCTTTTCCCGTACCAACCATGATGGAGGTTGGTGTTGCGAGACCAAGTGCGCAAGGGCAGGCAATAACGAGCACAGCAATGGCTGTTTCAAGGGCTGATGCAAAGTCGCCAGGTGTGATGACAAAGTACCAGACAAGGAATGTAACGATTGCGATAGCGACAACAATCGGAACAAAAATTCCGGAAATCTGATCGGCCACACGCTGGATTGGCGCTTTGCTTCCCTGAGCGTCCTCAACCACTTTAATAATTCCTGCAAGAGCCGTATCCTTGCCAACCTTTGTTGCAGTCATCGTCAAAGTGCCATTCTTATTGATTGTAGCACCGATTAAAGAATCGCCAGCTGTTTTTTCAACCGGGATTGATTCCCCGGTGATCATCGCTTCATCAACAGCTGATTGGCCGGATACGACCTTTCCATCGACCGGAATCTTCTCACCTGGTTTGACAATAATTGTGTCATTTACTTTTACTTCTTCAATCGGAATTTTAAACTCCTCACCATCCCGAATGACAGTCGCTTCTTTAGCTTGAAGGCTTAGAAGCTTAGAGATTGCTTCAGTTGTGCGTCCTTTGGCTAGTGACTCGAACAATTTTCCAACAAGAATCAAAGTAATCAGGACTGCACTTGTTTCAAAATACAAATGCGGCATATAACCTGGATTTCCAATTGTTTTAATAGCTTCTGCCAGACTATAGAAATACGCAGCCGATGTACCAAGAGCTACCAGGACATCCATATTCGCACTCTTGTTCTTGAGCGACTTATAGGCACCCACATAAAATTGCCCGCCAATCCAGAATTGTACTGGTGTTGCCAATAGAAGCTGGAACCACGGATTCATCAACAGATGTGGCATCGGCAATCCCGTATCCCATGGAGCATGGCCGATCATTGTATATAGAAGCGGAAGTGATAAAAGGATTGATATAAATAGCTTCCGTTTCTTTGCATTGATTTCTTCTTCTTTTTGCTGAGCCTTTGCTTCCCGCTGGACTTTTTCCTTTGCATCATAGCCCAGATCCTGTATTTTGGAAATGATTTTATCAGCTGTCAGGACAGCACTGTTAAATTCAACAGATGCGGATTCGGTTGCAAGGTTGACGGTAGCTGACTCCATTCCGTCCATTTTGTTAAGAACCTTTTCAATCCTTGTTGAACAAGCTGCACAAGTCATACCGAAAACATCCAGATCCATTTTTTCGTTTCTGACACCGTACCCCAGGTCGTTGATTTTATTGAATATATCGTCTGGTTTAATTTTTTCTGATTCATAAGTGACTGAGGCATTTTCCATCGCCAGGTTCACTGTTGCTTCTACGCCATCCATTTTGTTAAGGACTTTCTCAATCCTTGTGGAACAGGAGGCACAAGTCATACCAGTGATGTCGACAGTCATTTGTTCTTTCATCATCTACACCCCGTTTCAATCGAAAATTTCATTTCCTCTTCACTAATTACTATACCCCTGTATAGTATATTTAGCAACCGTAAAGTTTGTATTTATTTTTTATTTTACCCTTAATTGTGAATACAACCGTTAAAAATGTCACATTTAATGCTTACTGAAGTTTGTGAGGTAAGAAGATAGTTTGATTATCTACATATTTTATAAAAAAAAGCCTGGCATCTGACAGCCAGGCTTATCCTATATTTTCTTCACATTTTCAAAGTACTCTTCCAGTGTCCAATCGTTTTCATAAATTTCAGTTGCTGCCCTGATCCCCACATACCTGAAATGCCATGGTTCATACATATATCCGGTTATTCCTTCTTTACCTCTTGGGTATCTGAGGATAAACCCGTATTTATGGGCATTGTGGGCAAGCCACACCCCTTCTTTTGTTGAACCGAACTGTTCATTCAAGTGAAAATTATTTGACTTGCTCGAGATGTCCATTGTTAATCCTGTTTGATGCTCACTGCTACCAGGTCTGGCAACTGCCTGAAGTGCTTTTTCTTCGCCAACTTTGTTCACTTCAGCATTGAAAAGAGTTTCCTGGCGTCCATATGATCGGTATCCTGAAACAGCAGCGATTTCAATTCCGTCAGACTTTGCTCCTGCAAACATCTTTTCCAAAGCATCCGCAGCCTCTTTCCTCATCAGGCTCTTTTCAAGCTTCGCATCTCCAAAAGAGAATGGTACATTCGGACGAACTAAATCTGCCGGAATATAGTTTTCCGGCAACCCGAAAATTTTGTTAACGAGGGACATCGTGTTTTGCGGATTCTGGATAACATTCTTGCCGTCTGAATCCTGGATGACATTGAAATAGGCGGCTTCTAGTGTCAGTTCATCTTCTGCGGGCTTGTCCTCCTCAGGGATTTCATTAACCTTGTTATCTTCTGGGTCTTCATCTTTATTCCCTTCAACTGCTTGATCAGCCTGTCCATCTTGGCCAACTAGTTTTTCTCCAAGGTAAGGGATCTTTTCCAAGTAAGGCTCTATAGGGGCACAACCTGTCAATAAAATCGGCAATGCGAGAAACAGTAATATTCTTTTCATTATGTCCACCAATCTTCAACATTTTAAGGCAATAACACCATTCTAACATTTTTCAACAAACTTTCGAATGGCCTTTTTTACCATTATCTCCTTTCTTCATTATGTCTGCTTCAGGAGATGGGCAAACTCCCTGCATTCGGAGAAAGTGTATGGATTCTAATCTAAACTTGCTGGAAAATGTTATGCTGTTTCGGGTTCTTAGACATTTGGCTTCTACTGTCCTTCGAAATGCCCATGAAAGTTATTCCTAAGAATTATCCCCATAAGAAAACCCTCTCCTTAAGGGAAAGGGTTTTCTTCATTTTTATTCTTTTACTACAGCTTCAAGTGCAACTTCAATCATGTCGTTGAATGTAGTTTGTCGCTCTTCTGAAGTAGTTTCTTCTCCAGTCAGGATATGGTCGCTGACTGTAAGGATTGAAAGGGCTTTACGATCGTATTTAGCAGCCAGGGTATAGAGAGCTGTTGTCTCCATTTCTACCGCCAGAATCTGGTATTGTGCCCATTTTTCTAATTCTGCATTATCATTGTAGAACTGATCTGCAGTGAATACGTTACCAACTTTAAGGTTCAAACCTTTTTCAAGACCTGAATTATACGCTTTGTACAATAAGTCAAAATTCGCTGTCGGAGCGAAGTCTACTCCACCGAATGTAAGTCGGTTCATTTGGGAGTCAGTTGAAGAAGTCATTGCCAGGATGACGTCACGGACTTTAACATCCTTCTGGATTGCTCCGCATGTACCCACGCGAATCAGGTTTTGGACATTATAGCTATTCATCAATTCATTGATATAAATAGAGATCGACGGAACTCCCATCCCTGTTCCTTGTACAGATACTCTTTTACCTTTATATGTACCTGTGTAGCCAAACATATTTCTGACTTCATTATATAACTTTGCATCCTCAAGGAAAGTTTCTGCAATATATTTTGCTCTTAATGGATCCCCAGGAAGCAATACCGTTTCTGCGATTTCATTTTCTTTAGCACCAATATGTACACTCATTAAAATAATCCTCCATCCTATAGGTTCCTACCTCAAAACTATACCACAATATAGTTAAGCAGGAAAATCTTCAGTTTCATGACAATTTTGTAAACGGGTAAGCTAAAAATAGCTTTACCACAGCTGCAACAAAAAATTCCATAGTACCAATTGTATAAAAAACTGGAAATAAAGGAGAATGGGTAATGGGTAAAAAACACCGCAACCGAATCAACTCACCAAAGAAAAACAATCATGTTCCTCCTGAAGCCATCGTTGCAGAACAGGAAGCTCACGGCAAAGAATTTTCTGCTACCGGAAGAAAGAAAAGAGGATAAGAACAAAAAGCGCAAGCGCCTCGTTCAGCCCCGACAAGCGCTGGAGGGCCGACCAGTGAAGTCGTTCTTTGACTTCATTGGGCGGACCGAAAACGAAAAGTATAGCCGACTGTCCAGAAACGCAGAAACTGGAGACTCCGACAAAGAAGCGCTTTTTGCTTCTGCCGGCGGAGTTGAAGTTTCGGAGTTTCTAGGAGGCGACACTAGACAAGCGACTCGAGGGGCTAGGCGCTGGAGCTGGATTAAGAAAACTGAATTGAGTTATCCACAACTCAATACCTTTATAAATTCCTTAACCAAAATAAAGACGATGAAGCATATCGTTGCTTCATCGTCTTTTGCTGGATTACTTATTCACATCTTAGCAATAGCGCTCTATCATGTTTTGCAAGTTCTGCTTTAATGAAGGAAGATCTGAAACATTGATGTTCATTCTTACGTATGTTTCATCGGTACCCATCGCTTCTGACAAGAAACCTCCAAGTCCCCTGGCTCTGCGGTCAACTTGCATCAAGACCTCAATTTCGTTCTCACTGTTTGGATAGAAAATTACCTCTAATTCATCCAGTCTTCCTCTAAATGGGCCTGATGCCGGCACGAATTCAAACTCCTGGATAAACGGCATATTTCTCCGGAGATGTCTTGGCGCTTGCTCGCACTCAGCTTCCCTCAGTCGGAAGCCAAGGTCACTAATCGCGTTAAACATTCCATGCATCAACTGATTGGGTACTACTGTCAAATAATCCTTATCGCTTGGATCAACTGCGTTTTTGATATCAAGCCCTGTTGACACCCAAACCTTCGTCCTGCCCATCGATAATGGCATTTCTAACGGAAGCCTGAAGGTGAAAGGAATTTCCTTTGTTTCATTCTCTTTGATCATGAATGACTGTGTAAGTTTGAAACGATCAATTTGGGCAGTGGCAGTATACTTTTTCTCATCTGCTTCTCTTATATAAGTTGTATGTAAACTCAAATAGATGTCATCGATATTTTGCTCTGTGCTTCCCCCGCGAATTTCTACAATCCCACGCACTTCTTCTCCTGGCATCACCCGGTCTTTTTCCAGCTTCGTATCTACTTTAGCTGCTCCGATGCCGACACTTGCAAACACCTTATTAAAAAATGACATACCATATGCCTCCCTGTTTTCACTTTTTTCTTTCTTATAGATGTATACGATTATAAACAGACAGAGTTTCAATAAAAAGAAGTTTTTTTAAAACAAAATATAAAAAGGCAGATTCATCAGAACCTGCCATTACAAAGTGTAACTTACCTAGTCTATATCTTCTTCCTCATCGATGATACATTTTTCAATCAGATATTCAAATGTGATATCTGCCATCTCTTCAAGTTCTTCCTCTGTGGGAACGTATCCCCTTTTAACAAGTTCATGAAAGAAAAATTCAGCAATCTCTTCTGTATCGATAACAACCTCAATCTCTTTCACAGATTCGCCCCCCTTTATTCCAAATGTATGTGAAGCACAGATGTTTAATGCCAAGCTAAACCAATTTTCTGAAAATTGTTCTAATGTTTTTGGACAAGCATAGAATGGAATAAATCAATTTAGGAGTGATTTGGAATGCAGAGACTGGGTATTCTTGCCGAAATGTTTGTTGAAGATGTGAACAATGAAGATAGTGTGGTTGTTGAATTGTTTGGCACCATTGTGAATTTCCTATTTAAATTTTTCCAGTTGGCGGGAATTCCTTTTCTTGTTTATGTGCTGCTTGAATTTGCAGGATTATTCTAAACGTGGCTTTTCCCATCATTATTAACAAGCATTGAAAGTTTGCGAAGAATGACTCTCATGACATGCGCGTACTCATCATCTTTGAACCATTTATATAAAATTCGGTAATCATTATATAAATCGAGAAGGTTATCGATCGTCATCCTCTTCTGATGAATTTTACGCAACTCTTCTTTTTCACCTGCTCTTGGCTGATGAGGTTTTTCAAGGTTGACTGATGGCTTTACTTCTTTATTCGCCGAAAACAAAAGGCCCAGCTTCTGGATAAATGTATCTGCACTGTCCGAGTCGGCAACAAGCGTCAGTTCTTCTTCCCCGGCTTCAAGCCATTCTCCATCTTTAATCCTGGACAGTTCATAAATGACATCCTCCCAGGCATCTTCTTTATATCTCCAGATTTCCGTCCGAAAACCAACAACCTTAAATAGGTCTGACCCATAACCTTTTACTTGTACTAAGTCTCCAAAAAAGTATTTGTATTCGATGTCGATTTGCTCCTTATCAAGCAGCTTTCCATCGTACTCAGAGAGCATCTGCAAACTCGTTTCCAAATACAAGCCCTCGCTATTATTTATCTCGTATACATGAAGGCCGTCAAGCCATTTTACATCTGTCACTTTCCCCACAGTCCCATAAATAGTGATCACGACTGTATCACCGATGTTAAACTTAGGTTTTTTCCGTTTTTCCATTTCCTCCATCCTCTCAACGATGAGTCGTGAATTGTGATTACAACAGTATATGCACTTTTCTGAAAATCGCTACGCCTAGATGGAGATTGGTAGAGGCTTTTATCCCTTGCCTGGAGGGAGTAAGAAAACATACTGTCCTGTAAAAAATCAAAAAAAAAAGACTCTCGCGGTTTCACCGCAAGAGCTTATTAGCTTTCTGCTATCAAATATTCCTCCCAGGCTTCATCAAAAACAGCCATACTTTCAGGATAGTGTCCGTTCAATTCCAGGTAAGAGCTTATTTCATCATAATCCTCCGAATTTTTAGGAAACGAGAGGTCATCGTATGCAGAATTGGCAAACCTGCTGATTGCATCCTTCGGTTTGGTGGTCCGGTATTTCATGAGAAAGTGGTAAAAGCTTTTGTACATATATGAACGCCTGCCTATTGTTTAAATTAGTTTGTCCATACTATAACGGATTTGTTTAGTGTACGTCCACTTTAATGCTATAAACAAAGCACCTTCCGATTTGGTAAGGTGCTCTCTTTTTTAACTATATAAGAAAGTGTAAAATTTTTACACTAGATTACTGTCTAGCTCCAGCGCTAGCCAGTTTTCATCCAAGAATGTGCTTCCTCGAGTATCTTGCGAGAAGCGTAAGCTTTGAGCAGCTCGAGACGATTCGGTCCTGTCAATGAAGTCAAAGAACGACTTCACCGTCAGGCCCTCCACCGCTTTACGGGGCTGATCAAGGCGCTTCCGCTTTTCTTATTGCCATCTGGCTGATTTCGCCATCTCCAGCAATGCCCATATAATATTGAACATTAAGATCGCTACTGTGATTGGCACTGCATGGAGCCAATTCATCCCGAATTTTTCAATGATCAGCCTTACATAATATCCGCAAAAGAACAAGACAACCATTGCCGCTACCAGCATGATGGATAAAGCGATAGACATTTTCTCTCCCCATTTCCAAAATAAATACTCCCCACTCTATTATAATGAGGAGGGAGTAACTGGATAAAAAGGAAGTGTGAAACTTCTGTGAACAGCGTTGTAATTTAGGTTATATTTGTCACATCAAGATGAAAAATCAAAGTAATTTCGCTTCAACAATCTTGGCTGTGCCATCAGTTCCTCAAAGGTGACTACTTTGCCAAGTTTTTTCGTATCGATTAAAAATAATTGGTCTTCGATTTCCTTCGTGATCAATTCAGTCTGATAGATCATATCGCAATCGAGACAATGGATGGCAGGAGTTTCATTGATCTGTATTGCTTTCGTGCCGTCCGGAAGTTCCCAATAGACTTTGTCACTTACAGCTTTTGTGTTTTCGCTGCTGCACCACTCGCATTTCCCCATCTTTCAACCTCCTATTCCTTTGTGGATGGGACTGCGCCTTGCCCATCAACTGCTTCAGCTGTCGTCTTATTCTGTTGTGCCATGAATTTCTTTTCCTTCAGCTCATCACGTTTTTCACGCTTATCCTTCAAAGAAGCATGTGCAGGGTCTTCCTCATACTTTTCCCTGCGGTCAAGCCTTCCAAGACCTTCTGGAATCAGGTTAAATTCACTGTCATTCATGATGGCTGCGATTCCAGTGTTCGATTTTTTCTTCTCATAGTCTGGGTACACTTGTTTGAAGTAACCCTCCGCTCTTCCTGGAACATAATTTTCAGGCTCTGGGTAAGAGGTGATTACACCTTCGAAATTGCGAAGGACAACTTTTTCCGGACTCTGGGATATCAAGTAATTTGGCTGCAAGGAGATTTTCCCGCCTCCGCCAGGCGCATCAACAACGAATGTTGGGACAGCGTTTTTTATTGTAAGTACTTTTCAAATACAAAAAACAGCAAATCAAAAAGAAAACCTTGACTGCTGTTTCTATTGATACATAATGATAATTTTGTCTTTCATGCACTATTGCATAGTATCATTGTACTGCAGAAAAAAATTCATTCCATTATCACCAATTATTACACGTTTGTAATCTTCAATATCTCCTCAACTGTTAAATCGTTGCTGTATTTTTTATCAAAACTTTCCCAGACCGAAAGCATCTTTCTATACATGCCCAACACTGGCCAGTGTGTATTATAGTCAGGATATTTCTCGTTATCCCAAAGTTCTTTGTATCGATTCATATCATGCATAAAGAATCTTGCATAGGTCATGTAGCTCGTTTCGTTATTGCCATCGAATCCTTTGAATTTCAATTTTTCCACTTCAATTTTTTGTTTTTCTTCACCATCTAAATTTTGATAAGAAAAAATTCAATATCTATAAATATAAAATACGCCTTCCGCTTTCGCTGAATAATCAGTCATCGCTATCTTTATAAGCTAGTCCTACTGTATCGGCATTACTTTCGGCCAGGTCGTTTAAAATCATTAACTCTATACGGATTTGGTTCCGCATTAGTTAATTGTTTGCTTGCAGCTGAAAAGCATGCATTTAGTCTAATATGAAAAGAGGATCACTTAAAAGTAATCGTCTCTTAGATGTTTATTCTATTACCACAAATATACTTTTTTCTAATTAATCATAAAATTAAACAAATATATTTGCTATATTATATTTAAGATTATTTTAAGGAGGGGTGTCTATGGTTAAAGAATATAAAGGGCATAAATTTAAAAGTGGTAAATTTGTTACTCCATTTAATGAGCTATTAACACAATTAGGTAAAGAGGAACAATGGTATTTAGGAAGATTACCTGAGTATATGTGGTTAGCTTTAATTTTTCATTCTCATCCTCGAGAAAAAGCAATAATTTTAACTCAAGATATCTTACAAGAATTAAATAAAATTTCACCTGATACAATTATACAACCTAAAGTTTCATATATTCTTCAATTAAGTGAAGAAAAACAACAAGATTTCTATAAATTCTTATTAAGTAAAATAGATAAAAGCGTTTTAAGTCCTCTGACCATAATTATTACTTATTCAATTAGCCGCCCTTTTTCAAAATACTTTTCAATTAAGGATGAAAGTATAGAGGAAAAAATAAGTAAATTAGAATATATATTACAAACGTTTTCAAGTCAACATTCAGAACAGACAACGGACATTAGATATCTAGTTTTCTATTTTATTCAATTAAAAAATAAAATAGTTATGTCCCAGGATCAAAGTAAATTAATCAATCAATATCCAAATTTAACTCACGATAATCATTTAATGGCAATGATTAGACCGATGGTAAGAAACTTAGAAATGATGTCTTCAAACTTTGAGGAAAATCCTAATATTACATATCTAGAACTATTTTGGGAGAGGATGAGTGAATTGACGGATTGTGAATTATTTACTGTTCAATTTGAAATAGAAGACGCTTTAGATAAAAAAACAGCTTTAGAAAATTGTAATAAAGAGCTTAAATACTTCACCGACCTTTTTCATACAGTTTCTCCCCTAGATCAAAAAATGTTGGTCTTATTAGGGTTAACAACATTTTCCTATAAACGCTTTTTAGAATTAGTTGAGCATGATCTTTATAATACAATCACTGGTCGAAGTATTATTAGATCCCTAATTGAGAATTATATAATGATGAAATATTTGATCTTAAGGGAGTCAGAGAAGCCGAATATATGGGAAGAATATCAATATTATGGTTTAGGTCAATTCAAGCTTATTACTGAGAGATATGAGGATACTGGAGATATATTTCCAAATAGTCACGTTGAATATAAATATCTAAGTTTACTTGTGGAAGAATACAAAATGAGAGATTTTGTTGATATGGATTTGAATTATTTTGATCGTCATAATATAAAAACTAAAGCTGAAATGGTTGGTGAATCAAATCTATATAAACATTTATATGATTACGATTCTATTTATGAACATGGCTTATGGGGAGCTATTAGAGAGAGTAGTTTATTAAAATGTAATACAGCTAGTCATCAGTTTCATTGCGTTCCAGATATAGAAAATCAGCAGCAACTTAAAAGTGTATGGCATGATTGTCGACTACTAATGCAAGAAACACTAAATATATTAAAGAAACTATACGGTTACCCATCTCATCTAGAGGTGAAAATAAATGACAAAAACTAAATTTCAAGAAGAACTTATACATATTCAAAATGAATATAAAACTTTATTAAAAAGGGGACTAAATGAATGGGAAGACGAATATTTTGTTGAATTTATTGAAGAAGTAAATCTCTTTTGGAAACAAAATGAGCCTGTATTGTTAAATATCTATAATTATGAATTTCCTCAAATAGATACAGTTTTCCTTACAGCAGTTACAAAGATTGACCTAGAATATATGCAGCATTATTCAATGAAAATAACTGGAAGTATTTGTTTGATAGACGACCCCTTAATTAGTTATTTAAATCTTTTGAACCGAGAAATACCTAAAAGTATGAGAGAAAAACTTGCATCCGTTGCCCAGGCTAATATAAATGAATCTTTAAGGCTAATTGATAATTGCCCTAATGACTTTTTTATTTTACCTATTCGAACAATAATACCAATTGATATAATTACGAAAGCTTCAAAGCAATTTTTTGTATCACTTTTTAATAATATATCGGATACTGAAGATTACTTTAAAAAGATTAAAACTTTCAATGATATTGAACAGAATTTAAAAGATGTAGTAAAGACATGGGTATTATTTGGTTGGAATGATAATGGGTATCGCAATGGCAGTTTAAAAGAGAGATTTGATGATTTTGTGAAGGCAGAATATATAGGTAACAAAAATAGTACAGCTGGTGAAATATTTTTCGTTTCACAGATAGGGTATATATCACAATCAATGAATATTTTATTTACTATGATGGAACTTAATTTTGTCCCTTATGTACGTGGAATTGTGCCTTTTAGATATCTAACAATTCTATATACCAGTCTCAAAGAAAGTTTGAATTTAAACTTAGATATTCAAATGGTCCGAACTAGTATTAGCTACTTTTTTGAGAGAGTCTTTGATTATAATTTAGTTTCAGAAATTTCCTACAACGAATATATAAAAAAGATAAATGGTTTAAGTTTGTACAAATATGTTGAGGATGCTTTATCACTCATTAACAAAGAGTTGGATGAAATAAGTCTTAGACAGATAAATTTAACAGTCGAACAGTTTTATAAAAATGAATTTTTAGTATGTTTAAAATAGCCGTTAATCATATTTTCGGCTATTTTTTTATGATTAATTATTTACCGTAATACTTCTCCTTATGATCCTTAACGATAGGTTGCGTTAGCATAGATATAATTGTTGGTAGTAATAATCTACTACGCATTAAGCAAATAAAGATTTCCTTATTCCACATTATTCTTTTATTTATATATTAACCAAGATAGATTTTATCACATGACAAAGGCACCCATCGCTGAGTGCCTAATAATTATAAAGTTATTCTAAGAAGAAAAATCAAAATAATTTCTCTTCAACAATCTAGGTAGTTCCGTTAATTCCTTAAAACTTATCGTATTGCTGATTATCCTTGTATCCACTAAAAACAATTGATCTTCAATTTCCTTTGTTACGTTTTCAGTCTGGTACACCATGTCACATTCTCTACAATTAACGGCAGGTGTTGATGTAATCTCAATCGCCCTCGAACTATCAGGCAACTCCCAATAAACCGTTCCTTCCCCGTTGATTGCTTTTCCGCCGCACCATTCACAGTTTATATCCATATTCACACTCCCTATTCACTGGCTTTTGAGCTTTCCTTAAGGAACTTCCTGGCTATCCACTGATTTGTTTTGTTGTGCCAGAAATTTCTTTTCCTTCAGCTCATCGCGCTTCTCACGTTTATCTTTTAAAGAAGAATGTGTTGAATCCTCTTGATATTTCTTTCTACGATTTAAACGGTTAAGGTCTTCTGGGATAAGGTTGAATTTACTTTCGTTCATAACTGCAGCTATACCTACATTAGATTTATACTTATCATAATCATTGTAGATTCCATTGAAATAGTCATCCGCTCGGCCGGGTACGTAATTCTCCGGTTCAGGATATGACGTAATCACTCGTTCAAAATTTCGCAGCACCACTTTTTCTGTACTTTGTGAAATTAGATAATTTGGTTGTAAGGCAATCTTTCCTCCTCCACCTGGAGCATCGCAAACGAAGGTAGGGACGGCGTTTTTTAAAGTAAGTATGAAATCCCCAAAAAATCAGATCTTGATATGGCTTTGGATTGCATAGTATCGTTGTATTGCGAAGCAAATGACTATATTTTTTTTCGTCTTTCTTCTTCAACATAAGCACCCTTATGCTTAAGTGAATTTATTCACAAACTTTTTACAGGAATGCTGCCCCTTTAGTTCAATAAAAAAGGCATATATCCTAATTGGACCTATGCCTCGATTGTCTTAAACAAGGTTAACACCTACATACCATCAAATGATTTCCATAAGGGTCTTTGAAATTAAACCAATGATTATGCTCTATTTCTGTTGTTAATTCAACATTCTTATCCTTCATAAACTGATAGGCTGCTACAATATCGTGGGCATTAAAATGAAAAGCTGGAGTTTTAAAAATATTCTCTTCTGAATAGATCTTGCTATCCAATACAATTCCAGTTCCATTCGTTGTTGGTATAATAAATAAATGTCCAAATAAAATCTCACCTTCTGCTTCTAAACCCAAAATATCACAATACCAATTCCGTGCTTCTTCCACATTACTTACAGGAATAAAGACTGTTCCGATTTGATTTAAAACAGGATTCATTGAAACCTCCTAAAATAGAATATATTAATATATTTCGCTTTATTTTATATTTCTCCTTTTTATTAAACTAACCTGCCCCGTTAGTCCAATAAAGAAAAGGCTTATTAAAATCTCCAAATCATATATGCTTCAGTCTTTTTGATTACTATTCCAATGGGGGATACTTCACACCCGTATCCATTCCTGAACCTCCCTTGAATACAAGGAGAACTACACCTCTACTTTTAACCCAACTATATTGATAAATAATACCTGGATCATCCATCAGTTCTACACTAATTTCATATCCCCCTTGCTTGTAGTCCTTTAAGTACTTTTTACTCTCTATCGTCTCTTCTGATATTCCTTGATTTTTCATATATTCTTCAATTTCCCGATTTGCCAAATGTTTTTCAACTGGATACTCGTATAGGATAAAGCATAGAATTGGAACGGAAATAAATAATGTTAAAGCAATTGTTAACTTATTCATAATACACACCCCTAAACGGCATTAGAGGGGGTTATATGTAAAATTCCCTCTTAAGTGTTATATTACACCAGAAGGGATTTTTAGGATAGTTGAAGAATTCACTTTATTTCAGTACCAGTAAAACTTATTTTTTGTAGCTTATTAAATAAAACTGCACCTTTAGCTTAAAAAGGAATTCAACAAAAAAGGTGGCTGATCCTTTTTGGATTAACGCACCTGATGCCAACAATATAGATAACCAGTTATTAGTTATTTACGATTTTAATTTCTTTTATAGGATAATAAACAACATTTGTTGTCCCTACTACCTTCTCCATTGGTATCGCTCCAATATCACGGCTGTCATTGCTTTCCCTTCTGTTATCTCCCAATACAAACAAACTATCTTTAGGGACAGTATCACTACCAACAGCGGTCTCCTTTAAAGTGAATGAGTAAGTTAAAGTTCCATCAATAACTCTTTTCTTATATTTTTCTAAATAAGGTTCGTTGTAAGCTTTCCCATTTATATATAAAACATCATTTTTATACTCAACACTGTCCCCTGGGAGTCCAATAACACGTTTTATGTAATCTCTACCATCTGGGGCGTGAAACACAACAATATCAAATCTTTTCGGTTCCCCAATTTTGGTTACAATCATACGATCCTTGTCTTGGAGAGTAGGGCCCATAGAATGGCCGTCAACAACAATTGGACTAAAGAAAAAAGTGCGAATAATAAATACTAAAACAATTGCAACCATAATAGATTTTAACCATTCAAACGCTTCACTTTTTTTCTTAATCATTACTTGCCCTCCCTTAAAATGACGAAAATAATATCCTTATTTTACCATAACCACTTGGATATTCATTATTTTTCTTAAGCTATTCTGCCTCGTTAGTCGAATTAGAACAAAGACCGCTGCCACCGCGTTCTTCCTTTTTATTGTTTCCGCTTTGTTATTCAAGGTCGGATTTTCGCTAATGCACTACTATTCCCCTATTAACCTGTTCTATATCCTTTAATTACATATCCGAGAAAAATAGAAATAACAATAGAAAGCCAGTGTATAAATCCAATAATGATAGACAGTATTCCTGCTCCCAGATCATCATTTTTATATGGATTATTAAAAATACTGTACCAAATGGGTGATAGAAGAACTTGATACAATATATAAGGCAAAAAGGGAATTAAAAACAAAAGGTACCAATAACCTAAATTAACTTTTGAGTTAATAAAAGAATAAGGAATGATTAAGAACACCGCTATTCCAATATTAAAATAAATGCTCTCTAACCTATCATTATTGTATATAAGGTTAGCCCAAAATAAATCCACTATTGTGTATAGAACGAATAAGATATTTACCGATACAATAGTCTTCAAGTCAACTTTATTCATACTTTCTCCTTAAGAGTAGAAGACCCTTCTTCAACAAACAGATGGCTCAAGCCTTCCCGGATCAACGCACACGCTCAACAATAATTAAATGTTATCTAAACACTTCATCTATTTCGTCCTTGTCGTAATCTAATATCCAATCATTGTATGTATTATAAAGGTCTCGTATAGTTTCAGGTGAAGTAGCAAGCAAATCACATCCTCTATCATCGTACACATGAAAAATGGTTTCCCTACTAATATTTAAAAAGTATATCCTATGAAAAATACTTGGTTGGATTCCTAAATCCTGATTGCATACTGCTTTTAATAATGAAATGTATCTCATATCAGATACTTTGCATTCAAGGGTAAACCTATGTGTTTTATATTTTCCGTCTTCATCATCTTCTGGGAAAATATTAGGCATTTCTGTATGCCTCAATTTATATAGGACTGATTTTTCATATATATATGGAGAAAATATTCTCGCTTTATGTTTATAGGCTTTTCCATCTCCAAAATCATTCACATCTACTACAACAAGAATTTCATCGTCTTGTAAATGCACTGATTCAAATAACGTGACAGCTCTCCTATAAACCCCTTGTACATAAGGACTATTTTCGCAATGGTACTCTCTATCCCACTCTACTCCTAACTCGAACCGTATGCCGATATCCCAGTTATAAAACAAGGGTGGTCTAAGAATCAAGTTCGGGAAATTTACATTCATATAGTCATTTAAAACCATACCTGTACCTCAATTTTCACTTTAAGTTTACCATTCCTTCTTCAACATTACTGCTTCGGTTTCTTTAATAAAGAATGTACAAAAAGAGACTAGCGCAGCCATTAAGTGAAACAATTTCATAAGCGTATGAGCCATCTTTTCACACTTAGGAATCGTTAGAATTTTTATTTTTTCTGGCAAAAAGATAAATTAAGATTCCGGCTACAAACATTAAAAATGCTATCAAAATTGGCCCCATTTTAAAAACGATGAATAAACTGGAAAAACCCATAAGAAATTGTCCTAAGAATCTTTTGTATTTGGTCATTGAACTCTCCCCTTTAAGGTACTACTTCTAATTCTTCATTCACATAATTATCTCCTTCTTGAATTAAATTCTGCATTTTAGTTTAATTAAGGAATTCAAAAAAACATCAATCCCTCCCGGATCAACGCACGTTTTAGTTTAAGAATTATCTATGGTCTTTTTTGGACTTTTTAATGTTGTTCCGACCAACATGAGTAAAGCTCCTGCAAATTGAACATAATAAAATTTGGGGCTAATCCCTATAGGTGCAAATGCTCCTAACAAAATCAATACCAAAGCAATACTTGATATTATCTCTCCTATAGAATTTTTATCAAATTTTTCAATACCGAGAAATGTACTGATAAAGATTAAAAATACTCCAAGTAAATAAACTACACTAAAAAACATTAAAGAAGAATCAACAATAAAAATACTCAATAAACTTATGATTACTCCTAATGCACATACTTTGGCTCTCTTTGATAAACGACTAAAAAATTCAATTCCTCTTTTCAACAATTCCCCCACCTCATTAAGCGTTTTACCTTAGTTATTCAATTTCTTGTTCAACATAACTGCCCCTATAGTTTAATAAACAAAAAGTGCTGCCGCAGCACTAAAAGAGTGGACCTTCCCGTACCTGAATGAGGGAATCAGTGACAAATTGAAAAATAAGCGGAGAAATTCCCCCTAATTTAAAAAAAGCTCTAAAAATAGCTCAATTAGACGGAGAAATTCCGCCTATCGACTCGAAAAACAAGAAAATGGCCAACTATGCTCCGCTTAACCGGAAATTCTCCCCTTATTTACCTACATCCGAGACAAATTTCGCAGTATAAACGGAAAATCTCCGCTTATTGTAAGTCTTGTTGGTCACTCAAAAAAGGATAATACCTCCATTTTTTTAAAAACCATTCCTTCACTAACCTGCACCGTTTGTTTAATAAGGAATTCAGCAAAAAGGGTCCTTAATCCTTCTGTATGAACGCACCCTTTAGTTGAAGAAACTTTTATCACTCTTTTTTCTTTCAATCAATGTCCAAACTACATATATCAAAAAAGACACACCAAACACTATCAAGAATCCATTTGTAATCAAGTTAAAATCTAATTCATTTATCGTTTTAACTACTTCACCGTTTTCCCCCATATGATGTATGGTCCATCCGTTATAATCAAGGAAAAAGTATGATAGTATGATACCGATTACTAATCCGCCTAATAATGAAAACCAAACTTTCATAAAAATCATCCCCTTTTGCATACAATATATTCCACATAATTTTTCCAATTCCTCTTCAACAATCCTGCACCTTTACTTTAATAAGAAGTCAAATAGTTCCTAATCCTTGGTTTAATCGGTTACTTAAATAAATTAGAAATCCATTTAGGGTCTGAGGTATTTAATAGATTTAAAACGTTAGTGGCAATCTGTTCATAATCTTGTTTTGTTTTAGCAACTTCATAATTAAACCATATACCATCTTCTTCTTCGGACATTGCCCCTAATCTAAAACGTTGATTAACGTGATGAGCAGTCACTTTATTTGGTTTTATTCCTTCACCCCAGTCCATTGTTATTCCTTCTAATGGACAAATTGCCAATTCAACTACAAACGAACCTCCCCATCTGTTAAATTGAAAAGTAATTAAATCTATGTTGTCTTCATTCTTCCTTCTAAAATGGGGGAATGAACCTTTAAATCCTTGCTCTTTTAAAACTGGAATAACAATATCTTCAATTGTTAAATCCATATTCTTTCTTTGTTCTGAGGACATTTATTACCCACCTTATTGAAAAGAATTAACGTCTGAAGATTGTATATACGCTTATTTTCACAATACTTCTTCTTCAACATTACTGCTCCGTTAGTTCCACAAACAAAAGAGGTGCTGCTGGCACCTCAAAAATAAACCTATAAGATTCTATCGGCAAACCCCTAAAGGATTATTATCTGGATCGAAAAAAGTAAAAAATCTAGTTGCCCCATCTCCACCAATTGAATTTACCTTTACTCCCTTCTCCAGTAAAAGTTTGTGGGTCTCTTCTATGTCATTAGGAATAAAATTATAGTATTTCCCCACCCCAAAATTATTTTCTGGAAACTTCATTGGTTGATGATTTGGGGTTTTAACCAAACATACTACAGTTTGAGATTGTTCCCCAATTCGCATCACGGCTGCATCTTCTTCAATATAAATTAATTTAAATCCAAGTATTTCTTCATACCACTTTGCAGACAATTGAGGATCCGTAACAGGAATAAAAACTCCTTCCATACCTTTAAAGAGGGCAGTTGTCATATATCCAGCTCCTTGTAAAAAATTTGTTTTACGTTTACAATTCTACACATTTGTTATGTAAACCTTCTTTAGCTAACTGCATTATTTATTCAATAAGAAAAAGCCACCTGGTACATTTGGCAGCTGTTCTTGAACAACACTAACTTTGTATTAAAAGGGGAATCATGTAACTAAACGTTTGCGCATTCGGTGATTCGAATTTTTCTAATTTAATTCCTTTAGTGTTAAAACCAAAACGGTGAACTAACTTGATAAAATTAAAGCAAATAAACTGGTCATAGACATTAAAATTCATTGTTGCATACAATGTGGGCTCCAATTGTTCTATATAGATATTACTATCACTTTTAAATGAATCGGAGGAAATCTCTTCATTTAAGATAAAACCTACCTCTCCCACCATTGAAGCGCCTTTCGAACCTAGTGTCCTTATAAATATTCCAGGCCTCACATCTATCCCTAATTTTTTCACACTTTCTACATCAGCCTTCATTACAGATTGAAATGGGTTTATCATTCTAGGTACCACATGTCTAAACCAGACAAATGTTGTTGGAGAAGCCCATTTAACTAGGTGCATATGTTGCTCTTTATAATTCAAACCATTTAAGTATTGTTTAGCTATATTTAATGAAGATAACTTTGCTTCAACTTCTTGTCTCCAAGCAGAGATTAATTGCTGCTTCTCTCCTTCATCTACTTGCAGAAACTGATATATTTCTTCAATCTTTATATCAGCTAGCCGGAGGGAATGGATGATTAAGGCCTTTTCAACTTGATTTTCTGAATATATTCTATATCCATTCTCTAACCTCTTAAGCGGTTCTAACAATTTTTTTTGGTCATAGAATCGAAGAGTGCTTGGTGATAGGCCTGTTCGTTCGGAAAACTTATTAATCGTCATTTCCAAAACTCTTCCTCCTTTATCTTAGATAGGATATGACCAAACATTTATACGGTTACCATCTAAGTCAAAAAAATGAAAGCCTGCCCACCCATTTTTTGGATCACCTGCGACTTCAGACAATTCCACCCCTTTTAGTTTTAAATGGTTGTAGGTATCATTAAATACTTCTGGTCGGATATCAAAATAATTTCTCACAGCAGGGTTACCCTTTCTAAAATATTCATGTTCAAGCTTTTCCAGCCAAATATTATCATAGAACACTTCAGAAAGCTGCATCCAATCATAAGCATCTTCAATATGCAGGTGAGCAAAATCTTTATTGTATTGTTTTACCAATTTCAACCCAAGATATTCCTTATACCATAATATAGCTCTGTCGATATCACTTACACCTATTCTTACATTTACATCACTGAATCCTGTTATTCTTGATGTAAGAAATTCTCCTTCAATACTTTTATTATAAACAGCTGTAAGCCTAGCGTTCTCAAATCCAGTAATATCAAAACTAACTTGCCCATCAGGTAATGTTTTCAGTTCTTTAACAACAATTCCTTCCCTATCAAAATAGTTTAGTGTTTCCTTAAGGTTCGTTATCTCGAAACCTATTCTCATGTTGCCTTCAAAGTCATTATCAGCTTTAAAATGCTCCATATCAGACTCAAAGGATTTTAAAGTTACAACACCTGATCTTGGCATTTTAAGAAAAGCCTTTTTCCCCACTGGAGTAATTACCTGGTCCAAACAAGACCACCCCATATGCTTGGTATACCATTCCACTCCCTCTTCAAATTTATCCCATGATACCATAATAAAACCGCCATCCCAACGGAATGTCATCTGTCGCACCCCTACTTTCTAATTTCTGATTCGGTATGTTCTACCAATTTCATTCTAAAGGTTAAAGTAAGTTTAAGGTCAAGTGTTTTTAGGTTAATTTATTTGACTAACCTTCCCCTTTAATCGATAAGAAAAAAGAGCTGCCGATCCCTGGTGGATCTTCAACTCACAAACGTTCCCGTTATTGAACACTGAGGAGGAGATGCCTTATTAAAATATCGCCTCCTCATTAAAATATCTATTTGGAAATGAGATACTTTTCTTTGAAGATTGGACTTAGTTCACTCCATACATCAAATTTATTACCATCTAAATCGTAAAAAACAAAATTTCTTCCTGAGTGTCCTCTGTTTTCAATCTCTCCAACTCTAATTTCACTTTGCCTAAAGTCATTATGTATTTCTTCTAAGGCATTTAATCCATTAACTTCGAATGTTAACGAAAAACGCTCATTACCGTAAATATCAATGAAATTGGAGCTTTGATTTTCATTAGATTTCACAAGAAAAATACTTTGATTGGCAAAGTTTAAAATAGCTTTGTCTTGATCTTTGTAGCTTAGCTCCGCTCCTAGTTTATTTATATACCATTCAGAAGAAATGTCTACATTAGTCACTGGAATATATGTTGTTCCTATCCTTAATAATTTCTCACCCATCTTATGTATCCTCCTAAATTACAAAATATTCTAAAACTATTATTCAATAAAAAAAACTTACTTCCTGCATTTAAGTAAGTTTTTGATACTGATTTTTGCAATTCTTATTAAACTAACCTGCTCCTATAGTTCAATAAGGAATTCAACAAAAAAAGTGCCTAATCCCTCGAATTAGATGCTTTTTCTAATTTATGTTCCTTGAATAACCATACTTGATCTAATACAACTAAAACCAGGCTGGTTATTATTAAAACTTTGTAAATTAACCTTTGTTCAACATAGAAGTAAGTTATTACCGCCAATAAAATTAAACACAAAGCAATAATACCTATCTTCCCTGTTTTATCCAGCAAACTCCCTAACAAACCAATAGCTACACCACTTATCAAAAGAATAGGAATGTAATTCGTATACGATTCATCCGAAGAATAAAACGAAAACAAAACTATAAAAACAACACCTAAAACTTTAAGCACTCTTCCAAATTTCTTCAACATAATCCACCCGTTTGTTTTATTCCAATTTTAAAAGTTCAGCAATAACATCAGAACTACCAGGCATCAATAAAACTATTGACACAACAATGAATAAGATGCCAATAACAAACAACAAAATTACTGCCTTGACCGCTGCGGAGACACCTTTTTTCCTGGCTCCTACAATAATCAAAACGATTCCTATCAAAAGCAATAGTAAATACCAAAAACCCATCATATAGCCCCTTTCTGTAAATTACCTGTTCTTCAACAAAACTGCCCCGTTTGTTGAATAAGGAATTCAACAAAAAAGGCCGTAAATCCTGCTGGATCAACTCTACCCGTTAGTTGAAAAAGGGGGTATTTCATTGATTTTCAGGTGAAGTTTAAATTCCTTATAAATCTATTCAATCTTTTCATTAGGTTTGAGTTTAGGGTTACTACCAATGCATTATATTAAAACCTTTAGTAATTTGTTTAGATTGCAAATGTCTTTAAATATTAATTCCGATTTCAAATCGTACCTTTTTTTATAAATGTTAATGGTCACGTTATTTTCATCGAGTAAGTTAAATTCCCATCTGTATTCAATAGTTTGCACCAGCTATGCAACCTATTAGATTACAAAACCCTTATATATTAAAATTTCCACTAATCCCCTTTCTATATCTCCTAATAGGGCTTTTCTCCACGTAAGGTTCGAGTAGTATTTTTTGAAAAACCAACTAAAAAAATCTACACCCTTTCCCCCTTGGACTCCAAAATTCGGCAGGTTTGGGCTTGTCACCAAGCCGAACATATCCAAAAACGATTAAGTAATTCGGCTTGCTCTGGCCATTGTACCTACCGAACCGCCTGTGATGCCGTTCCAGGACCAACTCTCTCTGGCTCCCTTTAAAAAGTAAAAAGGACGCTGAGAAGCGCCCTCAATGCCTGAATTAATTAATCTTCAATGTACAATCGGACAGTATCCGAGGTAACTTTGCCTTTCATCTCTAAAAAGATCTCGGCATAAACACTATCCACATATTGTTCAACATCAAGATTTGGACACATCAAAAAAGCATGTGTCTTAAAATCAACCCAAAGGTTGGTAGTTTTGTGTAAAATCCGCTAGCCAAAAATATAATGTCGTTGCAAAGAAAAAATAAAAAGGAAAGATAGTATGTGAATTATAGCAATTAATACGCTTGGTGTATATTTATTTTCTCTCTTTTACTGTTCTGAATCTAAATGTTCAATTTGTAGTAACTTTGTGGATTTTCCGCTTATCTCTGGTTGAGTACCTTGAGATTCCCATGTTACATTTACAAAATACTCTTTTTCATCCTCAATTAAGTTATAGACCCTTTCATCCTCAATGGTTATATAAAATTCTTGAAAAGGTGTATTAACATTTCTTGCTTTTACACCAAAACCTGAAAATCTATCATTATCTTTATATCGTTCAATTACTTGAATGTTCATAGTAGCCGAATGGTTAAAATCAGTAACTTCGTTTCTCTCGTTTTTTTTATCTGTATTCCAAAAATATACCAAAGCAAGTACTAATAAAAGAATGATGATACTTACACTTCTAATGATTGGCCTCATAAATTTCTACCTCTCGTTGCATATTTTTGGAACTTATTATAATATACTTTATTTCACTTATGAATTATATAGTTTATATTAATTTACAAAAATAGGTATAAAGTAGTTTCCTCTTTCTTACAAAAAATGATATAAATTTACATATAAGGGGGATGTTTTACAAATTATACAATTAGAGTGGAGGACAAAAAATGCGATACGTAGTCAGAACATGTTTATTAATTTTACTGGTAAGCCTAACAGGTATGTACACCACAAGTTCGGTTGATGCAGCGAAAATTAATAATAAAACTATCAATGAAGTAAATGCGCAGCTATTAGAGTTAGGTTATCCGAAAAGACTACTAGATAGGTTACCAATTGAAGAAAAATTGGATATCGTAAATGGTGACGAAATTGCAGAGTTTGTAGGAGCTAAAACAACTTATTTTGGTTTAGATAATGAAGTGTTATATGTAGATGATTATTCAGAACCTTTCTCGCCAGTACTTCCTGAAGGAACTATTAATAGTATGACTGTTAGCCAATATGCAAGTAGACTGGTAGATACAAGTTACAGAGATCGTTTTGAACTCCGAACTACACATCAATGGACAATCTCTCCAGTTTGGAGAAGAACAGATATGGTGGGTTATGCGTGGGATGGGAATAAGTTTAACTTGGTTCCTGGTACACACTACATTTCTGTTGGGGGTAACGGCATTAACGGTGCAGCAACTTATTCTAGTAAAAACTTATATAACTCAAGCTTTACAGGAGCTGGTTGGTCATTTCCGATGCCTACTTCCGGTGATCGCCCAGTGGCAATGACTAAAATTCAAATCCAAGAAGTTTCTCCAATATCTGGGTCCTCTCAATTTCATAGTTTATACGTACACACTAAAGATTCAAGTGGAACAATCGGATTGAATTATGGGATATTTAACGTAAGTTTTACAGGAAATATTAGTAATGATCAAAGAGCAGAAGTGGTAAATTTCAACCACTAAAATACTTTCCCCCTAGAAAAGAAAAAGCTGTACTCTCATTTAAGAGAATACGGCTTTTTCTTAATGCATGATGTGTTATTTTTTCGCTCTGAACACAATTTCAAGACTTCTTTTATTCAATCTCTTTTTAACCAACCTCTCAACAGTAGCAGCTTGTTCATTAATCCCGTTGGAAGGATAGTAACGTTGCCTGGCTGTCTCGAAGATTTCGTCGATCTCATCAAGAATTAATTTTCTCCAAAATCTTTAATAAACACGATTTGTCCATTGGAAATTCTCTTTCTTTGGATTTTGCCATCTCATCATTAGAATAACCAGAATTGTTTTTTAAGCAGCAAATGATCGCTCTATATAATTCTTAAAACATACTAAAAGCGGCCCTAATGAATACAGCCGATGAGCTTGCGAATGATTACACGCAGCTGAGTTGCCCCGATATGAGCAATGCTATCAGGGCTGGTGAAGCGCTTTTGCTTGTCCTGCTCCTACAATTTCTCAAGATGCTGGCGGCGGTTCGACTGTTTTCTCCGACTCCTTCTTCAACTAACCTTTGCTTCGTTAGTTCAATAAGGAATTCAACAAAAAAGGCAGTTAATCCTTCTGGATCGACACACCTGTTAGCTCAATTAGCATTTCATTACATCTTACTTTTCTTGAACAACGATATTTGTAATTTCGTTTTCTTCAATAGATAGAATACCACCTATATCGTAAAGGAAATATTTTATCTCATCGTAACGTTTACTTTTCCTTATAGTCTCAAATGTAAAAGTTAAGACATTATCTCTTACCTCTGCTTCCAATAATTTAAATGCCTTTATTCGTCTGTCTTCTCCCCAAGTCCATTGCTTGGCAAAATTCTTAAAACCATCAATCCAATATTCATCTAAAAATTCTTTAGCTGTAACAATTAAAACAAAGTTCTTACCTTTCTTATTTTCAAAGGGAGTGTAGAAGTTCAATACTTTTGTATATTCGAAATCTTCATCAGTAAAATAATCAAAATTGTCTTTTGTCATTTTAAACACCACCTAATGTAAAATAAAGTCGCTTAGCATCTTAAACTATCTTGCTCCGATAGTTCAATAAAATTTAGATTCCTTTAAGACTTGAAACCACTAGATTTCCAAATCTTTGAATATCTTTAACATAGTCAAACTCAGCATTTTCATTCGTATACAAACTATTGTACATCCTCACAGCAACAACGTTTAATTTTGGAATAACTGTACACGAACATCCTGAAGCACCTAGTATTTGATACGATCCTACTGGTAAGCTTGAACCTAATTCCTGTAAATCATATGAAGTACCAACACTTTTTATCCACCAAAGAAAACCAAACTTAGGAAGTTCTTTAGGTAGAGTTTCTGGGCTTTGTATTGTTGAAACAAGTTCAAAGATTTTATAAGGTAAGATTTCTTTTCCATCCATCATGCCTTTATTCAAATGTAAATTCCCCCAAAAAGCCAACTCCCTAGCACTTACATATAAATTTCTTTCATCTCCGATATTTGACCCAAGCCTTAGTGTAGGGTAACTATCAGGTGAACTTATGTCACAAACTAAATTATTTTTGCCTTCTGTTACCCACTCGGTATATCTCCATTTTAGTGGTTTAAATACTCTTTCTGTAAGTATTTCGTTGACTGTCTTACCAGTTGCTTTATATAATATTCGAGCTAACAGATCAGGTCTTTTTCCTTCAATATTGGTTCCTAAATCAAAGCTACGAACAACTTGATTATCTTTTATCTTCAGACCAGTACAGCGAGTTAATAAATGTCTAAGAGTTGTCTCGCCAAGAATTTGTTTATCGAGTTCAGGTAAATAACTACTAATCTTATCTTCTAAAGATAAGTAACCGTCAAATATAGCAATTGCCAGGGATAAACCAACATAGGTCACTCTTGTGGAATATACGTTGAACTGTGATTCCATGTCTATAGCTCTTGCTCCCTTTCCAAAATGGTGAGTGCCTGAATACCACTCATGAACTATTTTATTTTCTTTCATAATTACTAAGGCTGATCCTGTTGCGTGCATATCTTGCTTTATGCTTTCTGTATAATCCGTTATATCTTCGAAAGTTTTCAGTTTTGTTACTGCCATATGAATAGGTAGTCTCCCTTATGATTAGTTAATTGACTTTATATCGCATATCTTTGTTTTCTAATTACCTACTTCAACAAAAAAGTGCTTAATCCTTCCTGGATCAACGCACCTGTTAGCTGAATATCAAATATATATTAATTTAATGGGGATTCAATCTTTTCATTTAATGCCTCTGCTTGGCTCATAAAAGAATCCATATTGGCACTTATAGTAATATTTAATCCTAATCCAACTTCACGAAGTGTTTTCCGTAAGTCTTCAAAGTTCTGTTTATCCTCTTCAGTTAAATCAACAAAACTATATAATTTATCATTAGGATATTGATTTAATTTGGAATACAAGTTTTCAAGGATTTCCTTGTCACTTTTAGAGAGCGTTCCTAACTGCTTTCCAGTAGTCATTCCAAGCCAAATTCCGTTAGTTACATCCCCTAATTCAGTTGTAACCAGGTTAGGTTCAGGCCAATTATTATCCATCTGGTTAGCAATCAAGCCTTCCAATTCTACTAAATTATTTTGGACTTCTGTAACAAGAACTTGCTCCTTTACGAAGTTAATCTTTATAATTCCCCAAGCTACAATTGCGACGAGTAGTATATTCAAACCTATTGAAAATCTGAAAAGTAGCTTCTTTTTTTTACTCAATTTTATTCCCCCTTTACCCAAGATGATTTTACCATAAAAACCCATAACCCTTATTAAAGTATTCTGCTTCTTTAGTTTAATAAGGAATTCAATAAAATAGTGCATTAATCCTTCCTGGAACAAGCACCCATTTTTGTTTAAGGATATTCAACTTTTAATAAAGTAAAAATGGGCTATTATGCATAGCCCTGTTTAAAATACTAATGTGCTTCCTTAAAACCCTTAAGAAAGTCTTTGGTTTCATCTAGTGATATATGTTGGCTTACCACATCATATATATAGTCACCTTTTTGCCCCGTTAAGTGAACCCATTCTCCATCAGTTTCCTTCAAACTTGTTCCTTTCCATTTAATCTCATTTAGTTGAAATGGAGATACAGTAGTATCTCCCACTATTTCAAAGTCCCCTATCTTTCTGACATATGAATCTTTATGATGAACCCTTACAGACAACATCTGGGAAGAATTATGGTCATTGTCTGGGTCAAGAATGTAGTACAAATAGCCAATTTTATATTCTTTAAAGGTTTCGTAGCTAGCAGAGATTAGTTGTAGATCAGAATGATTAAACCCATAGAGAAATGGCATATCGGACTTCATAAGATTATATACATCTTCTATCTCACTAGAACTTTTCGTTCCAGCCACTGGTACTACCTCATTTTCACGAGGATCTATTATTACTTTCTCCTTATCTCTACTGTTGGGTACATATCCCTCTAAGTCTGGGGTAAATAATTTCGTGTCAATAGGTACATTAACTTCTAGTTTTGTAGGATGTAAATAATCAACAATATCGCCATTAGCTTTATACGTCTCATACTTAATTAATATACCTGTGTCCTTATCTACCCAAAAGCGGAATGATTGGAAATCTCTATGATTTTTAATCCCTTTTATCACAAGTGTGTTATGACCTAGTAATTCTTCATTTTGTTTTTCTATTTCCCACTTTGTTAAATCTCGTGTATAGTTGGAGGCAATCTCATATGGAAACAAGGTTTCATTTGCAGTGCTAATTGGAGGCCTTTCTCTATAATTCGTTTGTGGATTTCCATCGGAAGCAGTTGAAAACGCTTGATCTAATGTTAGTGTAGTGCCACTGTTTCGGTTCGCTCTGAATTCCATATAGGTTTTTAATGATTCATTTATTGACCACACTTTACCATCTTTATAAAATTCTCGAGAAGTTATTTCACCTGTATCAAGTGTTCTTTTGCCATATCCTCCTGGTTCTTGCTTTAAACTAATAGCATATTCAACAGTCTCATAGCCAGGACTAAAGCTATAGTGCATTTTATATTCTCCTCTAGCAGTTTCAAAATAATCTACTGAGTTTATCATTTTAGTTAAAATCTCTTCTTTAGACATTTCATCATAATTTTCTTCTTGCTTAGGTGGTATATATGCCGATTTCTCATTTGAAGGTTTATTAAGAGAATCCTGTGTATTTTGTTTTGTTTCAGGGTCATTTAATAAGTTCAGCTGCGTTCCAACAAAATAGGTAATACCCAAAAACATTATAGAAACGACGGAAAAGCTAAGGAGATAATTAAACTTATTTTTTAGTAAAGACCTATTCTTGTCATTTTTGGAGTTTTCAATTGAGCTCAACACTTGTTGATATTGCTTAGCATCAAAATAAACATCTTTTAGAATGGTACTATCCATTTTATCTTTTAGATTTTCCAGTTTATTTACCACTAATTGCCCACGCTCCTTCAAATGATTCTTTTAGTTTAATGCGTCCCCGATGTAATCTAGTTTTAACCGTATTAGGATTAATCTTTAGCAAATTCGATATTTCCTCAATTGAAAACTCCTGATAGTAAAATAATATAATGACTTCCCTTAATTTCACTGGCAACTCTATTACTTGTTTAGAAATTAATTCATTTGCCTCGCCGCCAAAAGGTTTCTTCTCTAGAGAATTATAGGTTTGGTTCGGCTTAAAGAAGTTAGTAAGATATAAATTTTTAAAGGACCAACTTTTTAAAACATCTTTACATCTATTTACGGTAATTCTTATTAGCCACGTTTTATAAGATGATTCATTTCGAAAGGTATCCATTTTTTCATAGCATTTAATAAATACATCTTGTGCAACATCCTCGGCCAACTGTTTTTGTTTCAAATAAGTATAGGCAATTCGTATAACATCATTGCCATAGGCGTTCATTAACCATTTAAGCTTTTCTTCACGATTCAAATGATTCAGAGGTTCTGATTTAGAGTCATCTATCATATCAATCATTTTCTCCTCGCTTCCCTTTTGCTTTTTTAATTAGACGATTCGGATTTTTTTAAGGTTCTATTCTAAGACTTTTTCACAAAGAAATTTTGAGTAAATCAATTTACTTTCAACTAAAAAAGCCACCAATTATGGCAGCAATTCAATATTACCTTTATAAAAGAATGTTTAGAAGTGTTTCTTAGGAAGCTTTAGTCAATATGTAAGGGAGTTACAGTAGCCTATTGGTTGGCTTATGCATTCTTTAAATTGAATGACATTTTATTTATTTACAGCTTTTCTTAAATTAACAACGTTATTCGGGTTCATTGCCCATTTTCCCATAAGTTCCATTTGTTTCTTTTTTAAATCCTCATACGGTTCCTCAACTAACTCGACTTCATTAAATCTTCGCTCAAAAGCGTTGGTAGCTTTTATTTTTCTATATCCACCAAAACCTAAATCATCGTTTAATAGCCACACTACTCTTTTAATGTTAGCGAACAATATTCCACCTGTGCACATTGGGCAAGGCTCTAAGGAAGTATAGATTGTAAATTTCTCTCTTTTAACTTTCGCATCTAAGATTATATGACCAGCATTTCTAATAGTATCAATTTCTGCGTGAGCTGTTGCATCTTGATTTGGATGAACTCTGTTTCTCCCCTTAGCAATTAAATTATAATTTTCATCAACAATAATTGCTCCTATTGGATAAGTGTTCTCTTTCAATGCCTGTTCGGCTTCTTTAAGTGCAAGCTCTGAATAATACCTATCTTTATCCCTATTCATAGTTACTCCCCTGACGTTTTTCAGCAATGACTTATAAATTCGCTAAATTAGAACCTTCTCCTTCTTTCACTAAACTGCTTCGTTTGTTTAATAAGGAATTCAAACAAAAAAGGTGCCTAATCCATCTTGGATCATGCACCCTTTAGTTCAAGTTAGAAAGTATTATAAACGAAACAAATTACCTACTGACAAAATTAAAATTATCAATAAAGACAGCCATAAAGTAAGAAAGACAGTTACACTACTTCATATCATTGATTTCCAACAACTTATAAAAAGACAATAAAAAAAGACCTTCGGGCGATACATACAATACACAAAAAAGTGTAGATCCATCGACCACTAAGGTCGTTTATTTACTCAATAACCCACTAAACCCGATAGGTTTGTAAAAAAAGAGAAACAAAAAGTAATATAAAATTATCTTACAATGTTTTCTTTCCCTTTAAAATCTCTTGGTATAGTTAAATCCTACGTTTTAATAAAAGTGTTGCAATGATTATAAGAAATACAATCGAAACAACTAAAACAAAAAGGCCAGTATAAACATTCAATGCAGGGTTGTCGAGCAAAGTGGAAGCTTCTCCATTGACAATCCTATTTATGTCCAAGTACGTAAAAGGTGATAGATGTGCAGCAGCGACAAGGTAATGTTTACTACCCATAAATCCCCCGATCACGATGAATACTGTAGACACAAAAACAACGAATTGACTTTTGATAAAGATAGATAAGAATTGGCTTAGTATAAGAATAAAGAGCAATACCACCAAGAATAAAGATATAATTTGCATGAGGTACAATCCTAAGGGAATGAATTGAAATCCATAATAAATGGATTTCATGCCTTTATAGTCGGCTGTACTAGACTCACTCAATCCATCATAATGAAGGATAGGGTAATTCCAATCACCAAACCGGTCAAACACTGTCCCAATTAGGATGACAGTTCCGAATAAAATTAAGCATGTGATAATTGATACAATAGCTGAATGAAGGATTTTCCCATAAAAAATCGATTGTTCCGAAACTGGCTGTGTCCGCAATAAGGAGATTGTCGGGCGTTTTCCCCTCTCATAAGCCAGCCCTCCACCCACTAAAAACAACAGGAAAACTAGCGGCAGGAAATGGGCGTGTTGCTGGAAGAATAAATAAAGAGAAAATAGCCCATTATCATCTATTCTTTCATTGTTTACTATCCATTCCCTTGACAGCTTTTTCGTATTAGTATGGATATTTAAGAGAAGTCCCCCGGATGAAAGAGGACGTATCTTATGCTTTAAAAGCCACTGCTTTTCTGCGATGCTGGCATCCATTGTAAATTGTCCAATATCATCAACGACACTGTAGGATGAATCAAATTCCCCGTTTATTAAACGATTATCAAACAATTGATATTCAATTAAATGAATATAATTCCCTTTCTTATAGTCAGCTATTGCCAGACTGATAAGGTCCGCTAATTCTCTATGAGCGTTTAAGGCAATTTCTTGTTCGTTTAGTTGCTCCATTAAATAAGAGGTTTCCTCTTCCTTCTCCAAGGCTGTCTGCAGGTCAGTCTTTATATCATTTATGAATTGTTCTTGGAAGGGAATAGCAACTTCAATAAAGTCGATTCTGGAACTCTCCAAATTAGCTAAGAATTCCTGCTCCTTTTCTTTTGCTTCTTGAGAAATAAAAGCATAGCCGCAAGCGATAAAAATAATCGAAATCGCTAAAACAAACCGATAATTTCCTTTCCTTATCAATTTCCTCCATTCAAAAACGACGATCTTCCATAAAGAGTTCCTTCTAGCACTTGTCGCTCCCTTTCGAAAGGGCTTCTTGATTATCCTGGAATCTAAAAAGCTATATTCTCGTTCAGGCAGATAGACGGAAAGGAAAATCAAAAACAAACTCCAAACAAATGCGCTAATGACATATAGACCGTCTTTAGAATCAGGCACCGCAGTCAATAACGGTTCTAAATGAAGCAAGTAAAAAGGATTGAGCGGAGTCTCTAGAACTCCTGCCATGCTCGTCAACAAATACCCAGCAAATAAAATGGAAAACGTAATAACCAGGGCATTAAAGGTGTTTTGCATCCGGGTGCCAATGAATAAGTTCAAACCGAATGCAAATATCAACGCAACTATAAATAAAAAAATATTTTTTAATAAATATATGGCGGTTGAAATGATTTCGACTTCTGCTCCATTAAAGACAACTTGCGGATATTCCAATAGCAACGGCTGTTTTCCAAGTGCCATTGGAATCAACAAACCAAGACAGATGACGAATAAAATATACACCAGTGACACCAGCAAGATACTTACATACTTCGAAGTTAGCAGATCCCTCTGTGTAATCGGTTGTGTTCTTAACATTAAGATTGTCTTTTGGTCCTTCTCCTGTGTCAATGTGGTCCCAAAGAAAAATAGCAGGATCACAAGCCCAGCAAGCCCGATAAACAGGCTGCTTAACTGCTTTAATATCAGGTGGGGAGAAGTCGGATGTTCTTCATTTTCATATGGAAGGTTGTTGTCGCGCATATAGTCATTTTTCTTCACAGCTATTACTTTTTCCATGCCTTGCAAAGGAGGAAATACTCCTCCAGCCGTTTCAAATCGGCCCAAACTGTCAAGGAATTCTCCTTGCAGTTGAGGAATCTCGTCCCACTTTTTGCGCTCAACAGCGATTTGCCAATTATACAAGGCGTACCTTGCTTCCACGATATATTCTTGCTGCAGCAATCCAGGTTCATCAAGGAGATCTTCATTCCGTTTTCCTTCTAGGCCTGTCTGGATCTGTTCAGCCGCATTTTCGTACTCTACAATTTCTTCCTTTAACTTAATAACCCATTCATTCTGCTGGGAAGCATTGAAATGAAAAAGGTATGCCGTGCTGATAAGAATGATCAGGAAAAGCCACCATATCTTTTTTTGTTTCCAAATTTTCTTCAGTTCAAAGGTTAAAAGATTCATAAGATCTCTTCCTTTTTTCCAAAAATCATCTGATACCGTTCCTCGGAACCGATGGCTTTTTTCTCGATGTTCAATACCTGCACCCCATGGGTGCTTAACTGTTTGAACAACTGACTTAAAGAAGCATCTCCCAAACTTACAATCAGTTGATTTTCTTTTCCATGTTCAACTTCTATACCTGCGGCACTCAATACCCCGATCACTTTTTCTGGCTGCTGGACTGTAAGCTCATAGGCAACTTTTTCGTGGAGAGATAAATCTTCCTCAATAAGCTGGCCATTTTTTAAAAAGAGAATATGGGATGTCACTCTATCAATCTCGGACAGATTATGGGAGGAGAGAATAATGGCTGTACCTTCCTTATTCAACTCCAGCAGCAACTTCCTTACCCGGATGGCACTTGTTGGATCAAGGCCGTTTAGAGGCTCGTCCAGAATCAGAAGCTTTGGCTCGTTGACAATTGCCATGGTAAGCAATAGATGCTGCTTCATCCCTAAAGAATACTTGCCAACTTTTTTATGCAAATAGCTTTCCATTCCAACCCGTTCAGCTGCAGATAGGATTTGACCTTTCGATATGCCTTGGACATCTCCGATAAATTGAAGATGGTCATAGCCTGTCAAATAATCATAGAGGACAGAGTTATCCTGCATAAAAGAAACATAGCGGAAAATTTCCGGATCTTTATTGGTACGATTTAAAATTTTCACCTTGCCATGGTCCGGGCTGATCAAGTTGGTGACGATTCCAAGAAGGGTAGACTTTCCCGATCCATTCGGTCCAACCAAAGCAACGATTTCAGGCTGATGAATCCGGATGCTCACTCCATGTAACACTTTTTCTTTCCCATATGATTTTTGTATTTCTTCAACAGATAAAATCATGTTTATCCCCCGTATAGCAATAATATATTATTGCTTTCGTTACCCTTAGTTTTTCAGCTTATCTTGTTAAACTACATTGTTAGCTAAATAAGGAAATCAATAAAAAAGGCCGTTAATCCTTTGGATCAACGCACCCCTTCGCTGAACCTTCTTTTGCTAAACTGCTCCCCCCTGTTCGAAAATAAGCAAGAATGTACCTAAACAATTTTGTATCAATATTTTTTATAAACTAATTATTCCTAACTTATAACTCCTAAATAATAAAGAACAAAATATGCAATAAAGCACAATAGAGATCCTACTAAGAAGGGATTAATGGTAAATGTTGCTTTCTCATGTTGTGGCTTGTAATTTCCTAAGAACATATGAAAAACTGCTACCTGTGAATTCTTTGACAATGCGTCTCCTTTAGAACTAAATAAAAATGCTATAATGGTAAATCCAGCTGACCCTAAAAACATTGTATCTACAAGATTTGTTTCAAAATAATGTGATACCCAAAAAAGCAAACCTAATTCTAAAGCCAGGACTAGTGAAACGAAAAATACATACCATTTTAACTTCAATGTATCCCCCCTTTTATAGTATTTATTACGAATAAAATAGTCAGAAGTTTCAAAAATATGTTTATATAGGCATTTAAATCTTAAGAAGCCACTTCCCCTATTCGGTGCCTAATTTGACTAATCAAACTCAGTCCGCTGCCAACTGGTAACTCTAAGCCAGTTCTTCTCACTGCTGGATCTACACCTGCTCACACCTAATCTGCAAGCATTTTCGAACTTCCTACTGACTCGTACTCCTTCATTCCTAACTGTTCTCTAAATTCTTATTGAACTAACCTGCCTCTTGTGTTCAATAAAAGGTTCCAACAAAATTACATTTTTTCATCTCTCCATTTTAAAAAAAGCAATAATAATAAAATTATTATGATTACCCACCATAAATACAACAGCAGTTCATTTAATGAGCCTGGAAACCTACCTTCCATTTTATATGAGAAAAATAAGCTATTAGTTAAACTTATAAACCCAATAAATATGGTAATAAAAACTTGCCACCAATATCTCACTCTTCTTTTCTCCTCTTTATATTTCATTTATTGATGTTTCCTCAACCATTGATCTTCAAAATACCTGCCTCGTTTGTTGAAAAGCGGCAAGACAAAATTATTTATCTGCATTTTCTATCTCTTTTAAAATGCTCACACCATTTCTTTTAGTTTCGTAAGTTAACACATATGTTTTACCATTTTCAATTAAATTCCATACCATTGTTTCTTTTATGAAAATTTTTGACTTTTCTTCCTCCAAATACTTTTTAGATAAATCAGCATTTGGAGGTGCTACGATAATATATCCTTCACCATTTTCTTCAGAAAGGTCTTTTTCCAAGACTGTAACCACAGCGAATGTTGAACTTTCAGACAGCAAATTATACATAAGAACAGCAGCGGTCAAAACTATTATAAAAAATATAGTGCTTATTACTCTTCTTTTTTTTCTCATACTTTTAAATAACTCTCCCTATTAAGTTCAGCTATGTAATACTAATTGTTCTCATCTTCGGCTCTGCATCTTTAGCTCAATAAGGATTTCAACAAAAAAAGGAGGTAATCCTTCCTGGATTATTTATTTACAAAGCTTTTTACCTTTTATTGATTAAGTTCATCAATCGATTTGAATATTCTTGAATATACTTCTTTTATGTATTCATCCGTTTTTTTATCATTATACAAACCGTATTTCCAACTTTTTAACGAATCATCTTCTTTTAATGTAAGAACCCCAACAGCATAGCTTTGACCAACAGACCAATTCCAAGACTCATTATATTCTGTTTCTTTTGCGGTAAAAGGGATATGATTATTAGCTGATATAAAAAAGAATGGAATTGTAGAATTTAGGTAAACGTCTGCATATTGGCTTTCAGCAGCCTCTAAAAGATTATTTTCCCTGATAACTACTGCGTCATAAGACTTCAGTTCTTCACTTGCCATTTCATCAAATGTGATCTCTGTAAATATCACTTGTTCTTCATTTACTTCTGGTGGTTCTCCAACCACCGCTATTTCTAAAGGTTTTCCTTCATACAACTCAATATCAGGACTTTGAGTACAAGCTGTTTGTGCGAATAATAGTATTAGCAATATAAAAGATAAATAGTTTTTACCTTTTTTTCTATACATATGCAATCCCCTTTACACATCAAATCATACCATAAAATCCCATATTTTTTATTGAAGGATTCTGCACCGTTAGTTCAACAACTTCCTTAAATCAATTCTTGTATAAGTTTTGTTATAAGTCGTACCATCATCATTATAAAAAATGGCTTTTTTCAAATATGGATCTGAAATTGGTTCGTATCCGAGTTTGCCAATTAATTTTATCATTTTGGGATTTTCTATTGGGTCAACACTAACAAATATCTCAGAATAACCCAAATCCTTTGCAATTTTTTCTCTATACCTTATTAAACCTGAACCTATGCCATTACCTCGATAATCCTCTTTTACATAAAGGTCACTTAATTTAGGAAGAGTGATACCATTTAATTTAAGAACTCCAAAGCCAAATATAAGCGAATTTTGTTCAGCGATTGCTAAGTATGCTTCCTTTTTCGCATATTGCATTAAATATCTCGTAAATAAATCTTTATTGTTTCTAATTTTGCATAAACCAGATAAGTCTGTTTCATTAGCCAATCTTATAGAGTATTCCATTTAACTCCCCCTGGATCGCTTGCCCAACATTACTGCATCGTTAGTTCCATAAGGAATTCAACAAAAATGGTGCTTAATCCTTCCTGATTCAACGCACCCTTTATTTGTATCTCAAACTGAACAGTTGGAGTTGGAAATCCTTTTGGAACTAATGCTAAATCTTCACTGAATCCAATCTCAACAGCATTATTTTCAACAAAGTTTAGTGATGATCCTTCGCTATCTTCTATAGTAGGAAGCCAAAGTAAACTACTACAAACACTTACAAGGTTGAATAAACACCTAATTAGAGATAAAATAAAATTATGAAATCACTATATCATCCACCAATCGAATCAATTCCCTATACAAAAGTACTTCACGCATTAAGTGAACCAAACCGCATTCGAATTATTCGATGCCTAAATGAAAGCCGAGAAAATAATTGTTCTGCCTACTCGATAGAATTAATGCTAAAAAAATCCACTGTTTCCCATCATATAAAAATTCTTCGAGAAGCCGGACTAATTAAAGGTAGAATTGAAGGAAAAGAACATTTATATGCTCTACGCAAAGAAGAGATAGATGAAAAATTCCCAGGTCTCCTCAATTCAGTATTTGCTGTAAAAGAGGCAGATATTTAGAACATGTGAATTAAATACACATGTTCTTTTTTTTGTGAAAATAAAAGAATTAATACAAAATCCTTGTGTAAAAATATCGACGATGTTATTATCATTAAAGTTCGATGGTTATCGAACCATAAAACAATGGAGGGGAATATTATGAATAACATATTAGTAATTAACGGACATGAATATTATGATTTTGCGAAAGGACAATTAAACAAAACTTTATATAAAGATATTGTTTCTACTTTATCTGAAAAATTTGAAGTGAAAACAACTATCATAGAAGAAGGTTATGATATTAAAGAAGAGCAAGAAAAATTCAAATGGGCTGATACAGTCATTTTTCAAACACCGATCTATTGGTTCTCCCTTCCTGCTGCATTTAAGAAATATATTGACCAAGTTTATGAATACGGTGTTTTCTTTGGACCAGCAATCAACCAATATGGTGACGGTGGTTTAATGAAAGGAAAAAAATACATGTTCTCAACTACATGGAATGCCCCTGAATCTGCTTTTAACAATAAAGATGCAGACTCTTTCTTAAAAGGAGCAGACATTGAAGAGGCTATTCGTCACTTGCATAACATGCAGGCTTATGTAAATATGGTCCCTTTCAAAACATTCGGCGCTCACGATGTTGTAGCAAATCCAGATATTGAAAAGTATCGAAACGATTTACAAAAACATTTAAAAGAAGTTTTTGAGATTTAAGATTGGGAGGTCAAATGGCAATGAATTTATCAATGGAATTGGCCAAAGTAAAGGAAGCATTTCTATCTAGAGCACCGAAAGAGGTGATAGAAAGCGTTGAATTAGCAACAGAGGAGCTGATTCATTCAGGATTGGCAACTGGCCTTCGTGTAGGTGAAAAGGCACCAGATTTTCTTTTACCTAATGCAATCGGAGAAAGAATCTCTCTATATGAGCAATTAGAAAAAGGGCCTGTTGTGTTAACATTTTATAGAGGTGGTTGGTGTCCTTATTGTAACCTTGAATTAAGAGCATATCAGAATGTACTTAATAAAATTCAAGCAGCAGGAGCTACCCTTATGGCAATCAGTCCACAGAAACCAGATGTATCTCTTTCTACAACAGAAAAGAACGAATTATCATTTGAGGTACTAAGCGATGATACGTATGAGACAATCAAAGCTTATAATCTTTACTTTACTTTCCCTGAACATCTAATTCGCACATATTCAGACAAATTCAATATCAATTTAGCTGAAATAAATGGATCTGATAAACCTTGGAGTTTACCTATACCAGGCACATTTATTATTGATCAAGATGGTAAAGTGATATTTGCAAGTTCAGATGCTGATTATATGGAACGATTAGATCCATCAGAAGTAGTGAACTTTTTAAAATAGAGTTTATAAAAGGTGTCCATCTGGACGCCTTTTCTTTTCATAATCGATGGCTCATAAACAAAAAATGTTTGTTTCACAATGCCCCTTGTTTAATTGAATTTCTTCGCAATCTTAAAATGGTATGACTTCGTTTACGATTTTTGAAAACAACTATAAACATTCGACTAGAAGTTCTTAAATAAGCTTTAGTAAATGGAGTCCATTATCTTTTGAAATCCAAAGGGTGAAGTGAAAGCTAAGTAATCCTATTACAATAGAAGAAGCAGCAAAAACAACAAATTTACGAAAGGAAATTCCCCTCATATTTATAGGCGCTAAGAAATACTTTACTTAGACTAAAGGCAGTAATAAATATTATGATTGCTGAAAACATAGTTGCTAAGATTACCTCCATTGTGCAGCTCCTTTTAAAAACTCATTTATTGATTTTATAAAAAATTAATCAAATGCTTCTTCAACATTACTGCCCCTTTAGCTTAATAACACCAATTATAATACGTGAAGGTTTTCGATAGTAAAGGATACAATCTTTTGATTTTCATCTAATAAGGCTTCACAGGATAACGTTAAATCGCTACTTTGATTATCAATCCATAGTTCAAATTCTAAGGCATATCCAGAACCATCATTATATTTATAAAAAGCGACGTTTTCATAAGCTGCATCAGGAGGAACTGTTAATGTTCCCCATAGGCTCAACTCTTCTCTAAGGTCATTTATTGTAAGCCCGTTTTGTAACTTCTCTTGGATATTAATAAAATCACCTTTAACCAGATCTAGAATAGTTTCTCGAAGTAACAACTTAATTTTGTATTTTGTCTCCATAAACCCACCACACAGTCTTAATAATTCTGCAAATACCTTCTTAAGCTAACCTGCCCTTTTAGTCGAACAAGCAGCACGATTTGGAGCTCTGGTACCCGTTAGTGAAAATTTATTTTAAAAAATTCCGAAGGACATCAATAATCAAAGGAATTCCGCAAACTACCATTAAAGCAAACCCACTATATCGAAATATAACTTCTACATTATCCGTAACGTCTTTCCAAAAGAAAAAATGAGGTACAGGTAAAATCATTAATACAAAACCAACCATAAACCCATAAAAGAAAGTTCTTTGTTTATCCAATTTTATTCCTCTTCCCTACAATACTCTTCTTCAACATAACTGCATCTATAGCTTAATAAGGAATTCAACAAAAAAGTACATAAATCCTTCCTGATCAACTCCCCCCTTACTCTTCACTAAGTTTTAGTTTTCCCTTTTGAAAACCTTATTTCGTTCTATAACTGTACATCCGTTATTCCGGAATGTTTTAAGCATTGGAAGGTTGTTGTGACCAGTGCAGCCAATATAATAGATCGCCATAAAGTCATTTTTTAATATTTCTAATGCTTGCTGATGAAGAAGTTTGCTTTTTCCCTTCCCCCTTTCGTTTGGAATGATGCCAAAATAAAATATCCTTCCTTCTTCTGAAGTCCCTGGTTCTATATGGGGCATAACTACTCCGATTGGATTTCCTTTATCATAAGCAATAATACAAGATTTCTTATAGTTTGGGCCTAACTCCAACTCTACACTTCGCATTTGTTCATCAACATCTAGCGAAGAAGGTGCATTTAATGATCCTTTCATAGATTCCTCCCAAACCCTTTTAAACTCTGCTAACGAAAGTTCGTGTAAATTCTTTAGTAAGAACCCGTTTTCAACCTTAGATGAATCATCTAAAACCTTGTGAACAGTAACATTCTCATCATGTAACTTAAACCCATTTTCTATTAAAAGAGAGTCTACTTCTTTGTTGAATTTACTATTTACCAGTATATTTACATTTTTACAGTTCTTTATAAATGACTGTCCCATCAGATATGTTAAAAGTTCAATTAGCTCTTGATTCGCCAGACTTTTTGTATCTTCTATAGTTACAAAGTTTTCTCCTCTTACAATTTTTATTCTTGCCAATAAATTAGAATTGCTTTGTGAATTCTTTACCTCCATCTTTTCAGCCCCTTAAACACAAATATAAAAGCATGGGACCACAGATGATCCGCAGTCCCACTCTATCATTCATTATTCAAATTCGATTATATTCCTAACAAACAAGTGCTTACTTTTATAAACAATTAAACTGACCACTGCAAGCAGTATTCCTGAGATCATAAACACGATTCTTATTCCCAGTAAATCTGCTAACAGTCCCATAACAAGAGAACCAACGCCAAAGATTCCAGTACCGATAGCTCCTAACGAAGTATAAACCGTTGATAGCTGTTCTTTTGTAACGCTGGTTTGTATCACTGTTTGTTGAGGTATGCCTTTAATTTGTCCAAAAATCCCTACAAAGAGCGACAATAGGAGTGCAGCTATTGGTATGCTGTTTATGCTAAATAGTAATGTTACTAAGGAACTTAGGATTGAACCTATAAATATAAAGGTCCCCAATTTTTTTTCAATGATTGAAGAAAATTTAATACAGTAAACACTTCCTAAAATCAATCCTATAAAGAAGGCACCATTGATAAATCCCCACCACTGTCCACCAACCTCTAAAGCATCGTTAACGAACACAAGGAGTATGGCTGCTATCCAAACCGTTACTGCGATTGTCTCATAGAAGTCTAGCCAAGCAATCTTTCTTAATACTGGAGTGTTAGATAAAGTTACCCATCCCTCTGTAATCTGTTCAAATTTCCCTTTAGCAGCCTCAACTCTATTATCTGCTACATTTTCTAAAAGGCTGAGCAAGATGCTTGCTACTATAAACAAACCTCCTGCCATCCATACCAGTTGCTGTGAGCTCATAATAATCAAGAATAAACTCCCTATGAACCACATCACTGCTTGTATGATCTGTGTAACAGTTTCTGCAAATCCATTGGCTTTAATTAATTGACTAGGATTAACATAGTATGGAATTAATGTCTGCCTTATTGGATTTGCGCAGCCATCTAGTAAAGCAATCAATCCTATGATTAAGAAAATCAAAAAATAATTTGATGCTGTAACTCCACCTAACATTACTCCCAGAATAAAAAGCAGAATAGTCTTTCCGATTTGCGATCCAGCCATTAACCATTTAAGATTTACTTTCCCCACCAAAAGTGGTGTTAACAGACTAGATATAAACATGGAAGAAGTAATTGTAAATGGTACAAATGAGGAAGCTGTTGCCGAGCCCGTTAATACAAAAATCGTACTGATGATACTGACCATATACAATACATCGCCAATATTAGCGAGTGATTGACCCAATAGTAATAAAGAAAAGTTTTTATTCAAGTTCATTTTATGTCCCCCAATTTCTGAAATGAATGTTTTCTAAAATAGGGACATTTTTAAATTGGATAGTTCATTAAATATTTACTCCTTTCATATATCTGATAAATCTGGGGGACTAGATTTATCACAAGAATTGTTAGTATCATTATTAAATTTTTATATGAACTTCAGGCATATTTAAGACACTTAAAAACATTGTATTTGTAAAACTTATACTGCACACTCATATTGAATTAACCTGCTTAGTTTAGCAAAACCGCTTCCTGTATTTGTACTTCTCCATATACATTTCAACACTTCAAATGAATTAGCTCATTAGAAGACTTAGTTAAATTAACTAAGTTTGTTAGATATTATACAAATTCAATTCACCAAGTCTAAATTTCTATAAAACTGGCAAGAATACCTTCTAATATCCTAATTAAATGGGAGGGATTGGTTTGTTGTTATCAACTGCTTGGAAATCCTATGAAGCTGACAAACGTATAGAAGGCTTTTCACCTTATACTTTAAAAGCATATGGAATTCAAGCTAAGCTACTCATTGGTTATTTTAATGATCCGAATATCGATAGTTTCGAGACAGAAGGTTTAAAAAAATATCTTGTTACTCAAGGAAAGGACTTAAAACCCTCAAGTTTGGCCCACAGAATCCGGTTTATGAAGTCATTGTTTCGATGGTGTCACGAGGAAGGCCATTTAACCATAAATCCAGCAGCAAAGATCAAGGAACCTAAAGCCGGCAAGAGAATTCCAAAGTTTCTATCAGAAAGGGAGATTGAACTTTTACGTGAAGCCTGTATCAGTCCTATGGAAAAGGCACTATTCGAATTGATGTTTTCTACTGGGTGCAGAATTGGAGAAATCGCTGCACTTGACCGCAATTGCTTTAATTGGTCTAACCGCTCTGCCATCGTCAGGGGAAAGGGTGACAAGGAACGTGAGGTGTATTTTAATATTCGGGCTGAATTATGGCTTAAGCGATACATTGATAGCCGCCAGGATAAAGATCCGGCCATTTTTGTAACAGAGAGACAGCCACACAGGATGAGTATTGCACAGATGAGGTATTACATTAAGAAAATCTCAGCGCGTGCCGGCATAGATAAGGAAATTCATCCCCACCAACTCAGACACAGCTATGCCACCCATTTATTGAATAATGGAGCCCCAGTTGAAGTTATCCAAAGCCTTTTGGGCCACGAGAAAAGTGAAACCACTCGAATATATGCCCAATTAAGCGGAAGGCTGAGACAGGAGTTTTATCAGAAATATTTCTAAGAAAGCGAAGAAGCAACGCAAATTATGCGTTGCTTCTATACTCTTGCTCACCTTAGTTCAACAAGGGTTGTAGATTAAAAATGATTAATCTCCTTGCTATCCATTATTCTTTCTCGTTGCTATCCACTAATGGTGGTTTAACGATTCCATGAAGTATGATACTTTTTTCTTTAAAATAGCTAAAAAATTCATGCTGGATAGCAAACTGGGGTATTTTGTATATTTCCTGCTTGTTCATATCTGATGTAAACACCATTATTTCCCCGTTTTTAAGTGGTAGCTTATATGTATTAGCCATATCTCAATCCCCTTTCGATACACGATTAAATTATATATAAAAGAGATTATTTAGCCGCATGTTGTTTATTAGCACCCGTTAGTTTAAGTGAAAGGGTTCGCAAACTTGTAAAAGCACGGCAAACCTTGCTGGATTATAAAACAAAAAAGATTGCAAAAAACAGAACAATTGTCCATATGTAGGAAGTAAGGATTGTTTTGTTGATACGATTGTTATTTCGTTGTTTCTTGTGCTCAATAGAAAAAATAAAGAGAAATATTAAAAATAGAAAGTAAATAAGGAATACATATAAGAGTGACCTCCACTGTTCCACCCAGCTCATAATTGGTCCTACAGTTCCCCCTACTAAAAACAGAATTATAGATAAAACACCAACCGAGATAGTAATCTTGGGCATCACATTCCAAAAGGGTCGTTTAAAAATATTGTTATTCTTTTTTGCCTCAAATAAAAAAATTAAATAGAAGCAAGATAAAACCACTGTTACGATAAAAAATGTGATGTAAATGTTGTTTGCTGGGGTCCAATTTGCAGAAGAGCTAACAATTCTGTTACCCTCATTTAATTCTAAAACCGCCATCAATATTCCTATAGCACCTAAAGTTAGGATTTGAAGTAAAAACCATTTCACGGAACATACACCTCCTAACTATATTACGAAGGACAATGGTAAAAGTTCTCAATAATTTCAGTTATTCAACATAACTGCTTCTTTAGTGCAATAAGAAATAATTCCACCAAAAAAGCGCAGGAATGCTCCCTCAATAAATGAAGCCAAAACGCCGATTTACTCATGTTTTCTTAGAATTTCATAGTCGTTTACCTTCGGTAACTGGCTTTATAAATGGAGGATCTTCACTTGAAAGGATTTTTTTGGACAGAGTAAGAAAAAAGAGCTACAACCCACTAACCAGTTCCTTACAGAAAATGGTGGATGAGTAAAAATATAACCGCACTGGTGGATGTCCACATTTACTCATGGAGGTCAACCCTCCCATGCCTCACAGAGTCTTCGCTCTCAAATTCCTTCGTCCAACCTTTCCATGAGGTGGATGTCAGCCATGCTGCCCCACAGGGTCTTAGCCCGTAATTTAGTTGCTTTGCCGACTAATCCGTGCTTCAAATGTCTCCAAAATCAATAAAACCAGAACTACTATTCATCTAAACTAAAACAGAGTTACGCTGCCATTTCCGTCTTCTTTGCTAGTGCCAAATGAGGGATGTCCTTTAACATCTTTTCTTCATTAAACTCAAATTGCTTTTTACCAATACTAAAGAGTATCCGGATTAGTTTATTACACAAAGCGATCAGGGACTGCATCTTCTTTAATGGATTATCCGGACGTTGAGTATAGTACGCATGTAACGCCTTAAATGCCGTATTTTTGGCGACAAGAATCATACAAACCCTGAATAACAGGGCCCTTAGCTTCTTACGGCCCCTTTTTGTAATGGTCGTTTTTCCTTTGTGCTTACCCGATGTATTTTCTTTCAAGCTTAAACCGGCCAGCTTGATAATTTGCCTGGGATGATTGTATTCGCCTAAATCTCCTACTTCAGCGAAGAAGCCGGCAATTGTATCCCTGCCCACACCTTTTATCGCTAACATTTGTGGTACACCTGGTATTTCATCAAGCAGACCATCAATTTTCGAATCTAATTCTTCGAATTGCAACTGAATTAATTCATACTTAGCCAGAATGGTTTTAAGCTCAAGTCTGGCCATATTGGCACCCTGTCTGAGTCCGATGGACTTAGTGGCTGCCTGTTTTAACTCGCGGATTTTGTTTAATCCAACACTCCGGGATACGGATTTTCTCAAATGGACAAGTAGCTCTTGTTCAGTGAATTCAGCTATTTCATAGGGTAAGGCATAGAGCTTTAAGAATTGTAAAGCAGCCTTACCCTCCCATTTCTTAAATACCTTGAGGAATTCCGGAAAATACCGGTCAATCCAGTTGTGTACCTGCCCTTGGACCGTTTGAAGGTCTTCAGTTAAAAGATCGCGTATTTTCTTTGCCACACGGAGTTCTGCATAAACACCTTGCGGTATCGTAGGTTCTGCGTATCTTCCGTCTTTGACCAGTTGGGCTATGACCTTGGCATCTTTCACATCATTCTTCGTAGGTGAGTTATCATCCAATTCCTTGCTTTTCTTGACGTGCAAGGGGTTTACAGCGACAAATTTAATCCCGTTTTCTTTTAAAATATGGGCCAAGTTAAACCAATAATGGCCTGTCGGCTCCATGCCAACCATCACTTTTTCCATTCTCTGTTCTATTTTGATTACCGAAATCCATTTAAGAAAATGCTCAATTCCCTCTTTAGTATTTTTAAATTGACACGGTGATCCAAACTCTATTCCCCTGAAATCCTGGGCACGTGCCACATGCTTGAATTTTGCAATATCGACTCCTATAATAAGAGTCTGAGAAGTTATTTGAGCAATCTTCTTATTCTGGTTATAATTCATTTTAAAGCCTCCTGGTGTTTGAGATATTTGTCCTTTTTGCTGGCCAGCGTCAGGACTCTCTCATTCTACCAAGAGGTTATTTTCTTGTTCAAACTCCATTTTCTTTCATTACAGGAATGCTGCCTCGTTTGTTCAATAACAACGCTTCCTGATTGGTTAGGTGTTCCACTTGCAGAGGCATCTGAGTACATCAATCCATATTAGCTTTGATAATAAGGAATTGGGGACTTTTTAAAAGCATTTCATATTTTTCCTGGTGCCATTTGCTTAAACTTCTTTGTGGGTAGAGGTTCAATGACTTCTTCAATAGAAAAGTATTTCAGAGTTTCGTTTAAAATTAAGTTAAGAGGTCTTCGATAAAAAGGAACTTCAAATGACTTTCCATCTTTATTCCATTTATCAATAATTAATTCTGTGGAGAAATAGTTTGCATCCTGGAGCAGTTTTATATCTGAAAACGGATGGTGAACTGAAAATGCAAAAATGCCTTTTGGTTTTAAAATCCTTTTAAACTCACTAAAAGTAAGATTCCAATCCTTTATATAATGAAGAGTTAATGAACTTATAATGTAATCAAAGGAGTTATCTTTAAAAGGTAAGTTTTCTTCTAAATCCAAACAAAGAACATTTGCTCTATTTCCAACACGCCTAACAGTGGAACTAACCATATCGGGACTTATGTCAGTTGCAACCACATTCGCTCCTCTGTTGACTAATTGTTGAGTATACCAACCCGCTGCACAGCCAGCATCGAGAATATTCAAGTTATTTAAATTCTGTGGTAGCTGTCTTAACATTGAAGGTCTTTCGTATTCGCTATTAAATAAGCTAGTTGTATCCACTGTATTTTCATAAATATTAGCAAGGCTATCAAATGTGTCCTTTACTTTATCTTTCATATTTCACCTCTTTTTATATGATTTATGTAATTTACTTGTATACCTTATTAAGCAAACCTGCCCCATTTTTTGAATAAAGGAATTAAACAAAAAGGTGCCTCAATCCTCCTGGCTCAACGCACCAAGTATGTTGACCTGACGTCTTGGACTCATTACGAAAAGGCTTTGTTCTGAATTATTTTGTATTTATTCAAAACTTCCGATAATATTTCTTTGTTGTAACTCGTTCTTTGACTTATCTTTTCTACCCACTCTTCTATCTTTTCTAATTTAGGTTCCATAAATAAACCTTCACTTGTACTTAAAAAGCTCTCCCAATTATAGAACTCCCAATGTGCTATTTCGGATTTATAAGAGATTCTACATTCTAACAACGGGCTTGGCTTAATTAAATTCTGTGAAAACTCAGCAGCTTTTAGGAAGTAATTCATTTCAATTGGATGTGTATTGAATATCTGTTTTGATACTTTGCCGTTTGTACGATGATAAAGAATTTCTGTGCCATTTTGATTATTTAGTACTTGTACCTTAGCTCCAGGGAAAAAACCACTCAGTACATCATTGGTATAATCCTCACTATCAGTATCTATTAAAATTGGAGATAGCCATTGGTCTCCTAAATCGCATAAATAACGATTTCCTTTTTCATTTACTGCTATAACAGCAACGTGGGCATCTTCAGTGTTTAGGTTATGACCCACGGGATAAGCTTCTACTCCATCTTTATTAAATTCATCAAGTAACCAAAGAGCTAGGTCGAAACAATTACCTGATAAACCATATTGTTCTCTGTGTTCTCTCATAAGTGATACATTACGTTGTTTTTCAATATTTCCTTTGTTATAAAACCAAACCTTAGTTAATGTTTCCATCGGAAAATCGTTGAACTTCTCCCAAGTCTTCAGAATACTTTCTGTTGGTAACACCTGAACACCTTCTTTTATTAAAAATTTTAACTTCTATCCTGTCCCGTAAACTTAATAAAAGGTTTCAAGACTTCACCTAATTCTTTCTTTTTGTTTAGCCAAACATAATGTTCTGCTCCTTCGACTTCGATATATCTAGAATTAGAAATAAGGTTAGAGATTTGTTTAATGGACCAAGAAGGACGAATATCATTCTCGGCGTAAATAAAAAGTGAAGGTAAGTCAATCTGTGAGATTTCTTTTAACAATAATGGTTTCTTTATAAATGCTCTCCAAGAATCAATAAGAGATCGGTGAACAATCTTATTTGCTTCATACTCAAAATCCGGTTTCATTTCATCAATTTCTACTTTGTTTCGATTATAAGCTTCCTTCCAATCCCTATCATTTTGGATTCCAGTTCCTGAAATTGAAACATATCCTAATACAGAATTTGGATATAAAAGCGAATAAGCCAATCCTAAATCAGCTCCCCAGGAGTGCCCAATTACTACCCAGGTTTTTAGGCCGTACTCTTCCCGAATGTGTTCAATGTCTTGAAGACAAGCTTCTAAATTGTATCCATTCCCGTCAAAATGTGAACGACCACAACCTTTAGGATCAAACATAATAACTTCACAAATATCTTCAATAAGATTTGATAATGGTTCCAAATAATTACAAGAACCAGGTCCACCACTGATTAAAATAACTGGAACTCCCTGCCCTCTTTTTTCTGTCCATAGGTTGCCATTTTCAACTTTAATATACTTTTCAACCAACAATATCACCCTTGAAACAAGTTTTAATGCTGATATTCTTCCTAAATACTCCAAACTCCTTCTTCCACTAAACTGCTTCTTGTGTTTAATAAGCATATTCTGTAAAAAGAGCTTTAAGCTGGATGACTAACCCCCCGTTTGCATAATTAGGTTAGCCTACCAATCAGTTTATAAGGATTTACTTCCCAAGTTTCATAAGGGATAAAGTTGATTGCTTTTATAGAATCAAGTGTACGAGATCTCATATGCGGACGAGTTATGTAATTATCTATATTTTCTTCAGTAAGTTTAACGAATTTTGCTTCATTAATTTCTTCGGGTTGAATTTTTATTTCTCCGCTAACATATTTCGCCTTAAACACCACTGATAATAAATTTTTTGTGGCATTATATTATACTCCTGTTATTCCAATAGGTGAGATCACTATCCCTGTTTCCTCTAATACTTCTCTACAGACAGCTATATCAAGAGGTTCTCCTTCTTCTACCTGACCTCCTGGAGGTTCCCAAGTATCTTTTCTCCAATGAGTTTTGACTAATAAGGCTTCTCCATTTTCATTTGTAACATAAGCAGAAACTGCAATAATATGTTTCGGTGTAGTGTGCATATTAATTCCCCTAAAATCTTGTTATTAATAGTTTCTTGAGCTACGACGTTTTTACTTGTTTATTATCTGTTGTGAAACATTGCCTGCCCTTGTTCTATAAGAAAATGACACATTAGTGCACGAATTTTGGTTTCTTTCCCAGATTAGTTGCTTATTCTACTTCAGCATATTACTTAAGATTTTTTTATGGGTGTTTGACAGTTTAATCAAGCTGAAATTTCCTTTGTCTATTAAGCTTTTAAGATTTTCCACTTCGTTCAACGCCAATTTATATTGATATTTATCAATGATACCTCTTATTAACGCATCTTCCAGTTCATCCTCATCTTTTAAAATTAACTCTCCAGTTGGTAACACAACGATATCCAAAAATAAATCATCCCAAAAAGGAATATCATCTTCCGCTCCATTGTGAAGACAAATATCTATATTTCATTGAACTACGTTACCACTACTATCGAACATTGTAGTTACACAATGGTTTTTATCACAAGGAAATTGTTGAAGCCACATAAAACCATTATCAACAATACAAATATCTTTCTCGCCGTACCTCGTATGTAAAGGATTAGATACTTTTAATGTATGTAACAAAGTGATGTAACCTCTAAAGTCCTTTGTAGTAAGGAACGTCTGGGCATACCTTCTTTGCAATACTCGTTTCCAATCTTTTCGCTCTCCATATCTTCTCTTAATCATTCTCTTCCCCCTAAAGTTTTGCAAGACGCATTATCAGAGTTTGCTATGTTATCTTCTTGTACACAACAGTTTCTTTGCTCTCAGCTGCCTTTTTATTTCTCATAATCTTTTCAAGTTCTGTTTTTGTATCTGGATGCAGTATTATCTTATCTGTAAGATCCAAGTTCGATATTTTTACCTTTCTCCCCCACTTTCTTGAAAACGAACGCCAATCACAAACCATTTCAACCAGATATTTTCTGGGCATCGGCAAGGCTAGTTTTTTATTCGGATCAACAACCCAATACTCCCAATGGTGTTTATTTTTATGTTGATGATTTAGCCACGCATACTTCCATTTCATTTCCTCAAGAGGACTGAGTTCCTCATTAGAAAAGAATTTTTTAGCATACGGAAAAAATTCCTTTGGTGAAAATTTGGAAAGATCGTGGGTAATCCCTTGGATGTATAAACCTTCCTTCCAGCATTCAACAAAAACATTCAATTTATGGTCCAGTATGTATACTAAATTCCTCCAACAAGCCTTCCACATAAAATCCTCCACATATCCAATAATTGTTAGTTCATATTCTTCTTGTGAGCTTAAAATTCCTGCTTTTATTTCAACAAAAAAGGACATTAATCCCTAACAGATTATGCCCTTGTTAATTAACCACGAGATTTCAACCCGTCTATATAGTAAAATCCTTGTTCAATTATCCTCCTCCATTTGTTCAATAAGGAATTCAACAAAAAAGGCTATTAATCCTTCTGATAAACTCATCCGTTAGTTAAGGACATTCTGTCTCAAACTTTAGATTCATTTAGATGTTTCTAAAATAAAATATTTTTCGAACATTATTGAATTATCAATTCTATAAATTTAGAATGTATACAAAGGAGGAATTACTATGAAACAGATTTATTCGCCACTACCCCAAGAAAGCTTATCAATATCCGTTGAGTCCTCACCAATATGGGAGATTGCCTTGGGTATTTCAGCCTTTACTCATAGCAAGTTACGTCACACCTTCGAGCAAGATGAAAATTGGTTGCAACACCAATCCTCTATGCCATTAACATTAGTGAGTAACCTAAAAGAAATCGAGGATTCAAATTTATGGTATGCGTTACTTATGTTGCAAAATAAACTTTGCTCTTCCAATGTTCAAGACTTTTTGAATTCATTAAATGAGTTGGAACCAGAATCGTTTTATGAAACAGTCTTACCCTATAAGGACCGTACATATGAGTCTATAAGGAAAAACACAGCAATGAATTATATGAATGGAGAGTCCTTTTTTCAATATGCTTCTTATTTTAAGGATCATGAATATCTCAATGATTATGTCCTTTCCTTTCGGCAAAAAGAATATAAGGTCATAATTGGCTTGTTAACTGAAACAATTCTTGTATGGTCTCAGTGGATCAGTGAACAAAAGGATTGGGCGAAGTGGTTGCAAGCCCTGTCTTTCGAAAATCAAAAAAACAGGGTAATTGATAATTCTAGACCATTGGAGGAAATTGAACGTATTACAGGAGGAGCGAAGTATCTGCCAGAACCATCTGTTTGGCAGGTAAAGCTTGTACCGCATGTATCCTATCGTCCATGGATTTTGGAACTACGCTCTCCAGACACAAAGCTGTTATTTTATCCATTAAACGAAGCTGCTCTTTTAGAACCTGGTGTTCCCCCTCAAGAACTCGTACAAGGTCATAAATCATTGGGAGACGAACTTCGCTTAAAGTTGTTGTTTCAAATCACAAAAAGAGCCATTTCTCTACAAGATTTGAGTATGCATTTTAATGTTTCAAAAACGACCCTTCATCATCAACTTTCCCTGTTAAAAGCAGCTAAGTTCATTAAGGTTGATAAAGGGATTTACTCAGCAAACACTTTGAAAATCCAATCTTTTTCCAAACTTCTTAATCAATATCTTGGAGAAATTCATGAATAATAAGAGATATTCGAGATCGTTCAAATCTCTTTGGATTGGAGAAATTGTTTCTGAGTTCGGGGGAGCTGCTGGCGGGATTGTAAATGGGCTTTTATTGTATGAGATTACGGGATCGAAGGAATGGATGGGAGCTCTCTGGTTGATTTACTTTCTTCCTTCCTTAGTACTTCAGGGAATAAGCTCACCTTTTCTTAACCATGTTATTAAAGAAAAAATGCTAAAAAATATACAACTAATTCGTTCAGGAGCATACCTTCTGCCTCTCTTAGGCTATTTAAGTGGAGAGAATTACATAACAATAATAGGTTTAATTATTTTACAATGTTTATTAGGCCTAGTTCAGCCAATATATGCAAGTCTTTCTTTCTCACTATTGCCTGATTTATGTTCTGAAAAAGAGCTAGTACAAGCAAATAGTTTATTAGACGGAACTCTTAGATTAATGAGTTTTATTGCGCCTGGTATTACATCATTACTTCTTATCGTCAGTCCTATTTATGTTATATACATAATTTCTAGTCTCATGTTTTTACTAAGCTATATATCCTTATTACAAATACCACAGAAGAGTGTTGAAAAAATTGCAACGTGGTCCAAAAAGTTCTGGTGGGACGAATTAAAAGCAGGGTACTTCACATTTTTTCAATACCCGCATTTATTAAAACTAACGATCTTATCTTCAATTGTGCAGTTTGCCGTAGGAGCAACTATGGTAATAAATGTTCCTTTTATTCGTGGGGAACTCAATGGACAAGCTTGGGAGTATGCTGTATTCTCTGGCGCTTTTCCCGTTGGATATGCTATAGGTATGTTACTGCTCACAAAGTTACCAAAAAACAATCTTTTAATGTATGCTGGTTTAATCGGTGGTGGACTTTCCTTTGTTCTGCTTTATTTCGTACCAACTATCCCATTAGCTTGGGCTTGTGAGCTAATAGGAGGAATTTTATTTCCATTGTTTAATGCACAGAGTGCTGCATACTTTCAGAGAGAAGCACCTAGAGAACGACTTTCACAGTTAAGTTCAATTCGTTTGCTATTTTTAAGACTTACTATGCCATTGGGGATTTTATTTGCATCTGCTTCATTCCTAGGAATTAGCACACGATTAACGTATTTGATAATTGGAACATTCATTGCACTTCCAGGTTTATACTTTTTAATAAAAACAATTATTAATAGGGACTCATCTCCTAAACAAATAAGAAATATTGGTTAACAAAAAGTGCAATGCCATTCAAATGCATTGCACTTTTTTTGTATTCTTCTTCAACTCTACTGCATCTATAGTTTAATAAATAAAAAGTGCTGCCCTACCACTACCTACTGGACACTTGCACCCCGCTAGTTAAAGATTATGGATAGTTATTTTGAAGGTATTTTTATTTAAATACACCTTTTCTTTTGGAAAGCCAATCTTCTAAGGCATCTTCGTGTTGTTTTGTGAATAATTTCGGTATTTGGTCTATTGGGAAGTATTTTAAATCTAAGGTCTCAATACCATCTGCGATAATTTCCCCATCAATTGGCTTGCATTGAAAAAAATGAGTGATAGTCTGAGCTTTATCTCCGTTCGGAAACTCACCAGAATATTTAGAGTAGACACCAATAAGATGTTCAACCTCAACATTTAATCCTGTCTCTTCAAGTATTTCTCGTTTAGCGGTTTCTTCAAGAGATTCTCCAAGTTCCATAGCACCACCTGGAAAACCCCACTCATTTCTATCTCCCCGTTTTTGTACAAGAATCTCATTTCGTTCGTTATAAACAATACCTCCAGCAAAATTAAGAAATATTAAATCGTGCCCTACTTTTCCCCGAATATAACGAATGTAGTCCTTATTTGTAGTCATAAATTCCCTCCCATTTTTAGCCTCTATCTAATTTTACAAATTATAAAGATAATAGAGTGATTAAATTAACCTGTACTTTAGTTCAATAACATGATAGCTTCATCGAAAATAGCTTTGTATCTCGTATAAATTAGTCCATATGGATCGGAGAGTTTTCCTTTTGGTGTCTTTGGTAGATTTCCTATGTACTGTAATGATTCTATATGATGTTCTAAGCATAAATTAAGTCCTTTTACGGCTTTGTTATTACAGTGTTCTCTCCTACAATTTTCTTCTGATGCAACAAATTTATTTTCTGTTAAGAATCTGTCCATCAATGCCAAGTATATTAGTATTTCGTCAGGAGCAGTATAATGCTCTTCTTCCCACTTCTTTATTTCAATTGAAGGAATTTTAAACAAATATTCTCCATTACCAAAATTCCAAGCATAGCTCCCCTGCCACAGTTGATTGCATTCATTGCAAACATACAATTTTTCTTCGCCATTAGAGTGTTTAGCAATTAATTTAAATACTTCCTTTTGCATTTTACTTTCTTTAATACGTTTTGATATATCATTTCTTTGCAATGTTAAATCGTTATAGCTTTCACATCCGCAATTCATTACGAATCCCCATTTCATCTTCATATCCTACTTGAACTAACCTGCATCGTTCAATAAGAATTCTAAAAAAAGGGGTACAATCCGCACCCGTTTGTTCTTAATTATAAATTTTTTTCATTCCTATCTGTGACAATTGCCGATTTCTCTTAATAAATTCCATTCATAGTTGTAATTTGTTTTAAATTACTTTTATTTTTTAAAATCATATTTGTATAGAATGTTATTTACCTCCATTATCTGAATTGATTTGGCGTCTACATTGTTTTCATCAAAAATAACAACATTGTTCCCTGGCCCCATTGCACTATCGAATAAAATACCATCAAATCCTTTTGTTTTGATTAATTCAGTTATGTATTGAGTCGGTAAATATTCTATTTCTGATTTATTCGGGTCTACAGGAGTGCTTAATTCTTGAATAAAAGATGACAAAATTTTATTGATTTCTAAAATTTCATAAGGGGATTCAAAATCAAATGGAGATATTGGATCACTGAATAGACCAACCAATTTTAAATTCCTCTTTGGAATTAAGTGAGCAACAGTTACAGTAGCTCCTTTCCACGGCCTAATTTCAGCTATACTTGTAGCCTCATCTATAGCACAATATAAATAGCTTATTCCGCGAGGATTTGCTCTTCCTGGTGTAGTCAGTTCAGCGGGTGGTGCCATCATTTTTCCGATAGGATGTACACCTAACCTTGCTCTAAATAAATCCAACTTCTCGGTATATACAGTTCTATATTCTAAAATTTCATCAATTCGATCATTAAAAATATCATTTTTGGCTTCAGGAAAAAATCTATTAAAATGTTTTATTTCATTCTTGAAACTATCCCAGATTTGTTCCCAACCTTCTAAAGGATGAACAAAAGTAAATGCTTGCGTGATTCTTGAGTATAAATTATATGGATCAATATATCTTTCTGGGTCCCATCTCTTATTAAAGTTCAATATGTCGAATAATAAGTTTTCATCAGTTCCAGTTCCTATAATCTTTTCCGAAAATATATTCCAATCTTCATTTATTAAATCAATGAGCCTATCGCCAAATTCTGACGGATCATCATGAATCTCAGGATGAAAATATTCATAAGGTTCGGTACTTTCATAATGCTTAAATAGCCTATCAAAATCTTCGGTTAAATCATCTATATCTATAATAAATACTTCCTCACTATCACAATAGTCGCAATTTCCCACCTCATCATTTTCTCTAATCTTAGTAATTAAATGCATATCTTCAAAACAATATTGGCAGCATTTCAATTTTAAATCACCACTTCTAATCCATTTTTATACCATTATATAACATGTTGGTATTCAATGTTTCTTTTGAAGTAAAGTTATCCTTAAGCTAACCTGCCTAATAGTAGTTCCCGCAAGCTGACATGTTCTTCAGCCCATAACTTCCTATCAAAGGTGACTACTTCTTCCCTAGCCATTTTTCCCAATAATACATTGTCGTTTAAGGTATTAATTTACACACAAAATAGGCACCCATCATTGAGTGCCACGAAAAATTTTTCTATGAAGAAAAATCAAAATAATTTCTCTTTAATAGTCTTGGCAAATCCATAAGTTCCTTAAAGCTGATTGTATCTCCAATTATCTTGGTATCCACTAAAAACAATTGATCCTCAATCTCCTTAATTACCTTTTCTTCCTGATATACCATCGCACAACCTTTGCAAATCACAGCCGGTGTCTCCGTGATTTCAATTGCCCTTGACCCATCTGGCAGCTCCCAATAAACTTTACTAATTCCTAAAGCTGCTCTCCCTCCACACCACTCACAAATCATGTTCATGATCAATCATTCCCCGCTGGTTCTTTTTCTTGGCCAATTATCTTTGCTGAAGTTTGTTGTTGAGCTTTAAATTTCTTTTCTTTTAATTCATCTCGTTTTACCCGCTTATCCTTTAAAGAAGAATGATCTGGATCTTCATGATATTTTTGTCTTCTATCTAGGCGCTGAAGATCTTCTGGGACGAGATTGAATTTCTTATCATTCATCACAGCAGATATACCAACATTTGATTTATACTTTTCATATTCAGGATAAATACTCTTGAAATAACCTTCTGCAGTCCCTGAAACATAATTTTGAGGCTCTGGATAAGATGTGATAACACCTTCAAAGTTACGTAACACTACTTTGTCTGCACTTTGTGAAATCAGGTAATTAGGTTGTAGAGAAATCTTTCCTCCACCACCTGGACTATCAACAACAAAGGTTGGAACAGCATATCCTGAGGTGTGACCGCGTAAACCTTCAATAATCTCAAGCCCTTTTGAAACTGGGGCACGGAAGTGGCTAATTCCTTCAGATAGATCACACTGATAAATATAGTAGGGCCGTACCCTTATTTTTACTAGGTCATGCATTAGTTTCTTCATAATTGGAACACTATCATTTATTCCTGCCAGAATAACAGACTGATTGCCAATAGGAACACCTGCATTCGCCAACATCTCGCATGCTCTTTTAGAATCCTCTGTAATTTCTATTGACGTGTTAAAGTGAGTGTTCAACCAAATTGGGTGGTACTTTTTTAAAATTGAACATAAATTTTCTGTAATTCGCTGTGGAAATACCACTGGTGCACGGGTGCCTATCCGAATAATTTCCACATGTTCAATCTCACGAAGTTTTTTTAGTATATACTCTAAAATTTGGTCGTTTATTAATAATCCATCTCCACCAGAAATTAAAACATCCCTTACCTCTTCAGTATTTCTAATATAATCAATTGCTTTATCTAATTGCTTTTTAGGTACGCCCATTCCAATTTGCCCTGAAAATCTTCTTCTCGTACAATATCTACAGTACATGGAACATTGATTCGTTACTAGAAATAGAACGCGATCTGGATATCGATGTGTTAGGCCCGGTGCCGGGGAATCTTCATCCTCGTAGAGTGGATCTTCTAAATCATATTTTGTTTTATAAGTCTCCTTAGATATAGGCACAGACTGTTTGCGAATTGGACAATTTGGATCATCAGGATTCATTAGCGAGGCATAGTAGGGAGTTATATTAAGTGGAATTGTTTTTGTTGAGATTCGAACACCTTCCTCCTCTTCAGGTGTCAAATTAATAACTTTTTTCAAATCATCCAATGTTCGTACTGTATTGGTTAATTGCCAAAGCCAATCATTCCACTGTTCTTCAGTAACTCTGTTCCAAAGATCAATTTCCTTCCAATGTCTTTTGGGTTTATATAATGTTTGTTTCATAATTGCCCCTCCTCTATACATTTTCACTCACTATTCAATTTGCAATTTCCGTGCCAACTTGAATTGTTAATTCCAAATGTTGGTGACAAATGGGTTTATCCGTTGAATGCACTTACAGGCTTTCGCAAACGCAAAAAAAACTGCCAATAAACGGGCAGTTAAATTGCATAGTATTTAAACTAATTCATAATTATTTATCGTAGTAATTTATTAAATGGGGAATTTAAAGTCGACTAAATATTAATTGCTTTCTAACTGGGGTTAGACACCGCTATGGAACCCAACAAAGCCATATAAGGACGAGATGTAATATTAAAATCTCGTTGTTATTACTTATTTTTTCAATACAAAGTGCTGATTTCTTGGCATTCCCATGCCCAAAAATTGGCATTAGTGGCATTATCCCTGTTACTGGATAATTCTAGTTGTCCTAAATTGTTTAAAAAATTTCTCAAACCCATCTTGCTTACTGTTAAATTCGATAAATAGGCGAATGGGATACCCTTCCAACAACAATACATACTTAAACTTTTTTGCTGCTCCTGAAGTTATATGACTAATCATGTGGTGGTTAATTCATTAATTTGCATTTTCATTTTTCTTTAATTCAATTTTGACATTGTAGCCATATTCCATAAACATCTGAATCAAATTAGATCCATCCAAAAGAGTCAGAGGCTTTCCTTTAGCAAATTCCCATGAATCGTTTCCATAATAACTTGTAGTTACTAATATTCCTTTTACTGCACCTTCATCTGCCATTATCCCATTCAACTCACGAACTGCTGATATAGGGACCACTTGGTTGTAACGTTTTGCTTGAATGATAAATTTCCCGCCACGAATAGGATCAGGGTCAAAAGCTACAGCGTCAATACCTCCATCACGGGTCGCTTTTGTTACTTTTACCTCAGCACCAACTGCGGAGAAATATTTTTCAAAGAGTTCTCTTACTAAATGTTCAAAATCTTCCCAGGACATAGCTGCTAAGTTTGGAATAGAATTGATCTCAGCTAAGATTTTTTTTGATTCTATAAAACGCTGATCCTCACGGTTAAGTTCCATTATTGGTCTTACTGGTGCTAACTGGTATAAAGCACCCGCGTTTAATCCCTTTAGATTTCGAAAACAATCTTTCGGTACTACCTTTTCAAGATTTAAGGCTAAAAACTCCTCCTTCATAGCCTGTAGGCTTACAATACAAGAGTGAAAATCTTGACCAGTTGAAGAATCAACCCCATGTATCCATCCATTAAATACAATAAGTTCAATTGTATTGCCATAATCAGCACTATAACACTCGTAAATATTTCGAAGTGTTAATTGGTAAATAACATCCTCGTAATATTCTTCAAATTCTTTTTTCTTCATTTTTTTAGAAACAATTTCGTTACGAGCTTGTACAAATTTATATTCAATGATGTCTGGAACATTTCCTGGTAGGGGTAAATCAAAATCAATAACCAAAGCTTTTGCTTCAGATAGATATTGGATATCAAGATTTTTATTTAATCCCTTTGGATAACCAGAAGAATCAATTACTGTACCAAAGTATTTTTCCACAAATGGAGTAACTGAATCTTCATATGCAAGCTTAAATTGTTTTACTGATTCGTTAATCTCCCTTTGTTCGTTAATAAATTCATTTTTTTCTCTCTGATATTCAGTATAGGCTAGATGATATTTCTTTTCTGCCTCATTCATTTTTTGAAGCCTCTTCTTCTTTAATGACGGGAGAAAAAACTCAAGAAATTTATCCTCTTTTGGAACATTTACCAGCTCAATGAATTTTTCTAACTCAGGTTCCTCAACTTCGTAAGTTTCCTTACTAAAAAGCTTGTCCCAATTAATAGAATGCTTTCTATTTAATGAGAATTGAAGAAGACACCGATATTCTTCAATTTGCTTTTGTGATCTTTTGGTATCTGTAATCGCAGAGCACTTTAACTTTTCAATCCTTTTTTGGTTCTTAACTTTATTTTCTTTATCTTTCCACCGCTGCTTTTGATTTTTAACTTTTTCTTCTAATTCCCAATGGGTCTTAGCTGTTATAACTTTATCTTCTTTTAGATAACGATTGGATATGTGAGTACGAAGCACTGATTAGATAACCTCCGTCATTTTCCAAGTTACTAAAAGTTTAACCATATATTTATAAAATAATAATTATAAAAACGTTACTTATTAAGCAAAAAAACATTAAGTATCCAATCTTTTACTTAAAGTTCATATGCCAAAAATTCTTGTTCGTTCATTTTATTTATGGAGCTAACTAACAATGGCTATAAATGTAACCTATACTCCTAATAAGTAAAGGAAAAGAACAAACAAGATCAAATAATTAGTTTTCAACTTAATTATTTTATTAGTGCTACTTCTAAAACCGACTGTTTAATTAGAAAAGGAAAAAGCTGAAGTTACAACGGTTATTTCACTGCCCCATAGCGAATCGTTATTAAATTTAAAAAAAGCCCCCCAAAAAGTAGAGAAGATCTTTCCTCTACTTATTTTCATTGATTGGCGAGCTTCAATAATTTATGAGTTTTTCAATGATCTTAAGTATAATTCCAGAAACCCTTTTGCCATTAGTTCTAAATTCGGATTATTTCTACATATTCTGGTGCAAGGTGGCTGGTTAGGACTCACATGGTTTGAGGTTTGATTCGCCTTTATCTTTATTTTCATGGTGACTTTTTTTCAGGTTTTATTATCTTTTCTTCCTCGTCTTTATATTTAAATCGTTCCTTTTCTTTTAGTTCCCATTTCTCCAATACTTTTAGAGCATTTAATTTTTTCTGTTCTAATGTTTGTGCTTTTGACTTACGCATCAAAAAACCTCCTATTACTTTAGTAATAAGAGGTTCTCTAGATCCTTGAAATAGTTTACGTGTATCATTAAATCATTATAAATACTTTAAATCTCCTTGCTATATAAGTCTATATTTTAAAACTTATAACTAATTGATTAAATTACTTTTAATTAGAAAAACCTCTTATTACTTCCTAGGATGTAATAAGAGGAATAAATATTTTAGGTATTAGAATGGATAGATTCTTTCTTTTCCAGGACTTTCACTTAAGTCATTTACATATTCCTCGAGTAGTTCAAGTGAGGTATTTTTATAAATGCCTATAAAAGTTAATTTTGGTACCTTTCTTAGTAACGACTCTTCTTTATACACATATTTTACACTACCCTGAAAAGCATTTAATAATTCCTTTATTTGACCTACTGATGCATATGGTCTTGATTCAAGGAAGATTTCAAATCGGAAGAAATTTACATTTTTATCCACTCTAACATATACATGATTTTTATGGACAAAAGGAATTTCCTTCTCGGAATTATCAACGATAAAACCCTCAATAATTCGACAGATATCTCTTTTCAGTGTCCATGATACAATTTCTGAAAACGATTGCTTATTATCCATTATCAAATAATCGTATTCATCAAAATCTGCAACTACCAATTCACTGGTGTCAAAACCTCTCAAATATCTAATGGGTATATCTAAGACTACAGCAAGTTTCAGGAGGGTTGTCTGCAAGCCCTCTTCTATCATTAATTCATAATTCTTTATATTAATGTAATTACCAGATGTAATTTGCATATTTTCTCTTAGATACGGAACCGATAAGTCTTCAGAATCCAGATATGCCTTTAGTCTAAAAGGCACAGGTAATCTTTCAATTAATTGATGCCAAATAAACGATTGCCTTCTTACAAACACCATGTGTTTCCACTTATAACCTCTACCAATCGGATGAAACTTCTCAAAAGTATTGATTAGGTTAATGCACTTAAAATATTTCATAACTATATCTTTATTATATATTGGATTCCTCGGTATTAGCTTAAAATGAAATCCAGTTAACAAACTTTATTTCAGCCTCCTTTAGCACTTTATTTGATTAAAGAGAAATGGCATAGAAACAAAATTCTACGCTAATTTTCTTTAACAAAGTAAAGCGAAATTGAATTACATGTGTTTAATTTGGTGATACTGGAAATTAGTATGACTGGCCAGGAAAAATTAACAGAGCAGAAAGTTAATTTCATAGCACTTTACGCAAGTATATTTTAACACAATATTCTAAATATTTATATTGGAGATTTTAAACCATGAGCAATCTAACAGTTATTAATAATGAAAATAATTTCGTAGTCCAAACTAATCCCGATTGTTTACCTGAAACCATAATTTCTTTTCTTGAAAGGAGTAATATTTCATCTAGTTATAAAAGAAAAATTAGCAGGGCTATAAATATTTTTCTAGCCGAATATGATATCAACCAGATGAACACTAAATTTCTATCCATAGAACATTTTAATTCTTATAAAAACACCTTAGAAAAGAAAATAGTTATGGGTGAATTAAATGCACGTACTGCGCAGGTCTATCTAAACATTATAAATTCACTATCAAAGCAATTATTTTTAGACAAACAGATCAACTTTATTTTCAATGCAACCTTAATTGAGAAATCAAAAAAAACTAAAGCTAAAAATAACGTTCCACCTGTTATTACTTCTTTTCTTGAGGATTTATCTTCTCAAAATTACAGCCAACTAAAAAACTATAGAAAAGACATTCTATACTTCTTTAAATTTTTAGCCGGAGAATTTGAAGATTTCCCAGCATCAGACTCACTCCAAGAGCGAGATGTAAAAAAATTAGAAAAAGAACATATTGGTTCATATCATAAATTCTTAGGGAGAAGAATTTCATTGAATGAAATTTCAAGAAGTAGGGCTTTGAATTTACTAAGGTGCTTAAAATTATTCCTTCAATATATTCGAAGACTGAACTTCATAAGTTTCAAATATGCTATACCTGACAAATTTCAAATTCAGCATACCCGAAATAATGAGTATGTTAATGCCAGAGAAACCATGAAATTAATAGATGCTATTCTAAATTATTCAAGGCTACCTGAAAGAAATTTAAGTGTTTTTTTAATTATTCTTGATACTGGATGTAGACCTATAGAAATCACTAATATGAAACTCCATGATGTATATACCTCAGAATCAACTATAGTGATTAGAAGCAAAAAATCAGGTCAGAGAAAGCTAAAGTTAAGTAACCTGGTAATGAAAGTACTAAGAAAATATCTAAAATACAGAGAACAATTAGATTATAATGGGGAAACTTTATTTTTATCAACAAGTAACGAACCGCTCACTGTTAATGCAATAGGTCAAATTTATGCTGCAGCAAATAAAAAAGTATTCGGAGAAGTAAAGTATACAGCGAAAACTTATAGGCATGCATATGCTACAAATGCACTAGAAAATAAAAATGACCTTGAAAAAGTATCCATGGCGCTGGGACACGCCCACTTAGTTTCAACTTACTATTATCTTGAAAAAAGCATTCAAAGACTTAAAAGGAATACTCTTCAATACAACCCTGAAACAGTACTAAAGGAGGAAAGTTAACGTGTCCTTAAAGATACAATCCAATATAGATTATGAACAGGTATGTAATGAGTTAGGGATTACCATGGAGACTTTAATGTCACTAACAAGTGCATATACAACGCAAAAAAACTCGTCAAAGGTTACTTTTTTAAAGGTAGCGGATGATTTTATAGAAAATTTAACATTGCAAGTTGAAAATAAAAAAAGAAGTGAAACTACACTGGTAACATACCTGAATTTCATAAATAGAATTAAAGAATATGTTAACGATGAAATTGATCCAAATTTAGCTTTGGACCAATTTAATGAAGTGATGCTTCTAAGATTCTTTTCTACTTTGAAGGCAAGGAGAAGTTCCAATAATCAAACTAAGGAGGAAAAGGAAGTTGACATAATAGAAAACGAAGAGAAAGAAAAATTATCGGATTATACAATTAATAAATATACTGCAATTATTAGAAAGCTATTTAAGTATGCATATATTGTTGAATATGTTGACAAAGACCTATCAGTTAGATTTGATTTTAATAAAACTAAATTACTCCCCAGGTATTTTAACAATAAACAGGTTAAGTCAATATTAAAACATGCTTATAGGAGAACATACGGTTACCGATGGTATTCTATGATATATTTTATGTTACTTACTGGGTGCAGAATTAGTGAAACAACTAATATTAAAATTAAAGATATTCATTTTGATAATGACATTATCTTTGTAAAAGGTAAAGGTGACAAAACAAGAATTGTCACATTATACCCTGAGACTAAAAAACACTTAATTAACTATTTAGATGAAACTGGCTTAACTAATAAGGAGAATTGCAATGGTTTTCTATTTTCACGGGACGAGGATAATGTTAGAAAGAAGCGGATCTCTAATAGGTCTCTTCAATATCAAATAAGTAATATTTTTAAAGATGCAAATATTAATGAAAGTTACTTTACGACTCATTCGTTCAGGCATACATTTGCTGTGAATTGCTTAAAAGCTGGAATGGAAATTCAATTCCTTTCTCAGTTACTGGGGCATACAAATCCGGCAACTACTGCAATTTATACTCAACTTCTTCCTATTGATTTAAAGGAACAAGTAATGAAAAATTATCCATTCCCTATGGAAGCTCTGCTTAATGAAATTTTTTAAAAGGAGTCAAAAAATTAGAAATGGAACCATATGTTAAGGAAATTAATAAATTTCTTCTATGCACAAATTTTACGAAGAAAACTAAAGAAGCTTATAAAGACAAACTGGAGCATTTTGGTCAATATCTATCCGAATTAACCGAACAAAAATATGGTGAATTGCATTTAGAACAAATATTTGAACTGATTGATGTAAACGGTAAAACTGTACGGTTTCTACCCATTAATTCTACTTTATTAGATCAGTTCTTATTTTCTAGAACTGATAAAGGGTATTCTTGGCTATCAACTTGTCACGCTGCACTTAAAAGTTTCTTTAAATATTTATTTAAGAACTATGCTTTTGATAATGTAATGATGGAAATTGAATTTAAATTAAAAAATTATAAACCATCGAGGATTCCACCGAGAATACTCAATCGGCATGAAATTATTAGGCTTTTACGAAGTATAATCAAACACAGTTGTAATTTAAAAAGAGATTTACTACTTTTCATTCTATTATTATCAACTGGCTCTAGAAAAAATGAAATATTGAATGCCACTGTCGAAAACATAGATTTCGACAATGATCTAATCTTTCTAAAAGAAACAAAAAACAAGCGATCACACTATTTAATTTTAAGACATGGTGTTGGTAAGCAAATACAAAAATATTGCATAGAAAATCACCTATCACATAGTGATAAACTTTTTCCCGGCTTAACTTATGATTCCGTAAATAAACTACTAAATTCATACCTAACTTTTGCGAATCTTCCCAAAGTTAGGGTTCACTCCATGAGACATAGTTTTGGAACAATGATGTTTGAATCGGGTGCGTTAATAACTACCATTCAACAATTGTTAAATCACATTGCTCTATCGTCCACTAGAACTTATATTGAACCAAACTACATTAGGAACTTTGAGTTATATATACCAGAAAACGAGGAAATATACAATAACATCAAATTACCTTGGTGAATTAGGCTGTAGGTATCTCAAAAAGACGAGATGCCTACAGTTTTAATTTATTGTTAACTAATTTTTGAATAGCTCATTTTAAATAGCTATTTTTTGTATTCAAATTCAAGCTGATACGGGTAGTACCTTCTCTGTTTATTCTGTGTGGATTTCACCAATAATTCTGCTGGAATAACTCTGGTATAAAATATCTTTTTTATAAATGTTTTAAGAGTTTGATTTACTTCTACAGTATTCATATTTTTAAGGTTTTCTATCGAATGAATAACGCCTTGTATATTTTTTGTGATATTTTCAAATGATGGATTATTAATTTCATTTAATAAATCCTTTTTCTCTTTCTCTAAGTTCTGCTGTAGAGTTAATAACTCTTGCTTCTTTTCTCTTATCTGTTCAGTTGTAAAGATTCCCTCAACAGCAAAGTCTATTAGTCGCTTCTGTTGTCTTAAAACATCTTTTAACTTCTTTTCAACCTTTACAAGCCTTTCAGTTAGTTGATTTTTTAATTTAGTCTCATCGTTTAGCTGAATCATCCTGAGACTTTCCGTCAATTTATTTTTATATTCTTGTAGTTCATCGTACACTTCATTTTCTACGAATTCTAATTTAATTCCACAGTTTTGGCATTTTTCTCCACCAATTAGTAAATATTCACAGCGTTTTATAGTATAAGTACTTGTATTTTTATTATCTTTCCTAATTGTCATTTTTCTGCCACAAACGCCACAATAAATCAAGTCTTTTAACATAGTATATCCTGTTTTGATTGCAGGTTTTTCTCTAAATTGTCTTGCATTCTTTGCTCTTTCAAGACAATCCTGATTAGCTCTTTCCCACTCTTCAGGTGATATAATCCAAGGGTGAGCTTTATCCACTACAATGGTTTCTACAATTTCATACACAAACTTACCATCTTTCTTTTTCCTTTTCCTATCATTAAATACAATGGTTCCTTTATACACTGGATTTTTTATTATTCTTTTTATTGTAGGTAATTCAAAGTGATTGTTCTTTTTTGTTTTATATCCTTCTTTATTTAAAATTTCCCTTATTTTAAAACTGCCTAAACCACTTGAATGCAAGTCAAATATATACCTAACAATTTTAGCTTCCTTATCATTTATCTCTAGCTTCTTGGTTTCATTATTTCTAACATACCCAAACGGGACATTTCCACTAACATGTAAGCCTGCTTTAGACATCTGTATTTTGTTTATTTTACTGCGCTTGCCAATAACACCATGTTCATGGCTAGCAATCAAACTTCCTAAATCAAACATTAATCGGTCATTTTCATTATTTGCAAGGTCGTATTCATAGAATGGAGTAATAATGGGTTTATCAAAATCCATACAATATTGTTTAACCGTTTGAGAAATGAGTCCATTTCTTGATAAGCGCGAAAGCTCAATACATAAGATCGCATCATAATTTTCAATATTATTAAATAGCCTCTGAAGTTCTAACCTGTCTTCAATGTTAGATTTACCACCACTAATTACTTCACCATAAATATCATATGTACAATTAATAGCCTTGGCATGTTCCACCAGAATCTCCCTATGGTTCTTTAGTGTTTCTTCGTTTTCATTTCTTTTCTCCTGGCTGATTCTTAAATAGATTGCTACATGTTTGTGAAATCTTGTTTTTTCCATAAAAAAAACCTCTTATGCCTTTTTATTAAAAAAGTATAAGCAGGTAAAGTTATTTTTATACTTCCTATAAAAAATACTGTCGGGACTGCGTAGCCGGACGTATGCCCTCTTAATCCTTCAATAATCTCAAGCCCCTTTGTGACCGGTGCACGGAAATGGCCGATACCTTCTGACAGGTCACATTGGTATATATAGTAAGGTCGGACACGGATTTTTACGAGGTCATGCATAAGCTTTTTCATAATCGGGACACTGTCATTGATGCCTGCCAGTATGACGGATTGGTTTCCAACCGGAACACCTGCGTTGGCTAGCATTTCACAGGCTCGCTTCGAGTCTTCGGTGATTTCAATTGATGTGTTGAAATGTGTGTTCAGCCAGATTGGATGATATTTTTTGAGGATTGAACAAAGATTCTCTGTGATGCGCTGCGGGAAAACGACTGGTGCCCTTGTGCCAATCCTGATGATTTCAACATGGTCAATTTCTCTCAGGTTCTTTAAGATATATTCAAGAATATTATCGTTGATCAGCAGGCCATCACCGCCTGATATCAATACATCGCGGACCTCAGGAGTATTCCTGATATAATTGATTGCGGCATCAAGCTGCTTCTTCGCAACCCCCATGCCGATTTGTCCGGAAAATCTTCTGCGTGTGCAGTAGCGGCAATACATTGAGCATTGGTTGGTCACAAGGAAAAGCACCCTATCGGGATATCTATGTGTTAAACCAGGTACTGGTGAATCTTCGTCTTCATGAAGCGGGTCTTCAAGATCGTATTTCGTTTTGTGGATTTCCTTGGAGATTGGCACTGACTGCATTCTGATCGGACAGCGAGGATCATCCGGATTCATTAATGAAGCATAGTAAGGTGTTATATTCAACGGGATTGTTTTCGTCGAGATCCTTACACCCTCTTCTTCTTCAGGTGTTAGATTAATGACCTTCTTCAAATCATCCAGGGTCCTGATGGTATTTGTAAGCTGCCATAGCCAGTCATTCCATTGCTCATCAGTAACGTCCTTCCAAAGCTCAATATCCTTCCAATGTCTCGAAGGCTTATATAATGTCTGTTTCATCCCAATTCCCCCTAGCTATTCTTATAGCTATTTATAATGCAAGTTCCGTGCCATAAGTGACGGATTATTCTGAATTCGATTAATCCAGCTACCTGCAAGGGGTTAAGAAGGATTCTTTACACAGAATCCGGATAAAAGAAAATAACCTGCTGAATATTCGGCAGATTAAAAAGGGTCATATATTCAATTTTTTTATTTTATATTGAAGTGTTTGTCTTGGAATGTCGAGGAGGACCGCTGCTTTCTGGACATTTCCGCCAGAAGCATCCAACGCATCATTGATTAATTGAATTTCAAGCTCCTTTAGATTCTCTCTCAAAACAAAGGAAGTACGTGGTTCTTCATTGGGATCTGCCTGGATGTTTTTCATCATCATCGGAAGGTCTTGGCCATTCAGCATACTGCCTTCACACACATTCATCATGTATTCAATAGTATGCTTCAGTTCCCTGACATTACCTGGCCATTGGTGATTAAGAAAAATGGCTTTTACTTGTTCATCCAGACCAGAAACATGCTTCCTCAGCTGCTTGTTATATTGACTGATGAAGATATCAGACAAATAAAGGATGTCTTCTTTCCTTTGTCTTAAGGGCATCAGTTCGAATGTCAATACATTAAGACGGTAAAATAGATCCGTCCTCAGCTGGTTTGCTTCCATTGCCACAGTAGGGTAAACATTCATCGCAGAAATCACCCTGACGTTAACAGAAATGACATTCGAACTGCCGATTCTTCTGACAGCACCATCTTCAATGACACGAAGCAGCTTGGCCTGAAGGTCGAACGGCATCGAATTCAGCTCATCAAGGAAAAGTGTGCCACCATTAGCGAGCTCGAACAGTCCCGGCCTGTCCACTGCTCCTGTATAGCTCCCCTTTGATGTACCAAACAGAATGCTTTCAAGCAGGTTTTCCGGTATAGCCGCACAGTTTTGCGCTATGAAAGGTCCCGCTGCCCGACTGGAGGCGTTATGGATGGATTGGACGAATAGCTCCTTGCCGGTCCCGCTTTCCCCATACACAAGAATCGGAGAATCTGATTTTGCCAGTTTCTCTGCCTTCTTTTTAATTATCATGAAATGCTTATTATTTGTAATTAGATCACTGAAGGTATAGCCTGCTTGCTGTTTAATGGCTTTCCCGCCACGATGCTTAAGACTTTTTTGAATTTCGACCAGACGTTCAGAAAGCTGCTTGATCTGGGAATAATCCTTTGCAATTTCGACTGCTCCAATCAATTCTCCCTGTACGAAGATTGGCAGTGTTGTATTGACAGTGTCGATTTTCCGCCCATGCAAATTGACGAAGGACTGGGTTTCATTATAGATTGGCTTCTTCGTTTCAATCACTTTCAATAGAGTGCTGGACTGATTGTTCAGTGAAGGGAATACATTCAGGAGGGGCTTCCCAACCACTTCGCTGATTCCCAGTCCATCGTGCTTGGCAGCAACTTCATTATAAAAAATGGTTATGCCTTCTGTATTCACGACATGAATCGCCTCGTCGATGCACTTCAATATTGCGCTCAAGATTTCTTGGGTTACATTTGATACTGAATTCAATCTCATCACACCCCCATATTAAGTATATGACAGAGTGCCGAAAAACTGTCTTATCACTGCCCAAAATTTGGCGGTTTTACCAAATCTTTTACCCAAACATTCATGTTTTCAATTTTATCATAGATATATACATTGTTCACCAGCCTGCCACGATATGCATAATCCAATTGATACAGTGCTGCGTTCATCCCGAATGATAAAGCCCTGGCGATGGAGTATGAGCAATAAACGCCATTTTCAATTAATTCATCCTCAAGGCGGGCCAGCAGCACCTTCATCAGCCCATGCTTCCTGTGCTCTTTTAATGTTGCACAATCAGTCATCTCAGCATTTTTATAAAAAAAGTTCACTTCTGCTGATGCCGCGCTTACGATCTGGCCATCATGGACAAAACCGTAATAAATACTTCCTTCTTTCATTGTTTTGACGATATAATCTGGATCATTCAACGGTGTGGGGTAAATTTGGAAAACTGCTTTGTATAAAGCAGATAAACCTGCAGCATCAGTTTCGGTCATTTTTTTTAAAACGTAATCTTTTGGAGGACTAAGTTTCTGTGCCGGTTCTGCCAAATGGTAAACACTTTTAATGATTCCGTCCTCTTGGACCCAGTGTGGGGAAGTCCGCCTCTCGTCACTGAAAAACTTCGAAAAAAACACACAATCAGAGCCCAGGAAAAATCCTTCGATGCTTGCCTCAAAACTGAAACCTCGTTCAAGCAGCTGCGTAAAATGTTCTCTTCTTCCCTTGATGATCAGTTTGTCAGCCTTTTCACTCTCTACAAGCTCTTCAGCTCGATCTATCACATTTGATAAACTCCCTAAATAGTCTTCTACCCTGACTCGTTTATTCTGTTTATCAAGATAAACGGTCATGTTATACTCCTTTTCGGATAAAACCATTGTTTTACCTAAATGCATCATCTTGCCCCCTTTTAATATTCCTATCGTGTGAAAAGCCTGGCTTTAGGCCAGGCTGAGAGTTCAATCTAGTTTGATTGATACAAGCTTAAGTTCAGTCATCTCTTCCAAAGCGTATTTAATACCTTCTCTGCCGGTCCCGCTCATTTTGACACCGCCATAAGGCATATGATCAACACGGAATGTCGGAATATCATTGACCATCACACCGCCAACATGGAGGTTTTTCGCTGCTTTAAAGGCTTTTTGAAGATCATTTGTATAGACTCCTGCCTGCAGCCCGAACTTTGAGTCATTAACCTGTTCAATTGCATCATCGAATTCTTTGAAGGTGTTGATATGGACAACGGGAGCGAATACTTCCTCACAGGAAATTTTATCAGTGCGCTGGGCATTTAGCAGCACAGTTGGCTTCAGAATTTGTCTTTCACTCTCTCCGCCATATACCAGCTCCGCTCCATTCTCCACCGCGTCCTGGATCCAGGCCTTTGCTCTTGTCACATCATTTTCGCTGATCATTGCAGCTAAATCTGTTTGCTCATCCAGTGGATCTCCCACTTTCAGTTTGCCAGCTTCTTCAATAAACAAAGATACAAATTCATCAGAGATCTTTTCGTGGACGAAAATTCTCTGGATAGAAATGCAAACCTGGCCCTGATTTGAAAAGGCTCCCGTAACGACTCTTGGCATCACCTTGTTCAGGTCGGTTCCTTCATCGACAATCAACGCTGAGTTAGATCCGAGTTCAAGTGTGACACGTTTTAATCCTGCATTTTCACGGAGGTGCTTCCCCACTTCAGGACTGCCAGTAAAAGTGACCATTTTTACCCGGTCATCGTCAACCAGCACATCGCCAACATTTTTTCCGCTGCCAGTCACTACATTTAAAGCACCCGCAGGAAGTCCTGCCTGATGGAAATAGGAAGCAATTTTATAGGCGGATAACGGCGTCTGACTGGCTGGCTTAAGGACTACTGTATTTCCTGCAGCGATTGCTGGACCGACCTTATGGGCCACCAGGTTCATCGGAAAGTTGAAAGGTGTGATTGCAGCAATTACTCCCAGCGGTTCCCTTACAGTATAGGCCACTCTTCCCTCGCCTCCAGGAGCCGCATCCATCGGGATTGTTTCGCCATGGAGCCTCCTGGCCTCTTCTGATGCAAATGTATAGGTCATGATCGTACGGTCCACTTCACCACGAGCGGCTTTCAACGGTTTGGAGGATTCCTCAGCGATAAGCCTGGCACATTCTTCCCTGTCCTCCTGGATTAATTCAGCCACTCGCCGAAGGATATCGGAACGCTTATGGGCATCCATATCTGCCATTTGTCTTGCCGCTCCGGCAGCTGCATCAATCGCTCTTGTTACATCTTCCTTGCTTGCCTCTGATACATCGGCAATATTCTGTCCATTAAAAGGATTTGAAAGCGGACGATATTTTTCTGTTTCCACGTTCTCTCCGTTAATCCATAAACTCTGTTTCATTTTCTTCCCCTCCTACCTCTGGCAGCATTCAGTGATTACTGATTCAAGTACATTGAAGCCTTCCTCAATTTGATCATCTGTTATAACCAGAGGAGCTAAAAGCCTGATTACATTCCCATAAAGACCAGCACTCATTAAAATTAATCCTCGCTGATGTGCTTTCGCAAGAATTTCCCTTACGATTTGTCCGTTAGGTTGATCATTATTATCGAAAAACTCAATCGCACACATAGCTCCTAAAGAACGGATATCACCAATCTCCGGGAAACAGTCTGCCAGCTCGCCGAACCTTTCCTGAAACTTCTCGCCGAACAGGTTCGCCCTATCAAGAAGTTTCTGTTCTTCTATCATTTTAACGACTTCTATTGCCGCTACACAACCAAGAGGACTTCCGCCAAAGGTTCCGCCAATTTCCCCTATACCTGCAGAATCCATAATTTCAGCCTTTCCTGTTACCGCACTGATTGGCAGCCCGGCAGCAATCGATTTGGACATTGTCATCAAATCAGGAACGACATCGTAATGCTCCATCGCAAACATCTTCCCTGTCCTGCCAAAACCGGTTTGAATTTCATCCGCAATAAAAAGAATGCCATACTGTTCACAAATCCTCTTCACACCTTGAACAAAGCTCTTGGATGGAATATTAAAACCTCCTTCACCCTGGATCGGTTCCATTATGACCGCCGCAATTTCGGTACCAGGAACCTCGCTAAGGAAAAAGGTCTCAAACCTTTTCAGCATAAATGCATCGAGTTCATCAGGTTCCATGGCTTTTTCTTGAGAATACACGGGGTACGGCCATTTATATGTTTCTGGTGCGAATGGTCCGAACTGGTACTTATATGGTTTAACCTTGCTAGTCAGGGACATTGCCATATAGGTCCTTCCATGAAAGCCTCGTTCAAATGAAATGATTCCTTTCCGTCCTGAAAACTTCCTGGCTATTTTAATCGCATTCTCTACCGCTTCAGCTCCGCTGCTAAGGAAAAAAGTTTTTTTATCATGAGTCCCTGGGGTGATTTTATTAAGCAACTCCGACAATTCTATATAAGGTTCATACATCATCACATGGAAGCAAGGGTGAAGATAGCGGTCGATCTGCTCATGAAGTGCGCTTACAACCTCAGGTGGACAGTGACCTACATTCAGTGTGCCAATTGCACCCGCAAAATCGATGAATGTGTTTCCATCGACATCCGTCAATAATGCACCTTCGCCTCTTTCCGCAAACGACTTGATTGTATTGAACGGTCCAACAGGAACATTCTTTTCTTTTCTTTCCAGCAATTTCATTGCCTTTGGACCAGGAATGGCCGTCCTTATCTTGATATCTCCCACTTTTTGACTCCCCCTCATCCTTATTCGCATTTTCAGGTCCGCTTTATAATATAGGTATCTATGCTCTTTGAGACTGGACTTTGAAATAACTCTTTAAATCCCGGAATCTGTTTTTTCATCTGCGTTAACGGGCTTATTCGCTGATTTCACACCATCTAAGCAGTGCCAGTGCAATGATTTCTGCCGCTTCGAAAACATCTTCCAGCTTGATGTATTCATTCGCCTGATGTGCCGTTTCCGTTACCCCCGGTCCAAATACCACTACAGGCACTCCCCCGACCTTGGAAAGGATGCCGCCATCTGTAGCCCATGGAGATGCTTCGATTAATGGAGACTGTTCCTTAATTTCCTTAAAGCTTTCGGAGAGGACATGAATCAGCTCATGTTCCGGATCCAGGTCGCCTGGCAGCCAACTTGCACCAAACCATTCAAGTTCAGGCATATTTTCTTTCAACCAGGAATCTTCGCTGCAGACATCGACAATAGCTTCATACATTTCACGCTTTGCCGCTTCCTGTGTTTCATTAGGTGCCACCCCCATCCTGCCCTCAATGACCGCTAAATCAGGTACAGATGATGGCCAGTCTCCGGCATTGATTTTTCCGATATTAATAGGAATAGGAATGGGTATACTCTCAAAAAACGGATCTGTGATTCTTTCATTTCTCTGAGACTCCAAGCTTCTCAGTCTATCAATCACTAGCATCGCTTTCTCAATTGCATTGACACCTTCATACCTCGTTCCGCCATGCGCCCCTTTTCCTTTTACTGAAATCCTGAACCACATCGACCCTTGTTGCTTTGGAAAAAGCTTCATATTCGTAGGTTCAGGGATGATTGCAGCATCCGCTTTATAACCGCGCAGGACTGTGGCAAGTGTGCCCGCTCCACCACTTTCTTCTTCAATCACACTCTGAAAAATGACATCGCCCTTTAACTTTATTCCTGAATTTTTTATTGCCTCCATTGCCATGAGCAGTGAAGTTGTGCCACCCTTCATATCTGTCGAACCTCTGCCAAACAACTTGCCGCATTCAATGTGTCCGCTAAAAGCATCTTTATCCCAATCTTTTGGGTCGCCTGCTGGAACAACATCGATATGACCATTAAGGATCATCGACCTGCCTCCACCAGTTCCCCTCAATATTCCTACAGCATTCGGGTTTCCATTGAAATCTTTTCGGTCAGAACAAAACGCCGGGTGAACAGTCAATCCGCTATTCCCAATTTCCCAAATATCCATTTCCAGTCCCAGCTCACGGCATTTTTCAATAATGACCGCCTGTGCACCACTTTCATTACCTCTTGTACTTGCTTCCTGGACTAATTTTTGCAAAAGCCGTGTCCCTCTTATTCTGCTTTCCTTAATGTAATTTCTCACCTTTTGCCCAGCAGATTGCACGATATCAGCCCCTTTAATATTCAATAATCCGGATATCCTCGACGATTGAAAAATCGCACGCGGTTTTAGCAGTAACTTCAGTTACAGTATGTGGCGCAAAAAGTTCAGACAGAAGCAAGAATTCTTCATGTATTTTAAAAACTGCGAGATCCGTGATAATAATGTCGACACATTTTTCAGCGGTCAGAGGCAATGTGCACGATTCCATTATTTTAGGTACACCATTTTTGTCTGTATGGTTCATCAATACCGCTACTTTTCCTGCTTTTTGTGCCAGTTCCATCGCTCCACCCATGCCGGGCACCTTTTTGCCGGGAACGATCCAATTCGCCAGGTCTCCTTTTTGGCTAACCTGCAAGGAACCGAGAATGGTAAGGTCTACCCTGCCTCTCCGAATCATTCCGAATGCTACTGAACTATCACAATAAGAGGAACCTTCCATGACCGTAACTGGGAAACCGCCAGCATTACACAGGTTTTCATCCTCCAGCCCCTTCTCAGGCGACTTCCCCATCCCAATAATTCCATTTTCGGCATGGAACATCACCCTCGTTTCTCTTGAAAGGTGGTTTGGTACTAGAGAAGGAATCCCTATTCCCAGGTTCACAACCATGCCTGGTATGATTTCTTCGGCTGCTCGTCGGGCCATCCTATTTCTGACATCTATTCCCATGCCCATTGCCAATTCACCCCTCCAGAAGGAATAACCATATCGACAAATACACCTGGTGTCACGATTTCTTCGGGATCCAGACTGCCAAGAGGTACAATCTCCTCAGCTTCCGCAATCGTGAAATTTCCAGCCATCGCCACGAGCGGATTTGTATTCCGAGCACTTTTATCGTAGACAAGGTTTCCGTAAGGGTCTGCCTTTTTGGCATAAACAATTGATACCTCTGCAGTCAATGCTGTCTCAATCAGATACTCTTTGCCGTTCAAGTTCATTCTTTTTTTGCCTTTGGCAACAAATTCGTGATCAACGCCTACATCTGTCAAAATAGCCCCAAGTCCCATTCCGCCAGCCCTGATGCGTTCCGTCAGAGTCCCCTGTGGTGAGAACTCGACCTCCATTTCGCCCCTTGTCAGGAGTTCGCCAGCTATAGGATTCGACCCAATATGGGAGGCGATGACTTTTCTTGCCTTTCCCCGGCTGACAATTTTCCCGATGCCAATTTCAGGGAAACCTGTATCATTTCCAATCAGCACTAGATTTTTTATTTCTTTTTTGAGAATGCCGTCAATCAGGTCAGGAGGAGATCCTACTCCACCAAAACCTCCAAACATCAAGGTCATTCCGTCATAAAAATGCTCCATTGCCTGCACAAGTGTCGCTATTTTTCCGAATGGATTTTCCATCTATTTCTCAACTCCATTTTCATAAGGAAATCCCAGTATTCTATATACTTCAATGAATGTTGCCTTCAGCAAGATTATTAACTCGTCAATCTCGCGCTTGGTGATTGTCAACGGAGGGGAGATAATTACTGCGTCCCCTGACATTCCATCCAGGCCGGCGCCGGCAGGATACAGCAATATTCCTTGATCCCTTCCCGCTTTGACAACTAGCTCAGTTAGCTTCATACTTCGTTCGAACGGAATCTTTGCACCTGGCATTCTGACAAATTCAAGACCAAGCAGCAAACCTTTTCCCCGTACATCTCCTATAAATTCAAACTGTTTCTTTAACTGATCAAGTTTATTTTTAAGGTAAACTGACTTTGATTCCACATCACTTAAAATGTCATTGTTCTCGAGGTATTCCAATACCGCCAGAGCAGCGGCACATGATTGTGGATTTGCGCTAAGTGTATGGCCGCTCATAATCGATTTAGATCCGTGCATGATTGGCTCCATGACGTGATCACTGACGACCGTCGCGGCAATTGGGGCATACCCTGCGCCCATTCCTTTACCGAGCGCGACAATATCGGGAATGATATTCCAGTGTTCAGATGCCAGCATCGGCCCTGTTCGGCCAAATCCTGTCATGACCTCATCCGCAATGAATAATATATTGTTTTCGTCACATATCTTTTTAATAACTTCGTAGTAACCTTCTGGGGGAGCAATCGCGCCTCCAGCAGCACCAATCACCGGTTCTGCAATAAACCCGGCAATATGGTCAGAACCGATTCGCTTTATCGCTCCATCAAGCTCCATCGCGCATAAAAATCCGCATTCAGGTGCCGTGCTTTGATATGGACAGCGATAGCAATATGGAGGTGAAATCGATGGGAATTCCTCAAGCAACGGAACAAACCTTGCCCTTCTCCCTGGATGTCCTGACATTGAAAGAGCACCAAGAGTAATCCCATGGTAACTGATCCATCTTGATAGAATTTTAGTTTTTGTCTTAATCCCTTTCTCTTGCCAGTACTGAATCGCAATTTTCAACGCCGTTTCGGTTGCCTCGGAACCGCTGTTCACAAAGAAACTCCAATTTAGATCCCCCGGCAAAGCATCAGCAAGTTTTTCCGCCAGCTTTTCTGCTGCCTCACTGGTGAATTGGGAGCGATAAACAAAAGACACCCGTTTGGACTGTTCATGCATTGCCAGGATAATTTCAGGAACTCCGTGCCCAATATTTGCCGTGACAGCCCCGGATGCAGCATCGAGATATTTCTTGCCCTCTTTGTCAAAAAGAAAGACACCTTTACCATAATCAATCTCTGGATAGCTCTCATCCAGGGCAGGTTTAATCAAGTAGGACGGCTTCATAAATTCACTCCATTCACCGCAATTAAAATTAAATGGACATTCTGTAAAGTGTATGAAACGAAAACGGGAATCTTTCTTGCCGTTTAAAAAATTCCGCCTTATTGGAAAAGGTATTTTTTGTGCGATTGGGTGTTCATGGAAAATGCGGGGGGTAAGTATTTATGAAACTAGTCGGGGAATTACATGGGGGATTTGAGAAATCTATGGCCTAGATCGTGGGTGACTTCGGACAACTTTCGCTCTTCCATCGGAAATTTTGTCCGAACCTGGGGTGACTTCGGACAACTTCCGCTCTCCCGCCGGCTTTTTTGTCCGAACATGGGGTGACTTCGGACAACTTCCGCTCTCCGGCCGGCTTTTTTGTCCGAACATGGGGTGACTTCGGACAACTTCCGCTCTTCAGCCGGCTTTTTTGTCCGAACCTGAGGTGACTTCGGACAACTTCCTCTCTTCCATCGGAAATTTTGTCCGAACCCGGGGTGACTTCGGACAACTTCCGCTCTTCCTCCGGCAATTTTGTCCGAACACTGACCTGCTTCGGATAGCTAATAAGTCTTATTCATTTTCACCTTCCCAGCAGCCACTTTTCAAACTCAGGTTCTACACTCAGCAATACACCAAAAGAAAAAGACACCTATAATAGGTGCCATCGAAAGTGTATAACCTTATTCTTTTTGTTCAATAAATATCTCTGTTTGGCCATCAGCTGCTTTTACTGTTGCGAATGCCCCGATTGGCAAAGTCGCAAAAGGTTGGACATGACCAAAGTTGACATTTGCAATGATCGGTATCTTCCGCAGTTCTTCCTTACTGGAAATAATCTTTCTTAATGCCTCTTCGGTAATATTGGAGTTCTTTTGGAAACGGCCTATCAAAAGAGCTTTAATTGAATCAGCATCAGGCAGGTGGAGCAGCGATTGCAGGTCCCTGTCAAAGCTCCTGGAATGGCTTTCCTCATCATCCTCAATGAAAAGGATGCTATCCTTCAGGGAAGGCATGAATTCCGTACCCTGCAGCAGGTTCATTGTACAGAGGTTACCGCCGATCAGTTTCCCCTCGGCTTCTCCTTCCTGGAGTATCAGATAGCCATTTTGTTCGTGAAATGTCCGATTCTCCTGGTCGAGATACCACGCATCGTCAGACCAGGTTTTAGATGGAACGATCTCATATGGTGCATCATTAGTTACTGCCTGCAAAAACGAATCCATCGTATATTCGAGTCCATGCTTCACGCCGAAGCTTGAGAAATGGGGCCCTGAATAGGTCACGAGACCAGTTTTCTGATAGATTGCCAGCTGCAATGCTGTAATGTCACTATATCCGCAAAAAATCTTTGGGTTTGCAGCAATCAAGTCAAAATCAATATATTTTAGCAATTGATTAGAATTATAGCCGCCAATTGCAGTCAGGATTCCTTTTACATTTGGATCTGCAAAAGCATCATGCAAGTCCTCGATTCTTTCTGCTATCGAAGAACTGAAAAACTCATCATGGGCATCTGCGTTTTTTCCGAATGTCACATTGAAGCCCAGCTTAGTAAGCCTCTCGACAGCCAAGTCAACCTGAGCCTCTTTTAAAATAATCATGCTGGTCGCTGGTGCGACGACTCTTATTTCGTCCCCTGGCACTAATTTAGGTGCAAACATAATCTCCCCGCCTCTTCTATATATAGTTTTATTCTATCAAAGATGAGGAAGAGTGTAAGCATCTTTAAACGAGTGCAGGCTCCGCTTTTCGGACTGTCCTCGATTTTTCGATTATGTCGGTCGCAATCCATACTCCGCATGCGCTAGCCTGTGCCAGTCCTCTTGTGATACCGGCACCGTCTCCTCCAACATACAGGCCGCTGATTTCTGTTTCAAACCTGTCATTCAACTTTGGCCTTGCGGAATAGAATTTCGCCTCCACTCCGTAAAACAAAGTATGTTCTGAAGCAAGGCCTGGAGTAACCTGGTTGAGCGCTTCCGTCATTTCTATCAAACTCTTAAGCGTGTTATACGGAAGGACGAGTCCTAAATCTCCTGGAACGGCTTCCTTCATAGTCGGTTCTAAGAATCCTTCTTTGATCCTTTTTTCCGTTGATCTCCGCCCTTTTAAAATATCACCGTATTTCTGAACGATTAGACCGCCATTTGAAAGGCTGTTTGCCAGCCTGGAGATTTCATGAGCATATTCATTGGGCTTGTCAAACGGCTCAGAAAATGTATGTGATACAAGCAAAGCGAAGTTGGTATTGCTGCTGCCCAGATTAGGATCTTTGTAAGCATGACCATTTGCAAGCATGATGCCTGAATGGTTTTCGACGACAACATGTCCAGATGGATTGCTGCAGAATGTTCTCACACTAGTCCCTACGGAAGTATTGAAAATAAATTTACCTTCGTATAAATGTTCATTTATTTCCTCCATGACGACATTGGAAGTTTCAACCCGAACACCAATATCGACCTGGTTATTGATCATCTTAAGCCTTCGTTTTTTCATAAGCTGTGTCAGCCATTTGGAGCCATCACGGCCAGGCGCAACAACAACTTTTTCAGCAAAAATTTTCTCGCCGTTCCTAAGCTCAACACCTGTGACTTTATGGCCTTCCGGTGTTCTTTCCGTAATCAAATCCTGGATTTCCGTCTTGAACGCCATATCGACCTTATCTTTCAAGTACTCAAAAATATTCTTTAAAATCTCAAGATTCTGTTCAGTACCAAGATGGCGAACCTGTGCCCTCAGAAGTTTCAGTCCGGCGGCATATCCTCTTCTCTCAATTTCACGGACCTTATCTGTCATCGGGTCGGTTATGCTTTCGGTTGCGCCATGGTTGAGATTGATTTCATCTACGTATTTAATTAATTCGACAACCTTTGAATCAGGTAGGTAATCCGTCATCCATCCGCCGAATTCACTTGTAATATTAAACTTCCCATCAGAATAGGCTCCAGCACCGCCAAACCCATTCGTAATCGAACATGCCGGCAGGCAACCGGCAAAATCCTTCTTCCCTGCTGCTGGCGGACATTTTTCAATCTTCTTTTGTAAAATTGGGCAGTTCCTCCGATAAATATCGTGGCCTTTATCAACAAGCAAGACTTTCGCTTCAGGCATCTTCAAAGATAATTCATAACAAGTAAAAATACCTGCCGGACCTGCTCCAACGACAATCACATCATAGTTTGTATTCATACAGCATCCCCCGCCAATCAGTTTTTTGCTTAACCATTGGTAAATATAACAAATGAAAGCCGGAGAGTCAACTAAAATAACGAACTATAATTTAAAATAACCGTTTTAATGTTCGTGTTTTATGAACAAAATAAGAGGCTGCCTCTGTCGGGCAACCTCTCAAGTTATTTTATCTCAGTTTTCGTTCTTACCAGTTATAGCTGCAGCATGCACCGATGATGATTAACAAAATGAACAGCACTACAATCAGTGCAAAACCGCCGTAGCCGTATCCTGCACCGGCTACTCCTGCATATGGGTATCCGCCATGGCACATAGTACCTTGAACAGCTGCTGGAGCATTTACTGGCATTGGGGCATTATCGTATCCGTACATTAAAAACCACTCCTCGTTTGTTTTTGAATTGCTTTCCCTTTACGGTATGATATGGGTACTTGACCCGTTTGTGCATTAGCCTATTTTTTGAAATTTCCCGATTTAAAAAAATGCTCTTTGAGCTCGGATGTGGCTTTCCACTAAAGTCCTAATAATAATGCAAGAATGAAAATTTCATTTCAATGATTCAGAAAAAGCGTCTAAAATGGAAATAGAGATCTTATTTTCCGGAGGGATATCAACAAAAATGAAATTCAGCGCTAAAAAAATTTACAGTATAGTTTTCATTACCGCCGCAGTTATTTCTTTTTTAGCGATACAGTCAGAACATTACCTTTCCAAGGATTTAACAGTATATGAAAAAATCGGCTCTGGTTCATCGTTTAATTATTTGATAATCGGAGACAGCATTGGCCGGGGTGCTGGCGCAGAGAATAAGGACTTGCGCTGGTACAGCCAGTTAGAGGTGCTTCTTAAGGATTTCAGCGGATCCCGGGCAAGAAGAAATATGCTTGTTCAAAGCGGAGCAACCTCCTTTGAAGGAATATATAAACTGCAGAAGTCTCCGAAATTCCAGGACATTGATCTCGTCTTTATAGTTTTTGGCGAAAATGACCGTAAATACATGAACTCTGAACAGTTTACTTTTTTTTACGAAAAATTAATCCGAAATGCAAAGGAGCGTTACCCTGGCTCAGAAATCATCACCATCATCGAAAGTCCTTTAAAACAAGAACAATTTGCTGATGCAATTAATAGATTATCCACCCATTACGGAGCAAAAACACTGGACATGCGCGTTCCCTTCAAGCAATCAGGGATGCTCACAGAACAGCTTACGACAGATACTGTACATCCTAACGGCAGGGGATATCAGTTGTACGCAACCTCTATACTTGAACTGATCAAGAATAATATCGAAATAGATGCCGAGATTGCCAGTCTGCCAAAGCCATTGACCAGGGATCAAACTTTGCACTTGTATGAAAAAAAACTCGTAACTGCAAGCAAAGGATTCAGGAGTGAAAATGGAATAAATATAAGCAAAAGACCTGGAGATTATCTAGAGTACAGCTTCGATGGCTCCATTCTTGGTGTAAAGGCCATTCGAAGCCTGGACGGTGGAAAGCTTAGGGTTTATATTGACGGGGAGTATGTCAGGACACTTTCCACCTGGTGGCCTTTTACTCGTGAAAGGTATCTTTATGTCGCAAGCGGTCTGGATAATGGCCGGCACACTGTCCGGTTTGAAACAGCAGAAAACTCATCCCTAAATAATACCAACGAAAAGTCAGTCATTCAGATTTCATCGATAATCGTCGCCAAGGATAAGAAAAATTAATCATAGAAAAATCCAGTTAAAAAGTGTATGATACTTCCATATGTTTTGAATAAGGAGTTTACTATGAAAAGTGTACTGAAGAATTTCATTAATGGGATCCTTACAATAGTCCCGATCATTCTCGTTATCTATGTCACTTATAAAACATTCATGTTTTTGGACAGCCTTCTTGGTAATGTTCTGAAGCCATATTTGCAGGAAAGATACATTCCGGGTATCGGCCTTCTGACGACCATTGTCCTTATCACCATTCTGGGATGGTTGTCCACCCGATTCATCACCGGAAGTTTCATCAAGCTAATTGACAGGCTATTGGAAAAAACTCCTTTCGTAAAGACGGTTTATTCTGTTATAAAGGATACGGTCCATTCCTTTCTTGGTGAGAAAAAGTCGTTTTCCAAGGTCGCCTTGGTTACGATTCCTGGTACCAATATGAAGAGTCTCGGCTTCATTACTACAGAAAATCTAAAGGCGTTCCATGAGCCATTGTCTGAGCATGTTGCTGTTTACGTGCCTCAAACGTTCCAGGTAGCAGGATTCACTTTGCTGATCCCCAAGACCGAGGTGGAAATCATTGATGTCAAGCCAGAAGATGCAATGAAATTCATCCTCTCTGGTGGAATGACTTCCTCTAATGGACAAAAGTCTGTTAATGAAAACAGCCGCTGAATTAGCGGCTGTTTTCATTTTTGCCTATATCGTTGTTTTCTGGTGATCTTCTTTCTGCTGAGCATCCCGAAAAAAGAGTCTCCACTATTCAAACGTCACCTCAAGGATTGGTGTCGCACCCTTTTCGACATCACCTTCTGTCAAAACCCTCAAAGAGGCAGCTTGATCTGTGTTGGTGATAATGATTGGTGTTACCGTACTCTTTGCCTTTTCGCTGATGATTCCCATATCAAAGGTCACTAGCTTATCCCCGGCCTTCACTGTATCACCTTGCTTCACATGCGTTTCGAACCCTTCTCCCTTGAGGGAAACAGTCTCCAATCCAATATGAATCAATATCTCTGCCCCGTTTTTCGCCCTGATTCCGACCGCGTGCTTAGTGGGGAAAACCTGCATGATTTCACCATCGATCGGCGAAACGACAACTCCCTCTGACGGTTCAATCGCCAAGCCATCCCCCATCATTTTTTCTGAAAAAACAGGATCCGGAACTGCACTTACCGCTACTGCATTCCCTGTAATTGGTGCTACAAGCTGTATTGTTTTCACCGGTTCTTCCTTTTTCCCGAATAGCTTTTTAAGCATAACTATCATCCCTTCCTTTTTAAAGCTTTGATTCGTCCTGAAACAGCTTGAGGTATTCTCCATACCCTTCTTCTTCCATTTTTTCTTTCGGAACAAATCTCAAAGCAGCCGAATTAATGCAATATCGCAGCCCATTCTCTCCCGGGCCATCGTCAAACACGTGGCCCAAATGGGAATCTGCTGTTTTGCTCCGGACCTCTGTCCTGACCATAAAATGGCTCGTATCTTGTTTTTCAATTATTTCTTCATCCATAATCGGCTTAGTGAAGCTCGGCCAGCCGCATCCTGCATCATATTTATCTCTGGAACTAAACAATGCCTTTCCTGAGATGACATCGACATATATTCCCTCTCTTAGGTCATTCCAATATTCATTCCTGAACGGTGGTTCTGTCCCGTTATTTTGCGTTACCTCATACTGCATAGGAGTCAGTTTTTTCTTTAACTCATCTGGATCTTTTTTCATCATTTCTTTTCCCCCCAATGATTCCTGATAAAAGTTGAACGTCCTGAACCAACATGATAAGCATTATATCTATCTGGGTTTTTCTTATAATAATCCTGATGGTATGTTTCTGCAGGATAAAATGGTTTAGCTTGCAGAATTGGAGTTACGATGGGCTTTTTAAATACCCCGCTCTCCCCAAGCTTCTTTTTCGATTCTTCCGCTAACTGTTTTTGCTCTTCATTATGATAAAAAATCGCAGTTTGGTATGACTGCCCCCTATCGTAGAACTGACCTCCGGGGTCTGTTGGGTCTATTTGCTGCCAGTATAATTGCAGCAGTTTTTCATAAGGAAAAATATCTGGATCGAATGTGATTTGCACTGCTTCATAATGACCGGTTGTCTCGCTGCAAACCTGCTCATATGTAGGATTCTCAGTCGTGCCTCCCGTATAGCCGGAAACAACACTGACAATCCCCGGCTGCTCATCAAACGGCTTGACCATGCACCAGAAACAGCCTCCGGCAAATGTAGCAAGCTCATGATTGCTTTTTTCCATAGTGACACCTCTTCTTTCATACTTTGAATAAATCAATGAACACTCTTCTCAAATACTTATTCCCTATTGTATAACTTTTAAAGCAAAAAACACATTGAGAACCCTTAAACAGTAACAGCCCCTTCCAGAGAGAAGAGGCTGTTCATTATTTACGTTTGTACTTTGCATTGTGGCGGACTTCCTTACTGATGTTTTTCCAATGTTTCTTTTCATCAGCCTGCGCCTTTTTATCCAGCTTTCTGTCAATATAAGCAAGTTCTTTTTGCAGCTTTTTATAGCTCACAAGTCTGTTTTCATCAAGATGGCCTTCGCTAATAGCTGATCTGACCGCACAGCCTGGTTCGTTTTTATGGCTGCAATCACGAAATTTGCAGGCTTCAGCATATTGCTCAATATCCGCAAAGCTCTCGATGATTCCTTCCTCACTTGACCAAAGCTGAATTTCCCTCATTCCCGGTGTGTCAATCAGTATCGCCCCTCCAGGAAGCAGAATCATTTCCCGATGAGTCGTAGTATGCTTACCCTTATCATCGCTTTCCCTGATTTCCTGGACCAGCTGCTTTTCAAACCCTGTGAAGTAATTGACAAGACTAGACTTACCGACTCCTGACGATCCAATTAAGGCCACTGTTTTACCTGGCGCAAGATAGGGTTGAACTTCCTCGGTCCCCGTTCCCTCTAGCACGCTCACAGCAATTACAGGTACCCCGATAGCCACTGATGAAACTTGATCCATCTTCACTTTTAAATCTGTCACTAAATCGGCTTTGCTCAAGATGATGACAGGGTTTGAACCACTCTCCCAGGCAAGGAGCAGGTACCGTTCAATTCTCCTCAGATTCAAATCATCATTGAGTGAATTTACGATGAACACTGTATCAACATTCGCTGCGACAATTTGCTCCTCGGTAACCTGCCCAGCAGCCTTTCTGGAAAACTTGCTTTTCCGCGGTAAGATACCCTTGATAATCCCTCGCATTTCACCTGGTGAAGTTTGCACGGCAACCCAGTCACCAACTGCCGGCAGGTCTTCACGACTGATTGCATCAAATGTTAATTTACCAGCCAGAGTGCACAGGTATTCTCCCTCTTCCAGCCACACCCTGTAGCTATGTTTATGCTCTAACGCTACCCTGCCGAGTTTGAGTCCATCATCATATTGATCATTAAAATAGCTGTACAATTCAGCCGTCATTCCAATATTTTCAAATTTTTTCAATTCATTATTCCTCCATCATGCTTTTAATAAAATAAAAACCACAGGCACGCACAGCCCGTGGTTCATAAGCATGGAGAAAAAAGACTAGTAGTCGTTTGATCCGCTTAGGTTAAGGGGCCGTGCAACAAGTAATAGACATCATCAATACATTTAACATTCTGCTCATTGCACTCCACCTGCCTCTCGTTAAGTTATTTATAGTATATGGAAAAACATTCCTCATGTAAAGCTAAAATTCAATTTTTTTATATTACCACCGAAGCTGTCTCGCACCTATTGCGCCCAATTTGCATATTTTACATTTGAGCAACGATTAAAATTAGGAGTGAGGGGTATGTCCATTAGGAATCAGAATGATTACCTGCATAAAGCGGCCATGTATGATTTATTGGCTAATTATTATAAATACCTAGACCCGAATAGACATGTCATGTATTACCACAAGCACTTGCGTAATTTAAATAAGGCAGTCCAGTTAATGCGCTCTTATACTGTACCGGCCGGTCAATCGAACACATTACCATCCATGGTGCGTTTTTTGCACGCTTCTCCGGAATTAAAGGACGTCGATATTTATGTGAATGGCAGCAGAGTGCTCCGTGACTTCAGTTATAAAACGAACAGCAGCCACATGCAGCTTCAGCCAGGCAAATATCAAGTCGATATCTATCCTGCAGGAGATAGCGTTTCTACAGTAATCAGCAAAAAGATTACGGTCGAACCAGGACGGATTTATACAGCAGCCATTGCCGGGCCAGCCAATAAGTTAAGGCTGCTAACATTTGAAGACAACCCACAAACACCGGTAGGAGAAACTAAAGCCAGGTTTATCCACCTCTCCCCGGACGCGCCTGCTGTAGATATTGCAGGGAAAAACGGAGATGTAATATTCCCGAACGTGTCATATAAACAGGCAACAACTTATTTGGCCCTGACCCCAATGACCGTTACATTAGAAGCAAAAGTGGCCGGTACTAAGAATACAGTTGTTACAATTCCTGATGTGAAATTGGAGCCAAACAATGCCTACACAATCGTCGCGGTGGGCACTGCAAAAGGCGAACCGCCAATTGAAGTAATTTTATTGCAAGGATAATAAGGCCGGTCGCCCGGCCTGACTTTTTTCTGCAAACTGGTCACTTTCCGCTCCTAATCTATCCTTTTCCAGCCAAAGATTCCTCACTGAAATAACAGTTCCAGCCTTGACAAGTGTAAGAATAAAAAGAAGGCACCCTAAAGAGTACCTTCTTAATCTGCTGGAACAAGCAGGGTAAATTTAATGTTGTCCTTCTTCAAATCAAATTCATTTACACGGACCTTGATATCACTTTTCAGCTTCAGCCTCTGCATAGATACATATACTCTTTCTTCCTTCGGCTGGATATTTACAGCATCCGGCAAATCGTAGCTGTCACGGACAAATTTAAGAACCGTTGATACAGGAAGATTGAGTTTCCCCACTGAAATCGATCTCTGGTTTAAAATTAAATCACCATTCTTCAATGCCTGCGGTTCAAAGGTCAGCTTCAACTCCAGCTCTTGACTGAAGAGCGGAAGCGTCCCATATAACTCCACCTCATCTGTGAGCAAAACTTGATAATCCATCTGACTATTTTTTGCTTCTTCTTCTAAGTAATGATTGATGACCCTGTTTAAATCACGCTTGTTTGTCGATACATTAAAAGCAACATCATCAGTTCCTGAGCCATTCGTCCCTGGTTCTACTTTTGTTTCCTCTACCGGTGAGGTTATGAGGATCCAAATTAACAGGATGGCTGCAGCCATGACACCCAAAAGAATAAAGAATCCGATTTTCCATTTATTTTTCATCATTTATCTTTGTAACTCCTCTTTCCAATCTTATGACCTTAATTAGACATCGAGTCGATGACCTGTTCATCAAGGATTTCATATATCCGATCAGCAATTAATTGGTACCCCCGGTCATTTGGGTGAAAATAATCAGTATATAACAGATTTTCTTCATTATTAAGGAAAATATCATGAATGTCGACAAAGTATGCATTCCCGTCCTGCTTGACTATAGCAAGACTTTGTCCGTTCCACTCATCCACTATTAGATTCATTTCCTTAACATCAGCAAACCAGTAGTAAAACGGATTGTAGAGCCCGACTAAAACGATCGGAGCTTCTTGGTTTTGGTTTCGAATTGCCAAGAAAATTTCCTGCAGCTGCTCTGCGAACAATTTTTGTTCTGTTTGGAAATGATTTAGCTTAAGACTTGAAAAATTCTCTTTGACAACCTTCATTAAATCATTCCCGCCAATCGTTAATATGATCAGGTCGGCTTCTTCAATAGAAGATTGGACATTTTTATTTTTCAGTCTTTTCAGAAGCTGGTCAGTCCGGTTTCCTCTTACACCAAAATTTTCGAAATTCGCATTTTTAATTGTCTTTTCATTTTCAAGCTGCTCTGCAAGGTATGGGATATATCCGCCTGTATTCGTACTGTCTCCTACACCCTGTGTGAGTGAGTCCCCCGCAGCAACAATATGCAAATCCTTCGGAAAGAATGATGTTGGCAATGCTTCTTTTAATTCCACTCCTGTTTCCTTGACCTTATTGAAGTTCCCTTTTTGCAAGTTTTCAAACTGACTGCAGGATCCTAATATCATGATCAATGTCAGCGCTACATAAAGAAAGGTGAATTTCTTCAACAATATTAATCACCTACCTTTAAAAGTATAATCATTATAACATTTAATGTTTATTATGGCGTTACTCACGCATTACTTGCCTTCAACCCTTGTCGGCTTTCTTCCAATTGTTGTTAAATTAATTTGTTCAAATTGGTTACGCTTATTCCCCAACCCAAAAAAACAGGCCACAAATGCGGCCTATTGGAGTGTTTTAATATCTTCAATTATTTGCTCAAAAGGAACTTCCTTCAATCCTGTATAATATTTCCTCATATCCCCGTTTTGATCGACAAGATAAAAATCAGTACCATGAATGACCTGATCCCCTGTCTCCGGCTTCTTGACAAGAGTCTTAAAGTTCTCAAGCGCGAATTTTTCTATTTCCTCTTGTGTATAACCTGTAAGGAATGACCAATTCTTGAAATCAACATTGAACTTCTTGCCATACTCCCTTAGTGCCTCAGGATTGTCCACAGCAGGATCTACACTGAAAGAAACAATCTCCACGTCCTTAAGCCCTTCTTCTTTAATCATATCCTGAAGCTTCGACATATTGGCCGTCATTGGCGGGCACACATCAGCACAGTTCGTGAATATAAAGCTCGCCATCCAGACTTTTCCTTCTAAATCCGATTTACTTACTGATTCACCATCTTGATTCGTGAAAGTAAAATCCTCGATAGGATAATTCTTCGCATCCTTTAGGCCGCTGTTTCCACACCCCGCAGCGAAAATAACAACTGCTGCAAGCATGAGAAGCGAGATAACCTTTTTCAAAATCATCACCTGCAATCTTTCGAATAATGTCCATAGACAATTCTAGCAGACGCTTTTGTGAGAAGAAAGAATAAGGTATGAAAGAAGTGTGAAATTATCATCATTTACCCTGTGCCATTGTGGACTTGTGAATTTTTCATCGTAGTGAAGAAATCTTTAATGAACTCTGTATAACTGAAGTTAACAGCTACTTTATGAACTGGATAATCGGCTTTATCAATTGAATTCCTGAAATCCCCGATGCTCTGTCCAAATGCCTCACCTTTATTCACGACAATTTTAACGGGAATATCAAGGGAAACCACATGGTCTTCTTTTACCAACGCCCATAATGTAAGAACATCATGAAGAGGGGCACCCGTCAATTCTGGATTCCGCTCCTTATAAAACTTGTAGTAGTAATCGAACATTGGCTTCACCAGCTTTCCTATTTCACTACCGATAGTATGGTAATGCTCATCTAACTCATTGATCAATGCCGGTGTCACGATCGCTCCACTCGTCACATTAAGCGGAATGATTTTCACAGGTGGTTTCGCTTGTGTCAATACAATATTCGCTGCATATGGATCTCCATAAAAATTCGCTTCAGCCACTGGGGTAACATTTCCAGGTTCGTTGAATGCACCGCCCATAATGTAAAAATCCTTTACTTTTTTCATGGTTTCAGGATAGAGAATGAAAGCAGCCGCAAGCGATGATAGCCTGCCTACATTCACTATAATGATTTCATCCGGATTTTTTTCAATGATTCCCTTGATGCCATGGAAGTTTTCAAGGGTGTAATCTATATCAATATCAGGGATGATTGGCCCGAGTCCTTCAATGCCGTGAACGTCAGGTACATATTCAGGCGGATCTCCTGTCAATGGCAATTCTGCACCTGCAAAAGCTGGAACATCAGGTCTCCCCGTAAGCTTTTGCAAATATGCGGCATTTCGAAGAGCATCTTGTTTTGAAACATTGCCGTAATCGGCAACTACACCAACCAAATCTATTTCCTTGTTAAAAAATGCATATAATACAGCAATATTGTCATCTATCCCAAAATCACTAAAGAAAAGCACTTTGTTCACCAAGTCCGGGCACCTCCTTTTTAAATTATATTGAGTCCCAAAAAAATAATGGCTAAAATTTAAAAAGCCCTGAATTTTACTCAGGGCTTTCTGTTAATATTGGGACCATTATCTCAAAGGTGGTGCCTTCACCTTTTTTGCTTGATACCTTTATCTGTCCTTTCATCCTTTCAACAATCTGGTAGCAAACCATCAGCCCCATGCCTGTTCCTCGTTCCTTCAACGAATAAAAAGCCGTTCCAAGCCTTGAAGTCTCCTCCGCGGTCATCCCAATCCCCGTATCGTTGATGACAAATACACCGAAATCTCCTTGCCTCTCAAGAGTCAAGCTAAGCTTTCCACCATCACCCATCGCCTCAATGCCATTTTTCAAGATATTAATGAGTACTTGTTTTAATTCGCTTTTATTGCCCCTTATTTTTACTTGATTCTTTATTTCAGTGTGCAAAGAAATGTTTTTTGACATCATGGCGTAAGAACTCATTAAATCCATTACCTGCTCCGTCATCTCACTGCCATCGATGATTACAAGGTTTCCAACATCCGGCTTGGCTAGGCTCAAGTAGTCATTTATGATTGTCTCCGCCCTGTTCAATTCTTCAATCATAAGTTTTAAATACATATGCTCTTCTTCAGACATCTCTTTAGAAAGGAAAATTTGCAGAAAACCTTTCACAACAGTCATAGGATTCCTGATTTCATGGGCAACAGAGGCAGCCAACTGGCCTATCGCGTTCATTTTCTCGGCACGCTGAAGTTCCTGCTGGAGTTTTGTACGTTCAAATATATCCTCCATTGTGTTGATCGCTTCCTCTAATAAAAGCGACTCCTTATCCTTCAGGGATGTTTGGCCCAGTTGCCTTGATGCAGCTGATACCCTCTCGAATAGTTGGGATAGCTGGGAAGCCATCTCATTGAATTTTTCGCTCAATAAACTTAACTCTGATTGATCATGCACTGGCAGCTTGACGGTGAAATTTCCAGAACTGATTTCCTTAATGCCAAAAAACAAGTCATCTACAGGTTTCATGACCTTCTTAAGGCCCCAATTCAGGATTACATATACAACAGCCAGGATGGCCGCCATTTCCAATAATAACAACTCGAGTATTTCCATTTGATTTTCCTTGATGATGGATGCCTTTGTATCTATTCCAAGAATGGCTACAACATTTCCACTGTTATCAGTAATTGGGGCGAAGGATGAAATCCAAGAGCCGTATTGATCAGTGAATATATCTGTACTCGTTATTGTCTTATTTTCCTTTGTATTCCGATATGCACTAATAAATTCTTCACCAGCATCATAATACATCAGGGAACCGAATGAGTAATCCCTATATATATCAGATGCAGATAGGATGTAAACTTTCTGGTTTGGATATTCTTCAGGCAGTATGACATAAGCCCCAAGGAATGAGGCACTTTTGTCTCCCACCATAGTCAATAGCTTCTCAAGGCGCCTGATTGAAGGGTTTGATTTATCCCGGAACTCATCAGCACTTCTGATATCATCAGGATCAAGGGTAGATGACCAAATTCCTGAGACTCCTTCGACCTTGTCAGCCATTTGAGTTTTCAATTGTTTTGACTGCAGGTAGAAGCTCGTACCCATTGTCGATACGACTACGAGCGTTGAGATCATAAATGAGAACATTAGTATCTTTTTAAATAATGGCAGGTTCTTTACATTAAGCTTCATATATTCATTGTCACATTCCGTTCTATGCTAAAGTGAATATTGAAAATATTCGACACAAACCTTTAAATATCCTGTATTTTTAAAAAACTTTGGTTTGTTAAAAGAACAAAAAAAGTCCTGAAATTTTACACTTCAGGACTTTGAAATAACGTTTAATATTAAGTTATTCGAAGTAATACATGAACCCAATAGCGCCTGGGCCCGTGTGGGTACTTACAATTGGAGTCGTATCTTCGATAGTAAAGTCATCATACCCAGAAGTTTCAAGGACGGCTTCCTTTATTTTCTCAGCGAGTCCTTTTCCCTCTGCGTGGACAAGCCCTACCCCTTTGATGGTTTTCCCTTCTGTATCTGCGGCAAATTGACTTCTAAGGTACTTTACGACTTGCGAATGACTTCTTGCTTTAGAGACAGGAGTATATTCTCCACCTTCGAGAGATGCGATCGGTTTTATATTCAGTAATGAACCGATCATCGCTTTTCCTTTGCCAATCCGTCCTCCCTTGACCAGATTCTCAAGGGTATCAACGACGACAAAAAGGCGAGTCTGTTCTCTTATCTCATCTAGACTTGCTATTATTTCATCAGATGATTTACCGTCCGCGGCCATCTGGGCAGCCTCAAGAACCTGGAACGCCAAACCCTTCGAAATAAAGCGGGAATCAACCACATTCACCTTTGCACTTGTCATCTGGGCGGCACTTTCAGCAGATCGCACTGTTCCGCTCATACCGCCTGTCATATGTATTGATATGATTTCATAACCGTCCGCGGCCAGCTCATCATATACCTTCAAGAATTCCCCTGCAGGCGGCTGCGAGCTCTTTGGCAGTTCTGAAGAAGCTTTCATTTTTTCCATGAACTCTTTTGGACTGATATCCACTCTATCTAAATAATTTTCACCATTAATAGAAATAGATAATGGGACAACGATAATTCCCCATTTTTCAATGAGCTCATCATTCAAGTCACAGGTAGAATCAGTTACAATTTTGATTTTAGCCATAAATTCACATCCCTATCAAAACACTAGATTATGACTATTATACCTATTCTGAAATGCAAATAAAAATATTTACATTCAATCTTGAAGTTTATCTTAGAATGCTAGAATGTCAGTAAATATAAGAATACATCCAGGTTGATTATGTTAAAAATCAACTCCGTAAAAAGAACAAAAGCGCCTTTGTCCAGGCGCTTCAAAAATGAATCATCATGCGTTATTTTTCAATTCGGCCGATTCGAATAACTGTTCATAATCCGGCCACTTCATAACTCTTTTTAAATAATCTTTAAAAGAATAGAACTTTTTCGCGTTTCTTTCCTGATAGATCGCTGTAATAAAAGTTTGCAAACGGACTTGGATCATAAAATAATAGGTGCTCTCTTCTTCCAACACAGGAATATCCACGACTTTAACCTTCTGTCCAACAACATTTTTGAACTCTAGGCTTTTGAATAACAAAATATCAATCCTCTTTTATACCCGTTTGAATATATTATACCCTAATTCCAGGTCGAAATGTGTCTGTTTACGGAGATAATAATATTTTTTTTATGATTTTTTTGATTCCTGATAACGTATTAATCTTCATGATTTTCAAATATTCAATAGGGTGCTTAAAGAAATGATTCTATTTTGATCACAAAAAAACGTGTGGAAATTCCACACGTTTGAATGACTGTTTATACTCGTTTTGAATCTTGATCCGCTTTATTACAAGGATGATTCCTCTTCGCTATCCTCGTCCATATCCCCGTATTGCTCTTGCCATTCTTTTTCCTTCTTGAGCTTCCGTTTGTAAACAAATTTGGACAAGTTTACGCTGATTTCATACAAAACCAGAAGCGGAATCGTAACCAGGATATCTGACATGAAATCAGGCGGTGAAATGATGACTGAAATCACAATCAATATAAAGTAAGCATACTTTCTGACCTTAACCAGGACGTAAGGATTAATGACTCCCAGCGAAGTCAAAAACATGACTACAACCGGTAATTCGAACAGTACTCCAAATGGGAGAGTCATATTCATGATGAACTTGAAATACTTTTCCGCCGTAAAGTTCGTTACAAGCATATCCCCGCTAAGTTCCACGAGGAAATTCAGAACTGTCGGGAAAATTACAAAGTAGCCAAAAGCAAGACCAACGATGAATAGTATGAATAACGCCGGGATATACGAAAGTGATATTTTCCTTTCAATCGGCCTGAGTGCTGGTTTGACAAAAAGCCAAATCTGTGTGGCCAATACCGGAATCGTACCAGCAATCGCGATGATAGTGGCAAGCATGAAGTAAATCCATACGATATCACTTGGACCTAAGACTATTAGCTTCACGTCCAAATCCCGGACAAAAAAGTTATATATATCTTTAACATAGAAGAAGCCTATGCCAAAGAAAATAATGAATGCTACAGCCGAGATGATCAGCCTGTTCCGCAGCTCATCGAGATGATCCACCAGATTTAATTCTTTATCGTCCATTTAACAATCCCCTGCCAATTCCGTTTGGTGCATTTCTTGAATAAAGCCTGTCATTTACAAGCCTTTTAAGAAAAAAGGTGTAAGACAAAAGCATCTTACACCTTATTTAGTAACTTTCGTAATTTCCTTCTTTTCTTCTTCGAAATCTTCCATGACGTCGCTTGTCAATTCACGAGTTGATTTCTTGAATTCACGAAGCGTCTGTCCAAATGCACGTCCGATCTCTGGAAGTTTCTTTGGTCCAAAGATAATTAGGGCTAAGACAAGGATTAAGATTAATCCAGGAACTCCGATGTTTGATAACATATCAACATCTCCTTTTTCATATTGTAAATCTACTATGATTATAGTACTTTTACTCCCCTAAGTGGAGGTATCACGTGAAAGTTCATAAGAAATTCACAAAGGTCTACGTAATCTAACTAAGTGTGACATTTCTTATTTTATAACATCTATCCTTAATTATCTATTATTAATATTATACCAGTAAATTAAACAGCTGGTTGTCCTTATTCAATTCCATGAAGGCAAAACCCTTATTCTCCATACTGGCGATCAGTCTCTGGTAATCATGCTTACTCTTTAATTCAATTCCGACAAGAGCCGGACCGCTTTCTTTATTATTTTTCTTTGTGTACTCAAATCTGGTGATGTCATCCCCAGGCCCAAGTACATCATCAAGGAATTCACGCAATGCACCTGCACGCTGTGGAAAATTGACAATAAAGTAATGCAGCAAACCTTCGTGTAGCAGTGACCTTTCCTTGATCTCCTGCATCCGGCTTATATCATTGTTGCCGCCGCTTATGACACATACAACTGACTTTCCTTTTATCTCATCACGTAGAAGGTCCAGGGCAGCAATCGGCAAAGCTCCTGCCGGCTCAGTAACAATCGCATGTTCATTATAAAGCTCCAGTATAGATGAACACACTTTCCCTTCTGGAACTGCAACTAGCTTATCGACATTTTCCTTACAAATTTCATATGTCTTACTGCCAACACATTTTACAGCAGCACCATCTACGAATGTATCAATTTCCTTTAGGGGGATAACACTATTTTTTTCAAAAGCAGCACTCATGGAAGCTGCACCGCTAGGCTCAACGCCAACTAGGCTAGTCGAAGGTGATACGCTTTTTATATATGTACTCAATCCTGCCATCAAGCCTCCGCCACCAATACTAGCGATAATAAAGTCAACAGATTCCTGACAATCATTTAAGATTTCCACTGCAACGGTTCCCTGTCCTGCAATTACCTTTTCGTCATCGAAAGGGTGGATGAATTCCCTTCCCTCTTTTTCAGCACACACACGCGCTTCCCGGTAGGAATCATCGAATGTATCCCCGACGAGGACAATGTCAACGAAACCTCGCCCGAACATTTCAACCTGGCTGATTTTTTGTCCAGGAGTTGTAGCAGGCATAAAAATTTTCCCATTCACTCCGAGCTGACGACAAGCATATGCTACACCTTGAGCATGATTCCCAGCACTAGCACATACCACACCGTGATCAAGCCCTTCTTCCCACAATAATTTCATTGAATAGTAAGCGCCCCTTAGTTTGAAAGAGCGTACATGCTGTAAATCCTCCCGCTTCAAATATATATCAGCTTCATATTTTTCAGATAATCGTTGGTTCAATTGCAATGGAGTATGGGCAACAACCTCTTTAAGATGCCGGTAGGCAATCAGGATATCCTCTACACTCACCCTTTTTTTCTTCATTGTTTCTTGTTCCATTCTGTCACCCTCACTTTGCAAAATATTAATTTGTCCATTATAACATGAAAAATCCGTATGTCGATTGAATTTTTTAAATATTTAAAATTCTAGGCTTTCATGTTGAATAAAATGGTAGTAAAATAACATATAATAACGAAAATATGCTGGAGGGAATGAGATATGGAATTTTCATTAAACAGTTATGACGGGGCTTTGCCGGTAGAGGTTACACTTGATGAAGACAATGGCCGCTACATGATTCGCAAAAGTGATACCAGCGGAGAGTACTTCAATAGTCCGCCGGAAATGGTGAGATGGATTCGCGACAACTTTAAACCGGAGGATTTTTGCATACCTGCAGAATTCACACAAATGATGAAAAGCCTTGCACAATTCGAATAACAACTCCATAACATCATCCAGCCATTTTCTAAAAAATGAACAGCCCCTGCGACTTGCAGGGGCTGTTGGCATTTACAGAATGATTATGAAGCAATCCTTTTTGCCTTACGAGATTGAATTATCGTATCCCTTATTTCTTCAGCAAGGGATATTAGCTCTTTATCCTTATATTGCCGGCTGTAAACCGGAGGACTTATGATTACTTTAATTTTTGCAGGTTTGACGAGGCGGCCGTTTTTTTCAAAAACATCAGCGGTGCCTTGAATTGAAATCGGCACTATCGGAACACCAGAATCCTTCGCAAGGCGGAAGCCTCCTGCTTTAAAAAGACCTACGGGACCACCTTTGCTTCTCGTTCCTTCCGGAAAAATCACAAGTGAATTTCCTTTCTTTAACAGTTCCACTCCTGACATAATTGAGCCAGCAGCTTTGTCACGATTCTTCCGGTCAATAAAGACACAATCAATGGCTTCCATCCATGCCGATAAAAATGGAACCTTCTTCACTTCAATTTTCGATATGAACCCAAAAGGTTTTTCAATGGCACCTATAAGTACAGGTATGTCAAAATTACCCTCATGGTTACTGGCAAACAGCACCGGACCTTCAGGTATATGATGAAGTCCTTCTACCTCTACCTGAGATCCTGTCATTGCCATGAATGTTTTCGCCCACTTTTTTGGTGTAGAATGAATCAGTTGCTTTTTAATATCTGGTTTCAAATCTTCCGGCAATCTTTTCAATCTGGATAGTCTTGGTATGGTGTAAACAAGATAGCCACCCATATACAAAAAACACGCAATTAATCGAAGCATTGTATCCTCCTAATGTTATTCTGTTGTCATTATAATGGATTTAATCTGAGGAGACTATATTTATCGGTAATTTGATCAGAAATAAACAGTCCTAATAAAAGACTGCTCATACTTAAAAAGGAGGTGTGGAATGAAAACATTCCACACCTCCTTTTGTTAATGATTTAAAGAGTCCTTCAAGCGACAGCATTCTTACTTCCGCTTATAAATCAAAAACTCATAATCATACGGATTTTTTTCATCCTTCAGTCCGATTTCCCTTGACTCAAGCTCCCATTTATCAATGTCGAACACCGGGAAAAACGTATCTCCTTCAAACTGATGATGGATCATCGTAAGGTAAAGCTTGTCTGCATGGTGAAGAACTTCTTTGAATATTTCCGCACCGCCGATGACGAAAATTTCTTCAGATTTGTTCTCAGCGGCATAGGCTAACATTTCCTCAATTGAATGAATCACTGTACAGCCCTCTGGACCGTAATCTTCATCACGAGTAATGACGATATTTTCTCTGCCTGGGAGAGGCTTTCCGATCGATTCATATGTTTTCCTTCCCATGGCAATCGGATGTCCCATCGTCACACGCTTAAAGAACTTCAGGTCCTCCGGAAGCCTCCACGGGAGCTGATTATGATATCCGATGACTCGGTTTTCATCCATTGCCCAAATTAGTGATATCATACACTGACAACCCCTTTGATATGCGGATGCGCTTCATAATTGACCAACTCGAAGTCTTCATATTTAAAATCAAATATTGATTTGACTTCAGGGTTGATTTTCATTTGTGGCAATGGCTTAGGATCCCGGGTAAGCTGCAGTTTAACCTGCTCCACGTGGTTCGAGTAAATATGAGTATCCCCGAAAGTATGAACGAACTCGCCTGGCTCAAGATCACAGACATGAGCGACCATCAAGGTCAGCAGAGCATACGAAGCGATGTTGAAAGGCACGCCCAGGAACACATCTGCCGATCTTTGGTACAGCTGGCAGGAAAGCTTGCCATCAGCTACATAAAACTGAAACATGCAATGACATGGAGGCAACGCCATTTTATCGATTTCAGCAACATTCCAAGCATTGACAATCATCCTTCTCGAATCAGGATTAGTTTTAATTGTATGAATCAATTCTGAAATCTGGTCTACCGTTTCTCCATTTGCTCCTGTCCACGAACGCCATTGGCTGCCATAGACTGGACCCAATTCTCCATTTTCATCTGCCCATTCATTCCAGATGCGTACCCCATTCTCCTGTAGGTATTTCACGTTCGTATCGCCATTCAGGAACCATAGAAGTTCATGGATGATTGATCTTAAGTGGAGTTTTTTGGTTGTTAGCAGCGGAAATCCATCCTGGAGGTTAAAGCGCATTTGATAGCCGAAAGTACTGATCGTGCCAGTACCTGTCCGATCCTCTTTTTTTACACCAGTATTCAAGACATGTTCGCAAAGTTCTAGATATTGTTTCATGAATTTCCCTGCCCTTCAAAACGATCGATTTCTTTTTCTTATTTTAGCAAATAAATCAACAATGGTGGAAGGATATAACCTTATTTTGAATTCTCTTATTACTTTGCTATGGGATTCCGTATTTCCTGCCAAAATACACTAGAATAGCAAAAAAGGCCTACTTAAGGCCTTCGATATATTGATAGGTTTGCGGTGCAGCTTCCTTAAGCAGTTTTGCCGGCAGTCCGCCAATATAGAACATCGCAAAGCTTTCTGCAAAGTATTCCTCAGGGTAATCAAGGAAATATGCGCGCCCTGGAAAGAGCAGCCGGCTTTCATGCTTCCAGATTTTTAAAAATCTTTCTTCATGCCTGATTCCGTCATAAACATGGCGGTCAAGAGAGTGTGCAAGTTCATGCAATTCGAGGTTTACGGATCCATGTCCCTTCCCTTTCTCACTGCTGCCAATTTTCACAAGAACGGTCCTTGAACCTCCGATACCAGGGACCTGATCCCAAGTTTTTTCAGATGTATAACCTCGCGGAACAATCCCCTTCAAGTGGCTGGCAGTTGGATTATCCGTCAATCTTCCTTCAAATAACTTCACTTTAATATTGCTGTCTACCGCTTTAAGGATCATGCTTTCAGGAAGGAGCATAAGCCTATTAATAATCTGCGCTGCTTCCCCCTGGTCAAAGTCGTTTTCTGGCAGAACAATCAACTTACCGGCAAGTCGGACGTTTTCCGGCTGCAGGGATTCATATAGTAGGGATTGTTTAGGATATTCAAATAGAAAAATGCCGTCCATATTGGCATTGGAGCTGCCAAGTAGTGATAAGGAAAGTACGATAACAACGAATATTTGAAAAACTTTACGCAATGTTTATCCCCTTTCCTGAAGTGTATTACTGAAGATGTAAAATGGGTGAATGAGTTGTATTTTTGAGGATATTCTCTATAGTAACCTACTAAAATTATAACATATGACTGCTTGCCTGCTGACTGAGAATTTTAGGAAGCCCCATGAAATTTGGAGATCAAAAAAAGCTCATCCAAACCAAAAGTTGGATGAGCTTTTTAATGATTGAACAGTTATTGTTAATTACTATTCTTATAGTTTTCCATTAGCTGTTTCAAGAGTTGCTGCCCCTCTTTACGGAGCCGCTTGTTTTCTTCCTCGATGGTTTTAGTCTCCTTCATTCCCTTCAGGATGATATGAAAGCATTCTTCTAAGGTTTCAATCTTGATACCTGGCACACCTGAATGTCGGGCGATATCGACACTTTGGGCAGCAATATCCTTGGCATTTTTGATTAAAACCTCATTCGTCCTTCGATCGAGCTCTTTCATTGAATCAGCCACTAACTTTTGCCTTTTTGCAGCAATGGCCTGGATCAATCCGTTCTTGAAAATGGGAATAGTTGTAACGAACGCCGAGTTGATTTTGCCGATCAACTTCTCATTTCCACGCTGAAGCAATTTGATTTGGGGTGCAGTCTGCATTGCGACCACTTTCGCTATACCAAGGTCATAGATTCTCTGTTCAAGAAGTTCAATTGCATTACGCAGTGAGTCAAGTTCAATAGATGACAGGTGATCCCCTTTCAAAGCATTCTGTTCAAGTATGGGAAGCTTATTTGACTTCAGTTCATTCAGCTTCAACTCCGCAGCGACCACATATTTTTCAAGTGTCAGGCAATACTGATGAATCTGTTCATACATACGTTCAAGCATGGTCGCTGTTTCTGTCATTTCACACTTGTATTCAGATATTTTTATATATACCTGTTCGATTTCCTTTCCCATCGACTGGTATTTGATATATAGCCTATCCATCATCTTCCCGTTTTTTTTGAATAGTTTGCTGAAGATTCCACCGGTTGCTTTTTGAAAATCCTTTTTGTCAAAATGATCCATCACCTTGGCTAGCTGCTTAAGCAATTCTCCTGAGTCCTCGACATTGGATGTCCGCATAATGTCAAGAATTTGATCAGAGTAACGGGAAATCGCAACCGCTGGCTCTTTTCCGTACTCGAGTATATTGATGCTATTTTGTTCATCAATGCTCATAGCCAGCTCTTGAACCACATACTCATTCCTCAATGCTAACTTAATATCGGAAACCGACGCTTCACCACTAGACCTGTCAATTGACGAGCTGGTATTTTGATCATGGGTTGGATTCATCAGCTTAATCTCTCCTTAGGATTTTTGAGACACCTTGGAAAAACACCTTTTTCAGGACGGAAGGCTCCTTAAGCTCTTGTTCAAATTCTATTTCCTCCAGCCAGTGGGATACAAAGGAGCTTTTATCGATGTAGTTTTCTATGTCACTTTGACCAGCTGGATTATAAATCACTATATCAATTCCAAATTGATTTAATAACAATAAGAGTGCAGCATCTGGTCTGGTCAGTGTTCCATTAAGCTGGTTGTTAAATATAATCAGCTTGGGCACGTGCTGTGAGTAGTCAAATTTCTGAAGCATTTGTAGAATCGACTCCGGTATCTGCATTGATTGGTTGAATAAATATACCCTGACATCATCCTCTTTCTCACTATTCCTCAGCTTTAGCTTCGGAACTGCACATATATTCCTGATTGCTGAAGCCAGGCCTTTTTGAAGACCAGAAGGCAGATGACTATATTTCCAAAAATGAGCACCAGTCATTTTTTCCAGATTGAGCAGTCCATCATGATCCAATGACTTTTGATAATGATATCGGAAATCATTGTTAGCACCTGGAGAAAAGGGCAAACTTTTAACCAGATGGCTATTTTCCTGAAGGATCAAGCCATGGAGACGGTTCCAATATTCACGGCGATTACTAGCCATGCCATTGATCTTGGCAAATAAGACTGGAATCCTTACAGTCTTATGCTGCAATTCAAAATTCAGCCTGAACATTGCCTTTTCGCTGCCAACTAGAAATAATTCGTCGTACGTTGTCTTCAAGGTAATCGAATCGGATATGTACTCTCTCAGTTGCCACGGCTTATAAATCACTGTACCCTCATGGTCAAGGATTTTCTCGATTTCCTTAGATGCCCTAAACGCCACAGTAGTAGTCTGCATCCGCTTTTCTGCTGGAAACGGCTCCGGATCACTGGTATTCGGGAATATATGATACAAAGTTTTTAATTTATCCTGTTCTGCAATTGATAAAGGATCATTTCCAGCTGGTGTGAAGGAGACCAGGTCGCAACCCAGCTCAATTAGAAAGTACACTAGATACTGGTGACTTTTCGTGTAGTTCCCATACCAAAGAAAAGCAGGCATCTCTACATCGGGATTCGCTTTCTTAATATGGTGTTTGAGATGGAATATCCAATTAATGACATCATTAAGAACCACAACAAACTCCTTGTTCTCGAGTCCGCCTTTTTCATTAAATGAATACAGTTCAAACATTTTTATCGCGGCTTCCCTTATTTGTCTGTTTATCAGGTAATGTTCTGCAGTTAACAGCAGCTTTTCTTTATCTAGCTGTGTTACCAGACTTTTTATTGATACGTTTGGTTCATTGATGTATCGGCTAATTTTTTCGATTGATTTACGATGGTTTAGGGCATTTGATTTTTTTAACGAAGAGTCGCTTAACAAAATTAGCCCTTGCGAATGCACATAGTCATACAATTGGTTATAATAAGCAGCTTCATCATGAGGAATGCCAATGAACCTGGCTATCACTTGACCGATATGTGTGCAAGGACCTTCTTTTTTGTAAAAAGGACGCATATTTGAAGAAGTATTTAACAGGTCCAAACAATTGTCATATGTAACAGGCAATGAGTGTTTGATTAATTCGGTCTTTGTTGGGTACATAGAATCACTTCCCGCTGAGGACAATAGTCTAAAATCAATGATCTAAATTGTCTGATTATACTAATTATCATACCATATCAGATGAAATACCTTTTCGGCTTGTAATAGCAGTACGGACCACATTATCAAAAGTTTCAAGAAAGTTCATAATTCCTGAATTTCACCTTTATTCCTGTCCACGCATATAGATGAATACTTAAACCTGGAAGGTGAATTCACATGCGATTTATTTTTAAAAGAGAGCCTATTGAAGATCTGCGGTTGGAGTTACGCAAGGTTAGCCAGGCTATGTGTTCGGGACATCTTGTATTAGTTGATCTATTATTCTATTCACTTATCTTCACTGTCTTAATCATTCCGGCAGCCTCCCCTTTACTCCACTTCACAGCCACCTTTTTACTCATATATGTATCATTTGCCTGCATATTCTTGTTTGTCAGGAGGACAGTAAGAGAAATCACCGATTACCACGAAAAATAGATATCATGTTCGATGTAGGTAAAAAAAAAAGGAACAGACCTGTATCCGTTCCTGGGTTCCATTATTGGACATTCTTTTGCTGCTCACTTGCTTCAGCTTTTTTCTTGTTCAAGTAGTGTACGACAAACGTTGCCGTAAAAGTAATCAGCAACAGAATAAAGAAATACGCATGCTCTATATGGATGCCAAAGACGCCAGCAAACATTTTTGCGGATATAATAAAAATCAGAATGTAGGCAGTTGTCTCAAGTTCAGGGATCTTTTCAATCAATCTAAGGAAAACCCCTGCAACTCCTCGCATCATCAAGACACCCAGCATACCGCCAAGAAGCAGGACCCACACTTCCTCGCTTATTCCCAAAGCCGCAAGGACGCTATCCACAGAGAATGCAATATCCATTAATTCCACTGCGGCAACAGTACCCCAAAATGTACCAAACAACCTGATCAGCAGGCCGCTCTGATTGATTCCTGCGACTTCCCCGTTATCCTGACTCTCCCCTTTTCTCTTTTCAATAAAGTATTTAATTGCCAGCCAGGCCAGATAACCAGCGCCGAGTACTTTCACCCACCAGAACTCGATTAAATAAACACCTATACCAATTGCGATGAACCTGAAGGCATATGCGCCCAGTAATCCATAGAACAACGCTCTTTTCCTCTGTTTTTCCGGCAGGTGTTTTACCATCACAGCCAGCACCAGGGCGTTATCAGCAGATAAAAGCCCTTCGAGGATGACGAGTGTCCCGATTAGCCCCCAGCTGACAGGATCAGTTAAAACCTCAACCCACATATCCCAATTGAAAAACTGGACATAAGTATCAACAAATCCTTGTAATATGTCTGCCATTCTAGATGATCCTCCCATTTTTTTGGTTCTTAGGAATTGTATAGAAAAACCCAGCATTAGCCGGGCCTCTATAAAAACTTATTTCGTTTTCCTCAATTTAAGTCCTAAATCAGCCAAAATAAATGAGATTCATGCTTGTTTTATTGTTCAACACAGCGGTTTTCTAAAGTTAATCGTCAACTTTTCCATTTAGGCGGAGTATTTTTCGCCCAGAAAATTCTGCCGAGCTCGTAATGGGTCTGGAAGCTATCATGATAAGTGTGGTAATGGAAATTAAACCAGAAACCATCCTTTGGCGGCTGGTCCCTTCTGACGTGAAATCGGATAATGTCCTTTCCATTATCCCCGATTATATGGAATATTTTCTCAGACTCTCCACCACCAGGTATTTCCGTGATACGGAGAGAATTCAGCTTTTCTCCGGGAAACTGGAAAGCTACCATTTCGATCGCCTTTTCGATGTTTGGCAAAATACTTTGCCTGAATTCATCCTCAATCACAGGACCAATTTTCGCACCAAATTTCTGGAAAGATTGTTGTTCAGCTTCCATCATTGTCCTGTGTATGAACATCTCCCTCTCCGCTTCCTCATCTAAGGGGACATCGAGCGAATCAATGAAACTTGTTTCAGCGGCGGTCGATTTTTCAGATCTTTCTGTTGTTGTTGTCAGAAACCCATTAACCTGGGCAGGAGACACCATCCCAAATGTAACCATGGAGATCACGACAACAAGCGATTTGCGCAGCCATGCGGGCATGTGGATCACATCCTTATGTAAATAGGAATAATTTTCTGTAAAAATATCAATCTGTCTAAGTTAAATATACATATGTGTAGTAATAACCTGAATTGGTCATAATAAAAAAATATGCTTAATATTATTATAACTTGTTTATACGTAAAATTGGGCAAAGGGTTTCAGATTTTTCAAAAATGGTAATAAGGAAATATTAGAGGCTTCAATTGAAGTTAAAAAGGGAGGTCATAAGTATGGAGTGGGTCGCTGTTGCAGCCAGCTTATTATTGCTTGCTTATTTTGTCTATTTGGCAATTGCGGATTAAATTGGAAATGAATGGACGGACAGTAATCAGCTCTTTATTGTCCGTCACGAAAAATAATTCTCCGGACCATTTCATTAATGGTCGGGTACGTTACATACAACAAGGATGAGGTCCTGCCTCATTCTTTTTCTATGACTCCAAAATGGAACTTTGCAGTTTTTCTTCTGTATACTTCGAAGCCAAAATCATCAAATCTGCTGCTTCTGAAATGGTCTTTCAGGATTACTCGTTTCCTGGCAACACGGTATGCATGTCCAATGACTTCTTGTGAGAGCCCGTCGTAAACAGCGAAGTGGGTCAGACCCCTGATACCATCTGACTCTAATATTGATTCATCAAACATCGGGTCAAAATAAACACAATCTACGCTGTTGTCTTCTTGCGCTTTGAGCAACTCCAGTGAATATCCTTGCAGCACTATTATTTTGCCCATAGCCTTATCAATGGCTGCTATTCCTGAATCCCAAGCTTTGAGTCCAGTTTTGACTAAATATGCGAGCTCCGGTCTTGCTTCTATTCCTGTGACAGAACCTGACTCACCTACAACAAAGCTAGCTACGATACTATCCGAACCAAGACCGAGCGAGCAGTCAAGAAAACTCATCCCTTCCTCCAGCTTTGCTGCATCTATGAGAGGATCGCTTTCCCCTTTCAATAATCTTTTGATTCGGAACATAGCGGAATTCGGGTGAAAAAAGAAAGGCTCTGTAGCTCCCATCGGAAAAAGCTCAAGTCGGTCTTTGCCAACTACCAGGCAGTCATCCTTCACGATTTCCTGGATTGCCAATACTGACCTTTTTTTCCTTGGAACGAAATCCACTTTGAGCTCTATGGCTATAGCTCTTGCTTTAGCTGTCATATTCTCATTTGTCCTGCCTGCTGTTGTCACAAACAAACCTAACACCCCCTGACACTATTCGTATACAAAGAAAAGGACGTCCGCAGACATCCTTTTCGAACTATTTCAGCATCGCTGTTTAGTGTTAAAACTTCAATGCTATTTTGAGTTGTCCATTAAATTTCCCTTTGTTAAATCCAACGAGCGCCTAGCAATGAGAATCAAAGGCGGATGTTAAGTTATCCATGATTGCTTCCATTGGCTGTCCTTCGATATCATGGCGAGGAATGAAATGAACGACTTCTTTGCCTTTCAACAATGCCATTGAAGGTGAAGAAGGCTCAAGGTCTGTGAAGTACTCACGCATTTTTGCAGTTGCTTCCTTGTCCTGGCCAGCAAACACAGTCACAAGATGATCTGGTTTCTTCTCATTTCTTAAAATTGCTTGGGTTGCTGACGGACGAGCAAGACCCGCAGCACAACCACAAACAGAGTTAACAACGACAAGCGTTGTTCCTTCTGTATTTTCCATGTATTCTTCAACTTCATCCGCAGTAAGCAATTCCTTGAAACCTGCACGTGTCAATTCCTCACGCATCGGCTTTACCATTTGTCTCATATATTCTTCATATGCCATTGACATAAATAATTCCCTCCCAAACGATAGTTTGCAGTGTTAGCATACTATATAATTTATACCAAACGCAATAAAAGAACGTCTCACTCTAGGAATGTACAGGCTCATATACTGTTTTTCCTTCGAAAAGATCCGTTACCGCGCCTCTGGAGGAACAAGATACAAGTCTGGCGTATTTAGCCAATGCTCCTCTCTTTGGAAGTGGCGGCGGAGTCCAGTTGTTCCTGCGGGCAGCCAGATCTTCCTCACTTAAGGCTACTGAGATCAGCCTTTGTTCACTATCAACTGTAATCATATCCCCATCTTTAATTAGTGCAATCGGTCCGCCAACCTGTGCTTCAGGGGCGATATGGCCAATAACCAGCCCATGGCTGCCTCCCGAGAATCTTCCATCTGTCAGCAATGCAACACTTTCTCCCAGCCCTTTGCCGACAAGTATCGCTGACAAACTCAGCATTTCAGGCATGCCGGGTCCACCTTTTGGCCCCTCATAACGGATGACCAGTACGTCTCCAGCGACAATTTCATCGGACATCACTGCTTTGGATGCTGACTCTTCATCATCAAAAACTTTAGCGGGACCCGTCATGGCTTTCACCTTTAGGCCGGATACCTTCGCTACTGCGCCATCTGGTGCAAGGTTTCCTTTTAAAACAACTAGTGGGCCGTCCTTTCTAAAAGGCTGAGCTGCAGGACGGATGACTTCCTGGCCAGGTTTCAAGCCGGGAAAATCCTTAAGGTTCTCTTCGAGTGTTTTTCCTGTAACTGTTAGGCAATCACCGTGCAACATCCCTTCTTTTAGAAGGAGTTTCATGACTGCCGGAACGCCTCCTGCCTCAAAAAGATCCTGCATGACATATTTGCCGCTTGGCTTCAAGTCTGCAAGATGGGGAACTCGTTCCTGTATCCTGTTGAAGTCATCCAGTGTCAGGTCGACTTCAGCAGCATGCGCGATGGCCATTAAATGCAGGACAGCATTAGTGGATCCCCCGAGAGCCATAACGACAGTAATCGCATTTTCAAATGCTTCCTTCGTTAAAATTTGTCTTGGGCGGATATCCTGCTCAAGCATTTGATAAACTACTTCTCCTGCTTTATAGCAATCTTCCCTCTTTTCATCAGTTTCCGCTGGATGTGATGAACTGCCCGGCAGGCTCATACCCAGGGCCTCAATTGCACTGGCCATTGTGTTGGCTGTGTACATCCCTCCACATGAACCAGAACCTGGACAGGCATGGCATTCAATTTTATGGAGTTGTTCTTCGCCGATCGCACCCTTGTTATACTGACCGACACCTTCGAATGCTGACACAATATCAATATCCTTACCATCAACCTTGCCAGGCTTGATGGTACCTCCATAAACAAAAACAGCAGGAAGGTCCATTCTGGCAATGGCCATCATGCAGCCAGGCATATTTTTATCACAACCTCCAATTGCGACGAACCCATCAAGGCTTTCACCCTGCACCACCGTTTCGATTGAATCAGCGATTAAGTCGCGGCTCGGAAGTGAATAGCGCATTCCCTCTGTGCCCATCGAAATTCCATCTGATACAGTAATCGTGTTGAAAATCAGAGGCGCGCCACCAGCTGCCCTGGCACCCTCTTTCGCTTTCACTGCGAGCTTATCAATATGTATATTACAAGGAGTAACCTCACTCCAAGTACTCGCGATCCCAATCATCGGCTTCCTGAAATCATCGTCACTGAATCCAACCGCCCGAAGCATGGCCCTGTTCGGTGCCTTTCTGGCATCATCACTAAACACATGGCTCTTGATTCTTAAATCTTTTTTCAAAGAATGTCCCTCCCGATTTTTTATTCACTACATTACCTCTTTTCAGAGGCAATTGCAATAATAATCTAAATATTTTAATTATTAAAAATAAGTAAGCGGATACATTCTTATCTTGGGGAAGGTTAATAGGACCATAGCACCGCGAAGGATATGTTTTTACAAAAAAGCACCCAAGATGTCCTAAGATCATCCAGGGTGCTTCATAGTCTTTTTATTGTTTTCTAGCTTCAGTCATTTGTTTCCAAACTGAGCCTTTTGCCTCCTCACCATGCTCAATACGGGCAATCGCCAGTTTCACCTGCATGCTCACTTCGAATTCAGGATCACCTTCAGCGCCCTTTAGAGCTGGCAGTGCCCTTTCGTCTCCAACTTCGTAGAGGAACATCGCCGCCCTCCAGCGTACAAGCTTGCTTGGGTCTTTGAGGGCTTCCATCATTTCATCCATTGCTTCCGAAAAACCCAGGTCAGATAAGCAGTCACCTGCTGTCCTGCGAACAGTAACCGTTTTGTCGTTCAAAGCTTTGTACAACAATGGCAGGGCCTTTTTGTCCTCAATCATTCCTAAGTAAACGGTGGCCAAGCGGCGTATGGATGCTTTCTCATCTTGAAGAGCTTTTTCAAGCACCCGCAAGTCCTCAATAGTTGGATCATCCATTTGCTCAAGAAGCTGGTACCTTATCCGCCAATCTGGATTTTCAAGATCTGCTACTGTTATGGTGATTTTTTTCTTCGCTGCTTTTATTTGAGCTTCCTGTTCCGGATTTTTAGCCAGCTTCACAAGCTCATCCAGCCTCTCAGGAGGATATGCCGCTAAAAGCTCTTCCACTACATCATTTCCTACCTGATTGAAATCCCCGTATCGGACTCCGAGTTCCTTCCACCTGCGGACCATGACAACATTATCCTCCGGAGTCTGTACCTCACCTACTTTTTTCACAAAGGATTCTGGCAGTCCAAAGCGCTTCTCTTCTGTGCCATCATTCAGTTTTACCTGCATTGGAATTCCCTTATATACTTGCACAAGGACTTTTACTTCCCCATAATGTTCATTGATTTCAGGTGTACCATCCCCTGATTCTTCTGCATCTTCTCCGAAAGCTTTTCTAACCTCAGGAAGGATTACTTTCCAGTCATATTTCGCATTTCTTTCGACTGCGAGGAAATCGGCAACATGGTAAACCCCTTTTACCCCATCAATATCCAGTATGTTCACTACGACTTCCGGTGCTCCGGCCACTGAATCTTTTTTATAGTTATTGCTCTTGCCCATAGGAAGTTCTTCATCCAGATTAATCTTCATCGTATTCGGGCTTGGCGTTGGTTCAATTGATACAATTTTCACATTCCCACCCCTTTATATTTTTCAGGAATGATGCCATTTTAACATAGTGGAGAATAGATAGCATTTCGAAGCCCTTCCGACTGAAGTCATCCTGGGGAGTTCTGACAGCTTTTCTCCTATTTCCTCTGAACCTGTCCGAAGTTGCTTCTGCTTCTGACAGCTTTCCCTCTTTTTTCCTCTGAACCTGTTCGAAGTTGCTACGACTTCTGACAGCTTTTCTGCTTTATTCTCTGAACCTGTGCGAAGTTGCTAAGACTTCTGACAGCTTTCCCTCTTTTTCCTCTGAATCTGTTCAAAGTTGCTACGACTTCTGACAGCTTTTCTGCTTTATTCTCTGAACCTGTGCGAAGTTGCTAAGACTTCTGACAGCTTTCCTGCTTTTTTCTCTGAATCTGTTCGAAGTTGCTTCTGCTTCGGACAGCTTTCCTTCTTTTTCCTTTGAATCTGTTCAAAGTTGCTCCTACTTCTGACAGCTTTCCCTCTTTTTTCCTCTGAACCTGTTCGAAGTTGCTACGACTTCTGACAGCTTTTCTGCTTTCTTCTCTGAACCTGTGCGAAGTTGCTAAGACTTCTGACCGCTTTCCTGCTTTTTTCTCTGAATCTGTTCGAAGTTGCTACTGCTTCGGACAGCTTTCCCTCTTTTTCCTCTGAATCTGTTCGAAGTTGCTACGACTTCTGACAGCTTTTCTGCTTTCTTCTCTGAACCTGTGCGAAGTTGCTAAGACTTCTGACAGCTTTCCCGCTTTTTTCTCTGAATCTGTTCGAAGTTGCTAAGACTTCTGACAGCTTTTCTGCTTTTTTCTCTGAACCTGTTCAAAGTTGCTCTGACTTCTGACAGCTTTTCCACTTATTCCACTGAAACTGTCTGAAGTTGCTTCGACTTCTGACAGCTTTTCTGCTTTTTCCTCTGAACCTGTTCAAAGTTGCTCCTACTTCTGACAGCTTTTTTGCTTTATTCTCTGAACCTGTGCGAAGTTGATAAGACTTCTGACAGCTTTCCCTCTTTTTCCTCTGAAACTGTTCGAAGTTGCTTCTACTTCGGACAGCTTTTCCTCTTTTTCCTCTGAACCTGTCTGAAGTTGCTTCGACTTCTGACAGCTTTTCTGCTTTCTCCTCTGAACCTGTTCAAAGTTGCTCCTACTTCTGACTGCTTTTCTTCGTTTTTCTCTGAACCTGTGCGAAGTTGCTATGACTTCTGACAGCTTTCCTTCTTTTTCCTCTGATTTTGTTCAAAGTTGCTACGACTTCTGACAGCTTTTCTGCTTTATTCTCTCAACCTGTGCGAAGTTGCTATGACTTCTGACAGCTTTCCTTCTTTTTCCTCTGATTTTGTTCAAAGTTGCTACGACTTCTGACAGCTTTTCTGCTTTATTCTCTCAACCTGTGCGAAGTTGCTATGACTTCTGACAGCTTTCCTTCTTTTTCCTCTGATTTTGTTCAAAGTTGCTACGACTTCTGACAGCTTTTCTGCTTTATTCTCTCAACCTGTGCGAAGTTGCTATGACTTCTGACAGCTTTCCTTCTTTTTCCTCTGATTTTGTTCAAAGTTGCTACGACTTCTGACAGCTTTTCTGCTTTATTCTCTCAACCTGTGCGAAGTTGCTATGACTTCTGACAGCTTTCCTTCTTTTTCCTCTGATTTTGTTCAAAGTTGCTACGACTTCTGACAGCTTTTCTGCTTTATTCTCTCAACCTGTGCGAAGTTGCTATGACTTCTGACAGCTTTCCTTCTTTTTCCTCTGATTTTGTTCAAAGTTGCTACGACTTCTGACAGCTTTTCTGCTTTATTCTCTCAACCTGTGCGAAGTTGCTATGACTTCTGACAGCTTTCCTTCTTTTTCCTCTGATTTTGTTCAAAGTTGCTACGACTTCTGACAGCTTTTCTGCTTTATTCTCTCAACCTGTGCGAAGTTGCTATGACTTCTGACAGCTTTCCTTCTTTTTCCTCTGATTTTGTTCAAAGTTGCTACGACTTCTGACAGCTTTTCTGCTTTATTCTCTCAACCTGTGCGAAGTTGCTATGACTTCTGACAGCTTTCCTTCTTTTTCCTCTGATTTTGTTCAAAGTTGCTACGACTTCTGACAGCTTTTCTGCTTTATTCTCTCAACCTGTGCGAAGTTGCTATGACTTCTGACAGCTTTCCTTCTTTTTCCTCTGATTTTGTTCAAAGTTGCTACGACTTCTGACAGCTTTTCTGCTTTATTCTCTCAACCTGTGCGAAGTTGCTATGACTTCTGACAGCTTTCCTTCTTTTTCCTCTGATTTTGTTCAAAGTTGCTACGACTTCTGACAGCTTTTCTGCTTTATTCTCTCAACCTGTGCGAAGTTGCTATGACTTCTGACAGCTTTCCTTCTTTTTCCTCTGATTTTGTTCAAAGTTGCTACGACTTCTGACAGCTTTTCTGCTTTATTCTCTCAACCTGTGCGAAGTTGCTATGACTTCTGACAGCTTTCCTTCTTTTTCCTCTGATTTTGTTCAAAGTTGCTACGACTTCTGACAGCTTTTCTGCTTTATTCTCTCAACCTGTGCGAAGTTGCTATGACTTCTGACAGCTTTCCTTCTTTTTCCTCTGATTTTGTTCAAAGTTGCTACGACTTCTGACAGCTTTTCTGCTTTATTCTCTCAACCTGTGCGAAGTTGCTATGACTTCTGACAGCTTTCCTTCTTTTTCCTCTGATTTTGTTCAAAGTTGCTACGACTTCTGACAGCTTTTCTGCTTTATTCTCTCAACCTGTGCGAAGTTGCTATGACTTCTGACAGCTTTCCTTCTTTTTCCTCTGATTTTGTTCAAAGTTGCTACGACTTCTGACAGCTTTTCTGCTTTATTCTCTCAACCTGTGCGAAGTTGCTATGACTTCTGACAGCTTTCCTTCTTTTTCCTCTGATTTTGTTCAAAGTTGCTACGACTTCTGACAGCTTTTCTGCTTTATTCTCTCAACCTGTGCGAAGTTGCTATGACTTCTGACAGCTTTCCTTCTTTTTCCTCTGATTTTGTTCAAAGTTGCTACGACTTCTGACAGCTTTTCTGCTTTATTCTCTCAACCTGTGCGAAGTTGCTATGACTTCTGACAGCTTTCCTTCTTTTTCCTCTGATTTTGTTCAAAGTTGCTACGACTTCTGACAGCTTTTCTGCTTTATTCTCTCAACCTGTGCGAAGTTGCTATGACTTCTGACAGCTTTCCTTCTTTTTCCTCTGATTTTGTTCAAAGTTGCTACGACTTCTGACAGCTTTTCTGCTTTATTCTCTCAACCTGTGCGAAGTTGCTATGACTTCTGACAGCTTTCCTTCTTTTTCCTCTGATTTTGTTCAAAGTTGCTACGACTTCTGACAGCTTTTCTGCTTTATTCTCTCAACCTGTGCGAAGTTGCTATGACTTCTGACAGCTTTCCTTCTTTTTCCTCTGATTTTGTTCAAAGTTGCTACGACTTCTGACAGCTTTTCTGCTTTATTCTCTCAACCTGTGCGAAGTTGCTATGACTTCTGACAGCTTTCCTTCTTTTTCCTCTGATTTTGTTCAAAGTTGCTACGACTTCTGACAGCTTTTCTGCTTTATTCTCTCAACCTGTGCGAAGTTGCTATGACTTCTGACAGCTTTCCTTCTTTTTCCTCTGAAACTGTTCGAAGTTGCTTCTGCTTCGGACAGCTTTTCCTCTTTTTCTTCTGAACCTGTCCGAAGTTGCTTCGACTTCTGACAGCTTTTCTGCTTTCTTCTCTGAACCAGTGCGAAGTTACTACCACTACTTACTCCTTTTCCTCGTTTCCCTCTGAACCTGTCCGAAGTTGCAATATATCCCCAGGGGGCTGAAATTCTTTTAGGAGATAGAAAAAAATAAGACCTGAAATTCCAGGTCTTATTCGTTTTCGGCGAGCTCGGATAAATAGCTCCACCTTTCAATTAAATACTCCAGCTGCTCATTCAACTCTTTCTCTTCATTCATCAGGGCCTGGCCCTTTTCAAAATCACTCCCGATACTGGCCATTTCCCCCTGCACTTCCTCAAGGCGGGCTTCAGTACCAGCAATCTTATCTTCAATTTCTGCCCATTCCTTTTGTTCCTTGAAGCTTAGTTTCTTTTTCTTTGGCTTTTCTGTCTGCTCTACCTTCTCCTTCTTCGGGATGGCAGGAGCAGATTCAGTTTTCGGCCGCTTTTCAAGGTATTCTGAATAATTGCCGTAATACAGGTCTGTCTGTCCATTGCCTTCCAATTCAAGCAGCAAATCGACGACCTTATCAAGGAAGTAACGGTCATGGGATACCGAGATGACGACACCCGGGAATTCTTCCAGGTAATCTTCCAATACAGTTAACGTCTGTGTGTCCAGATCATTCGTTGGCTCATCCAGCAGCAGGACGTTTGGTTCTTCCATTAAAAGCTTCAATAAGTAAAGCCTGCGCTTCTCGCCTCCGGAAAGCTTCCTGATTGGAGTTCCATGTGCATAAGGTGGGAACAGGAATCTCTCGAGCATTTGTGCAGCTGAAATTGTCTTGCCATCAGTAGTTTGGACGATTTCTGCCGTCTCTTTCAGGTATTCAATCACCCGCTTATTTTCGTCCATATCTTCATTCTCTTGAGTATAGTAAGCGATTTTTACCGTTTGTCCGGTAATGATTTCACCGTCATCAAGCATGATTCTGCCTGCGAGAATATTCAGCAAAGTCGATTTGCCTGTCCCGTTGCGGCCAATGATTCCCAGCCTGTCCCCAGGTTTCACAAGAAGATTGAAGTGATCCAGAATCACTTTATCTTCATATTTTTTGGTTGCATTCTTCAGTTCAAGCACCTGTTTGCCTAACCTGCTGCCACTCAAAGAGATGTCGAGTTTTTCAGAGGACCTCACATTTGACACTTCATCATCCAGTTTATCAAAACGCTGAATGCGAGCCTTCTGTTTGGTTGTCCTTGCCTTAGCCCCGCGCCTGATCCACTCGAGTTCCTGCCTGAACAAATTCTTCTTTTTTTCAAGTGTTGCTGCTTCGTTTTCCTCTCGGATCGCCTTGGCTTCAAGGAAGCTGGCATAGTTGCCTTTATAGCTATAAAGATTTCCACCATCCAGTTCAAAAATCCTGTTCGTAACTCTGTCAAGGAAGTAGCGGTCATGGGTGACGAGGAGAAGTGACCCTGAATATCTGGATAGATAGTCTTCAAGCCATTTTACCGTCTCATAATCAAGGTGGTTCGTGGGCTCATCCAGAATCAGCAAATCCGGAGATTCAATCAAAACCTGAGCGAGTGCGACACGTTTCTTCTGGCCGCCGGATAGCTCGCCCATTTTTTTGGTGAAGTCCGAAATCCCAAGCTGCATGAGTATGGATTTGGCGGCAGTATTCGCATCCCAGCCGTCAGAACTATCCATTTTCCGCTGCAAGTCATAAAATCGTTCCTGAAGTCCTTGGTCATCAGGTTTATTGCCCAGTTCAGAGAGAATAATCTCATAATCTCTCATCAGCCTTAAGATTGGCGCTTCTCCGCTGAAAACCTGATCAAGAACGCTTTTTTCCGGTTCCATTTCAGGCTGTTGGGATAGAAAGGAAATTTTATAGTCTTTCGCAAATATAATATCGCCTGAATCAGCCTGGTCGATGCCTGCCACAATTTTGAGCAAAGACGATTTTCCAGTTCCATTAACACCGATCAAACCTACTCTTTCTCGTTCGCCGATTGTAAATGAAATTCCATTGAAAAGCTCTTTTTCTCCGTATGTTTTTGTCACGTTTTCAATCGTGATCATTTTCATGCCTTACCATTCCATTCACTGTAAAATTGATCAAGGAAAGTCTCCATGAATTGGTGTCTTTCCCCAGCAAGTTGTCTAGCATGGTCTGTATTCATTTTATCTTTCAGCTTCAGCAGCTTCTCGTAAAAGTGATTGACCGAAGAGCTGTCGCCATTCCTGTACTCCGCCAGTGTCATTTCTCCCCTGATATTCAGGTCAGGTTCGTAAATCGGGTGGCCTTTCTTTCCACCGAATGCAAATGTCCTGGCAATCCCGATCGCACCTAGGGCATCTAGACGGTCAGCATCCTGGACAATCTCAGCTTCGATACTATCTAGCTCAATCAACCTGCCGCCTTTATAGGAAACTGTTTCGATACATCCCTTAATCTTCGAGCTAGTTTCACTATCTAATTGTATGCTTTGTAAGAATGAATCCAATTTCAACCATCCGGCTTCTTCCGATTCATTTAATTTATCATCTGGAATATCGTGTAGCAAGGCGGCCATTTCAATGATGAACCAGTCACCCCGCTGTTCCTTACTCCAAATTAAACGGGCATTTTTCCTGACCCTGTCAATATGATGCCAGTCATGCCCCGACGAATCCTTGCCTAGCTCAGCTTTGACAAACTCCTCTGCCATTACTATTTTATCTTCCATATGTACACCTACTTTCCTACCGAACTCATTTTACCATAGATAACGATTAGAGATAGCTGGATAAATATTATTTGGGTGTGTAAAATACAGTCTGAACTGATACCTTTGTTTTAATAACAGCCTGTCGATCGGACACTTTCTTCTAGGTTCGTTCTCCGTTTGTCCGTTACAGGCGCTCTATCGGACACTTCCAACAGGTTCTGCTCTCTGTTTGTCCGTTAGAGGCGGTCTATCGGACACTTCCAGCTGATTCTGCTCTCTGTTTGTCCGTTAGAGGCGGTCGATCGGACACTTCCAGCAGATTCTGCTCTCTGTTTGTCCGTTAGCGGCGGTCTATCGGACACTTCCAACACATTCTGCTCTCTGCTTGTCCGTTAGAGGCGGTCTATCGGACACTTCCAGCTGATTCTGCTCTCTGTTTGTCCGTTAGAGGCGGTCGATCGGACACTTCCAACACATTCTGCTCTCTGTTTGTCCGTTAGAGGCTCAATATCCAAACATTCTCTATCAATTACTGAAGTATGTCGATTGAATCTTTTTCCCTAACTAAAAGAAAAAGTGCCAAATTGGCACTTATGCATCTGCATTATTCCAGCTAATCCCAATTGTATGTTCTCCAGCATGTACACCGATTACAGCTCCAATCGGACAGCTTAAGAAACGAATATCAGGGAAGGTTGCTTCAAGCTGGCTTTGCCATTCGTCAGCTACCTCTTTATGAAAGCCGTATAGAATGTACACTTCCTTAACTACGTATTTTTCATGCGACTCTCTCAAATAATCAAATATCTTCTCTCGTGCTTTTTTATCGCTGCGGACCTTTTCCTTTGTATTTAGAGCGCCATCTTCAATACTGATGATAGGTTTGATATTTAACATGCTTCCAAGATAAAACTGCATTCCTGACATACGGCCGCTTCGATGAAGCTGTTCCAGACTGCCGATCATCACATAGGTTTCGTTGGACTCTCGGATGACTTCCAGCTTTTCTTTAATCTCATCGACTGATGCTCCTTGCTCAGCTAATGCTATTCCTTCTTTTAATAGAGAAGTCAATGGATATGTGAGAATTTTAGAATCAAAGGTAACGACAGGAATGTTAACATCTTGTTCAGCCTGTACACTTGAGGCAACTGTTCCGCTCAACTTGGATGAAACCAGGACTGAGAATATGAGGTCATAATCTTTTTCAAGCTTCTTATATAGTTCCATAAAGACTCCAACAGGAGGCTGTGATGTTTTAGGAGCCGTCTTCAACGATTTTAGTCTTTTATATAATTCTTCTGCAGTCAGGTCTTTACCATCGAGGTATTCTACATCATCCAACACAATTGTCATTGGTACCTGATATACATCTGGATGGTTCTTTAACTCTTCATCTAGATAGGCTGTACTATCAGTAACCCAGGCGATTTTCTTCAAACAATCTCCCCCTATTTCATTTTTCAGTCCTATTGAATATCGTGGTTTCTAGATATCCGCCAATTCCCCCTTAATAAGTGCCAGAAATGCTTGTACAAATCATGAGATACCTTCACCACTAATAGAACTTTTATATTATATGTTTAAATCTATCCGTTAATAGATTATTCTGAAAACAACACAGAAATTCCTGCCTCAGAGACAGGAATTATTATTCACTCAATAATTTTTTTTATTTTTTCAAGTGAAGCGATCATATAATCGACCATTTCTGATAAGTCGTCAATCTGTTCTTCATAAACAAGACGGTTGAAGGAAACCTGCACATGGTTTTTGATAGTTGATTTATCTCCCAATGGGTCAAGCAAGGCGGTTTGCACTATCGCCCGATCTCTTCCCCATATTTCCTCAAGCCCTTTAAGAACTTCCTTAAAAACAACCATTTCATTTTTATGATGAAGTGAGAAAGAAATATTCACTCTACACCCTGCAAGCTGTTTGGCATTCACACTTTCCAATAGCTCCGCAGAGAGGTTCTCCAATCCGGCCTCAATGGTCATCATTGCCGATAAAAGATTCGATTCATAACCTTTCTTAGTGAATGAAATTTCATATTTACGCGACAGCTTGGCGGCATTAATCCAGTCATTGCGGTCAATCACTATAATTTCTCCGCTCAAATCCCTGTCATATATTTCGCCTTCGATTACGACTTTGATATTTTCATAAGCTGTCGGGTCAAACAAAAGCTTCCACTCCTTATTGCAATATGCGTACCAGATTAAAAATGGTCAGTCCAACCTTTAGCATCTCTGGTGACGTCGGCGCAAAAACCGCATCCCCACGTCCACAAATACTAATCGGGACTGACCACGGCAATAGCAATTTTAGAATAATCCGACTGCGTTACCCTCTTCATCAACATCCATGTTCAAAGCTGCCGGAAGCTTCGGCAAGCCAGGCATTGTCATGACTTCCCCTGTCAATGCAACGATGAATCCTGCACCTACTGACGGCTTCAGTTCCCTTACTGTGATGGTGAATCCTGATGGCCTGCCTAGTTTCTGCGGATCATCTGATAATGAATACTGTGTTTTGGCCATACAGACTGGCAGCACACCCCAGCCAAATCCTTCAAAGTCAACTAGCTGCTTCTTCGCTTTTGGCGAAAACTCGACTCCGTTGGCACCATAAACTTGGGAGGCAATTGTCTTGATTTTATCCTCAATTGAATCAGACAGATCATAAAGATGTGCAAATGTATTTTCGCTTTTTTCAATTACATCAAGAAGTCTCTCTGCTAGCTCAACTCCACCATTTCCGCCTTTTTCCCAAACTTCTGTCAAGGCAACCGGGATCCCTGCATTGTCACACAATTCTTTCAAAGTATTTGTTTCAAGTTCTGTATCTGTAATGAATCGATTGATGGCAACAACGTATGGCAGGCCAAAGCTTGCAATCGTCTCTACATGCTTTTTCAGATTAGTAAAACCATCTCTTAATGCTTTGACATCCTCGTTGACCAATTCCGTTTTCTTCATGCCACCATGCATTTTCAGAGCGCGGATGGTAGCGACAATCACAACAGCTGAAGGATCGATTCCCGCTGTTCTTGCTTTGATATTCAAGAACTTCTCAGCTCCAAGATCCGCACCAAATCCTGCTTCAGTAACGACGAAATCAGCAAGCTTGGATGCAGCCTCTGTCGCGATGACACTGTTGCAGCCATGTGCGATATTCGCAAATGGACCACCATGAATCAAGGCCGGAGTATGTTCGATTGTCTGGACAAGGTTTGGCTTGACCGCTTCCTTCAATAAAAGTGTCAAAGCCCCTTCTACTCCTAGATCCCCCACCGTAACAGGCTGCTTTTCGTAATTATAAGCAACAACCATCTTTGATAGGCGGAGTTTTAAATCCTTCAGGTCGCTCGCAAGACACAGTACAGCCATGATTTCAGATGCAACCGTAATGTCGAAGCCGTCTTCACGAGGAACTCCCTGCATTGGCCCACCAAGTCCGACAATCACTTTTCTCAGTGCACGGTCATTCAAGTCGACCGCTCGCTTCCAGACAATCCTGCGCTGGTCAATGTTCAGCTTGTTTCCTTGCTGCAGGTGATTATCAATTAAAGCAGCCAGGGCATTATTTGCGGTTGTAATCGCATGCAGGTCCCCTGTAAAGTGAAGGTTGATATCCTCCATCGGAAGCACTTGTGCGAAACCTCCGCCTGTTGCACCGCCTTTTATTCCCATAGTTGGCCCTAATGAAGGCTCACGCATAGCAATCATCGTTTTTTTACCAAGCTTGTTCAATGCATCTGCAAGTCCGACCGTTACAGTAGATTTCCCTTCCCCTGCAGGAGTAGGATTGATTGCGGTAACAAGTACGACCTTGCCGCTCTCTTTTGTTTTCAATTTAGCCAAAGCTTCTGAAGACAGCTTCGCTTTATACTTACCAAACAGCTCAATATCATCGGCATCCAGGCCAATGCTCGCTGCAATGTCAACAATAGGCTTCATTTTACTATCACGAGCAATTTCAATATCTGACTTAACTTGAATATTTGTTCCCATTTCCATTCCCCCCAGATATTCTCTATATGCTTACCATCTTATATTTTACCATCAGAGAAATAATATCAGGTAAAAAATATTCATTTGTCATAAAATTTCCTCTTTAGTCAATTGCTCCACAAAAGAATTCAGACTATAATAAAAATTATTGATTTTAGTTTAAAAAAGGGAGGTTACACCTTGCCAATAAAAATCCCGCTGCATCTGCCAGCGAAAGAAATACTTGAAAAAGAAAATATTTTTATCATGGATGACAGTCGTGCTGCAAAACAGGATATCCGGCCGTTGAATATATTGATTCTGAATCTGATGCCCGAAAAAGAAAAAACAGAGAGACAGCTGCTGCGGCTTCTTGGAAATACGCCACTCCAGGTGAATATAACTTTTCTAAAGACCGCTACATACGATGCAAAAAACACCTCACAATATCACCTTGAAGAGTTCTATCAAACCTTCGATCAAATAAAAGAAAAGAAATATGACGGCATGATCATAACCGGAGCGCCAATCGAGTTGATGGAATTCGAGGAGGTGAACTACTGGGACGAACTAAAGGAAATCCTCAACTGGACAGAGCGGAATGTAACGTCAACATTGCATATCTGCTGGGGAGCACAGGCCGCTTTATATCATCACTATGGCATAAATAAATATACCCTTCCCAGGAAGTGTTCAGGCGTATTCACCCACAGAGTCCTTGACCAAACCGAAAAGCTATTAAGAGGGTTCGACGATGAATTCATTGCACCCCATTCAAGGAATACCGATATTTCCAAACAGGCATTGCAAAATCATCCTCAGCTCAAGCTATTGGCTTCATCAGATGAAGCAGGCGCCTTGATTATTTCCAGCAAAGACTGCAGAAGAATCATGATTACCGGCCACCTTGAATACGAAGCCACAACACTTGCAGAAGAATACTTAAGAGATAAGGCAAGAGGCATTGAAATCGACATGCCAGAAAACTATTTCCCACAGGATAATCCTGATAAAAAACCGGCAAATCGCTGGAGATCACATGCCCATCTGTTCTTTTCCAATTGGCTGAATTATTATGTATACCAGGAAACACCTTATGAATGGGATTAGAAAAGGCATCGATCAATTCGATGCCTTTTTCTTATGTTCTATTGTAATTAAAATATGTACATTGATGATTCTCCCAAATGAGCGGTGTTTCTTTTTCTAAGAATACACCTTCAAATTTAGTTTCTTTCAGACAGTCCAGGTTATCTTCTTTCGTAAAGAAAACCATAGAGGCTTGGTCAAAATAACATGTGAAAGAAAAATCCCGGTATTCGTCCATGATAATCATCGGTCCTGAACAAAGGTATAACTTTTGTTCGGTCGTTAATTTATTTAGTTCAAATACTCCACTACCCTCTATCAATTTATTATATAAAACTTTTTTTGCTCCTTTTGATCCTAGAACCTTTAGCATGTCGTCTATTAACAGCATCGAATATTCGTCTTCATTAGGAAAGAACAAATTTGGTTCGATATTTTCGTTTATTTTATTAAACAAATCCAGTCTCTGGTAAATTCCCCTTGCCAATCCGCCAGTCAAATAGGCTATAACAGCCTTGGATACTTCAGAAATGCTGTTCAGATTACTTCTCCTTTGAATTTCCCTCCAACTTATCGGACTGCCTGATTTGTAAATTTCTTTATTGGTTGGTGCATCAGCGGAAACCCAGCTATCAGGCATTTTAATAAACGGATAAAAAATAATAGATGCTGAGCAGTATTCATTCGGAAGAAGCTCAATGACTGGGTCCTTCTCCGGTTCTTTTCCTATTGGATAAAAAAACTCTATCGTCATCATCCGGCTCCTTTTAGCTTCCTAACTTTGCGGAGCATAATAGACTTCTTCAAATGGCTGGACGACAACGAAGCCTTCTCCGCTGAACTTCATCTGAATCGATTCGCCGCTTCCACGTCCAAGGAATGTTTTGAACGAAATATCTGTTACAAATTCAGGCTGGAGATTTCCAGACCAGGCTACTGTTGCGTTCGGGTCTGTATAAACCGGATTATCCGGACTGACAAGCAGGGTCAACGGTTCATAATGGGATGTGACCGCTACCATACCTGTACCCTCGAGACGGACATTGAACAAACCTCCTGACAGCATTCCGGCCACCCGGCGCATCAGCTTGATATCCCAGCTGATAGAAGGTTCGAATGCCAGCAGGTCATTGCCATTTACGAAGATAGCCTCATTTTGTAAATTCAAGATTGATATTTTCTTCCCCTGGTCAGCCAAATAAAGCTTTCCATTACCGTTTGCTTTCATTAATGAAGTACCTTCACCTGTTAATGCCTTTTTAAACATCTTGCCGATCCCGTGTTCCAGCACTCCCTCACGCTCAAACTTGATCTGGCCTCGATAAGATACCATAGCTCCAGCTTTTGACCATACCTGGCCATTCAGATTGACCTCTAGCATTCTCGGTGTCTCCAGCTCAAATAATCCTTCCCCTTTATCCTCTTGCTTTGTATTGTTCACAAACTCTTCGATCGAATAACGACTCATCATAATGCCTCCTTATTTTAAAACCTGAAACATGAAAACCCACATAAATGATAGAGATTGCTGCAGCTCTACCGGCAATGAACCGTGCGGGAGCTGCTCTGCGGCTTTTTTGAATACTCCGAATTCCCCTGCTTTTCTCCAGCCATTTTCAAGTGCCAGCTTTTCCAGCTCCCATGGCATGATCGTGTTGCAGATTACCTCTTCTCCATATAGTCTCCTGAAGCTGTTCGTCCTCGGCCTTGCAGTTGGGCCGAGAATTCCTATACAGGAATATCCATTTGGCTTGAGTATGCGAACCATTTCATTTAAGGACTCATAGGGTTGTTTCGTCCATTCTATTGAATTAATGGCCATAACCGCATCAAAATGATTATCGGGGCTTCCACAATCCGAAAGGTCCCCTTTATTAAAAATACATTTCTCACTTCGCGAGTTCAGCCTGGCTCTCTCAAGCATCTCCTCGGATACATCGATTCCGGTGACCACATAGCCTTCTTCGGCCAACTTTTCCGAACCTGTTCCATCTCCGCACCCTAAATCACAAACTAGGGAACCAGTTGGAACAAACTCCTTAATGAATGGCACTATATCCTTCCGGCTCCCGGATTCCCACATTCCTCTGCTTCTTGAATTCCAAGATGCTGCCATACTGTCCCATTGCTTTTCAGATTCCACTTTCCAATCAAATGTATCCATCAGCTCACCTGCCTGGTTTTGTAATTCCTATAATAGTTATTTCGTTATGGACAAGGGAATTCCTCTTAAGTTTATTTTCACTAAAAAAGTGCAAGACTAGGAGGATGAAAGGAGAGATAATATTGGAACAGGAACAATTGGTTGCCATACATAAAAATAACGCCGGTGAAATCATCAGTTTCCAGACATCGAGCGGAAGGATTATATCCTACCGTAAAGCTTTGCAGGAAGCCAACACAGGGGTAATTTCAGGAGTCGATATCCATGAAGGTGCAGATGGTACAACCTTGCTTTCAGCAGATGGATCTGGATTCGATCAGTACCCAGATATATATTAAAGAATGCAAAAACACCTGACAGCGGTCAGGTGTTTTGATTTATTCTTCGTCATTTTGTTTTTGGATTGCCCTTAATTCTTGAATCCGTGATTTATCTTCTTCAAAGAACTGTACAAGGTCTCCGATCCTGTCGATTGCATCCCAGCTTAAATGATGTTCAATTCCCTCGACATCATTATAGATATTCTCATCCTTTACGCCGATAACCTTTAATAATTGCTCAAGCAGTTCATGGCGATCTACCAGCCTTTTGCCTGTTTTATATCCTTTCGGAGTCAGTACAAGCCCCCGATATTTCTCGTAAACAACGAACTGATCTTTATCCAGCTTCTGGACCATTTTTGTCACTGAGGAGGGATGGACCGATAATGCCTCCGCGATATCCACTACCCGGGCATATCCTTTTTGTTCTATTAAAATAAATATCTGTTCTATATAATCTTCCATACTAGGTGTTGGCATCCCATGACCTCCAATGCTTAAACAATAGCCATATTAAAGTTTACTATAGAAGAACAAGGGTGACAAGGCGCTATCCACCTTGATTGACAGGCTGTGCTGCTATATCGAATTTAAGCTTACTGTCGTCTCCATCCCAATATAGCTTGGCGTTGAAGGTTCTATCCTTGCCCTGGAAACCTTCAATCACATCCGTGCTACCTTCAGTCAGCAGCTTTTTGATATTCTTCTGGGTTACCGTCTTGCCAAGGATTTGCTTGGAGAGTGTGAAATTGCATTTTGTTTTCTGATAGTTTGAGCAGCCATAGAAGGTCCCTTTGTCCACAACCATGCCATCGCATTTTTTACATTTTCCCAGGTTTGTAGTTTGGCGGGAACGTCCACCCTTCTTCCCAGGTACAAAAGCATTGGTCAATTCTTCGGAAAACGTCCAGCCTGAGGACCCTTCCGATGTTTCAGCAACAAGGTGTTTGATCATTTTCGAAGTCTGCTCAATGAACTGTTTGGGAGAGGCTTCTCCCTCTCCAATTTGGTGCAGTCTCTGCTCCCATTTCGCTGTCATTTCAGGAGATGCCAGTACTTGTCCGCCCACAGCGGCGACGAGAATTTTCGCTTTGGCTGTCGCATAAACGAGGTTTTTGCGGACTTCTATATACGCTCTATCCTTTAGCATCGTAATGATGCCCGCTCTCGTTGCTTCTGTTCCAAGCCCTTCAGCTTTCATCAGGACCTTTTCAAGTTCCTTGTCTTCAATATGCTTTCCTGCCGTTTTCATAAGGGTAATCAGTTGGCCTTCAGTCAGCCTCTTTGGCGGCTGTGTCTTGCTTTCCTTTACCTCTGTTTTCATGACGGTTCCCGTTTCACCTTGCTGGACAGCAGGAAGCTCTGGTTCTTTATCTGAATCTTTTTGAGGAAGCACTTTTTTCCATCCTTCATCAAGCTGGACTTTCCCCTTGGAAATGAATTCCGCCCTGGCCTCCACAACCGTCTTGATTGTTGTATATTCTGCCATATATGGACCGTAGTGCGCTGCAATCAGTGTCCTGGTCAGCAAGTCATATAATTTCAGTTCGTCCCCAGAGAGCCTGCTTAGGTTAGGAACTTGTTCAGTCGGAATGATTGCATAGTGATCGGTAACTTTTTTTTCATTTACATAGCGTTTGTTATTTTGAATCGATGAATTCGGCAATGGAAAAAGCTGCTGATAATCAGGATTAGCCTGAAGCTTATTCAGAATCGCAGGAAAGCCTTCTGCTTCCCCAGGGGTTACATACCTGGAATCGGAACGGGGATATGAAACAATTCCCCTTTGATATAATCCCTGTAAAATGTCCAACGTCTTTTTCGGCGACATTTTAAATCGTCGATTCGCTTCGGCCTGGATCGCTGAAAGATTATAGAACAGCGGGGGCAGAAATTCTTTTTTCTCAGAGATAACTTCTGCGGCTTCTGCAGACTTCCCATCGCAAAAAGCAGCAATTTTCTCGGCCATCTCTTTTGTCTTGATCCGTGAATCTCCATCTTTTTCCCATTTGCCGCTGTATTTCTTGCCATTGATATTGAACTTTGCGTTCACTTCCCAAAAGGGTTCTGATACAAAATTTTCAATCTCCAGCTCGCGTTTAACAATTAATGCGAGAGTAGGAGTCTGTACCCTCCCGACTGAAAAAACATCGGAATAGCCTTTGTTTTGAAGCAATAGTGTGTACAGCCTCGATGCGTTCATGCCGACAACCCAGTCAGCACAAGCTCGCGTATAGGCTTCGAAGTATAAATTTTTTGTATCTGATTCATTCAAAAGATTTTGAAATCCTTCCTTGATCGCTTTTGGTGTCAGCGAGGAAATCCACAACCTTTTCATTGGCTTCGTGCAGTTGGCAAGGCGAAGGATATTCCTGATGATCAGTTCACCTTCGCGCCCAGCATCTCCCGCATGAATGATTTCAGAAACCTGTGGATCGGTGGCGAGCTTTTTTATGATTTGGAATTGCTTTGCTTTTGATTTGACAACTTCATACTTGAAGTTTTCTGGAATGATTGGCAGTGTACCAAGCGACCATTTTTTCCATGATGGATTGTAATGCTCTGGTGCGGACAATTCCGTTAAATGCCCGATTGCCCATGAGACGTATGCACCTTTAGGGAAAATTTCATTAGGAAGTATCTCGAGGAATCCATCCCTTTTTTTCATTTTGAATACGGAGGCCAGCGTCCTGCCCTGGTCAGGCTTTTCCGCAACAATCAATTTCATAATTTCCTCCTGAAAAACTTTTATATGTGCGCGCTTGTTAAGCTTCGACCTCTATTTTATCTTTTTTTCGACAAAAGCGTAAAGGACTTTTATTGCAGTGCCTGCATGGAGCACGAATTCTTACCCAAAAAAATAAACAGGCAGCTGAATGGATCAGCTGCCTTAAAGATATTATTCCTCGAACGGTTCAACTATGTTGCTGTCATTGATGTACCAACGGTTCCTGTTAACGACTGCTGATACGGTTAAAATCAGCGAAGGAACCTTTTCGATCCGGACCACGATTGCCCCGACCATCTGCTGGAAAATCACGAATGACTCTCCATGGCTGAATGCTGCCCACTGAGGACCCATGATGGCAATGGAACGGATGATTTCTTCCTTTTCTGCTTGCTCAAGTGAAAGATGCTGAGAAAAAATGATTATCCAATCCTCATCACCTATCGAAAAGCGGTACATGCCCTCACCCTTTTAATTCATCATCATTGACTAATAAAAGATATGAAGTGTATCCCCAGATTATACCCCTACGATTGAATCATTTAAGACTCTCGAAATCCTCAAGCCGCGATTAAGACGCAGGTCAACGAGTGTATCTCCCGTTTTAATCAGTGCCCTTAAAGGCTCAAATGGGTCAACCATTAGGATTGTCCCCTCTTCACCATCGCTAAGGAGAACACGTCTTCCGACAAGGCTGTCCATGATCCTAAACAGGAACACGAGCATGATTTTCGGATCGAATTTTCCGAATACATCGTTTTGCATCTGGGAAATAACAATATGGAAAGGTTCCGCCTGATGATAGACCCTTGAGGATGACATCGCATGGTACACATCAGCAATGGCGACGATTTTTGCAAGCTCGTCTATCTTTTCACTGCGAAGGCTAAACGGATAGCCTCCGCCATCCTCACGCTCATGGTGCTGCAGAGCAATCAGCGCGACTCTTTCATTTAGTTCTGGAATATCCTTCAACATCCGGTATCCATACACTGTATGGCGTTTCATTTCGTTGTATTCTTCCCGTGTAAGCTTGCCTGGCTTGTTCAAGATGCTGGCAGGGATACGAGCTTTCCCTATATCATGGAGTGTCGCTCCCAAGGCAAGGTCATGCAGCTCCGATTGGTCCAATTCAAGCCATTTCCCTATCAATGTAGAGATGATGCCAACACAGACTGTGTGCCTGTAAGTATACTCATCTTGTGCCTTTAGCTCGTAGAAAAGGTGATAGATATGGGGAATTTCTGCTGCCTGCCTGATGACAGGCATGATCTCATTCTTGATTTCACTAACAGGAACAACTCCTGTCTTTGCCACGATATCGAAAATCTCTTCCATTTGCATGGAGGCATCATCGATTTTCTTTGAAATATAATCAAGCTTTTTATTTACTGCAATCTGAGGTGTGTGGTCCTGAATGGCATTGCCATTCCTGATTGCATCCAATAATGCATCAATTTGATGATCAGTCAAGGACGTCAACGCGGATGGAGTGGTCTTCTTCATTCGTACCCTCCTCTTAGCTAATAATAGACTACTAGCCTATGAATTTTCACACTTCTGTCAGGCTTAGATAAAGCATTAATAAGAAAATAATAACAAATTTTTCCGAAAATAGGAACTAAAGCTGAGTGGATTTCACTTTATTTTTAATTTACTTAATTTTAAGATTATTTAGTTTGTAATACGCTTACATTCTTGACTGAATCCTTCCCAATAATGTATATTTAATACATCATTTAATAGAATATATTTGCCATATCAACATTGCAGGTGTATCCATTAGATGATAATATTCAACTTTGGCACATATTTTGTGTCACGAAAGACATGGGAGGAAAGTTTAACATGCAAAACGGTAAAGTAAAATGGTTCAACAATGAAAAAGGTTTCGGCTTCATCGAAGTAGAAGGCGGAGACGATGTATTCGTTCACTTCTCAGCAATCCAGGGCGACGGATATAAGTCATTAGAAGAAGGTCAGGAAGTTTCTTTCGAAATCGTCGAAGGAAATCGCGGACCACAAGCTGCTAACGTAGTAAAACTATAATAAAAAAAGTTGAAGGCTGGCGCCTGGCGCCAGCCTTTTTGATTTTTCTGCTATTCTCGTAAAAGCCATCCAATGTCCATAAAATGCTCTTTCTTAGACATTTTGGCTATGGACACCTTCTAAAATGTCCATAAAACGCTATTTCTTAGACATTTTGGCTCCGACCTTTCGCTGAAATGTCCATAAAACGCTATTTCTTGGACATTTTAGCTCCGAACTTCCGCTGAAATGTCTAAAAGGTATGACCACGAGATCAACTCTACAATTTTTGCCCGCATTTTTTTATTTTTTCCCCAACGGTGCATTCATTGATACAGAACCGATGGGCATGCCTTTTACCGTTTTCTTGCCGGTGGTGTTTTTTGAGGAAGCAGCCATTGCAGTATGTAGTGAGCAATGTTTCTACCTCGGCAAGGATTTCATTACGCGTCACTGAATTACCGCCTTTCCCTCCTGGTTATAATATTTGCATTTTGCTGTTGATCATTTTACCCTGCAGTGCCTGTGTCGCCAATTTATCTGCCTCTTTATTTTCTTTTCTGCCTACCGGATTGTATCTTGGATGCAAGCCGAGGTCTTTAATTTTTTTCTCGATTCTGTCGAGCCAGCGGTTAAGGGTTTCTTCATAGCTAGGCCACTCCCCTTCCAGCTGCTTCAATACAACCTGGGAATCTCCTTTGATGTCACAGGTCATGTTCCTGACACCCATTTCTTCAAGAATGGTAAGGGCAAAATATAGAGCAGCATATTCTGCTTCATTATTCGTTTCAAGCTCATCGAAAACTTCATTGGCACGCAATCTGTACTTCTTTTTTCCCTGTTTGAAGTAGATTATGGCCCCAAGTCCTGCTTTATGATTATAGTTATCAAAACCACCGTCAAAATAAACAGTAAGATCATGAGGTTCTTCTTCTACTTCTTCAAGAAGCTTTCTCATTTCCTTCAATGTCCACGAAGTACCGATTTCATCTATAAAAGAGATTCCTCCAGCTTTACCCGATTTTTCTAATTCTTCACCGGCCTGAAGCGCATGCTCGCCATCAAGGAAATCAGAGCTGAATAGGATCGGATCTATTCCTTTAGGTTTGTATTCCCACTCCAATTTATATTTCATGACTTCTCCCCCGCTTTCTGATCTGTTTTTTCACTCCGCTAAATGGGTTATTTTTAGTTATCTTACCCATTTTCCAAGCCTGTTACAATGAAATGGTACGTTGAAACTGAAATGGTCTTTGTATATTTTTATAAATTCTCAATGCTATTATGATACACTAACTATTATCTGTACAAACCAACTGGGAGTGATCTTTGTTGTTCGAAGTGTATATCGACGGTGCAAGTGCTGGCAACCCTGGTCCAAGCGGTGCTGGCATTTTTATTAAAGGTGAAGGGGAAGTTTTTAGATATTCCATTCCTCTTGGTGTAATGTCCAATCACGAAGCTGAATATCATGCATTTATAAAAGCATTGGAAATCTGCCTTGACAAAGGTTTTAAAGTTGTCTCCTTCAGAACCGATTCACAGCTGGTAAATGCAGCGGTTGAGAAAGAGTTCGTCAAAAATAAACTATATGCCCCCCTTTTGGAAAAAGCATTAATGCTTGCCAGTCAATTCGACCTCTTCTTCATGAAATGGGTTCCATCGAGTGAAAATAAGTCAGCTGACGATCTGGCAAGAAAAGCGGTAAGGGACAACAACATGAAAGGAACCGAAAACTAACATGAAAGCATCAACCTTCGCGGATTTAAGCTTACTATTCGTAGCCCTGATCTGGGGCGCAACTTTTGTTCTTGTACAAAATGCAATTTCTTTTCTTGAGCCACAAGCCTTCAATGCTGTCCGCTTCACCCTGGCAGCAATCCTATTAGGGCTTTGGCTTATGCTTTTTGAAAAAGATCAGCTAAAAAAGGTCGATCGAAAAATAATTTTATCCGGAATAATGCTCGGCTTTTTTCTTTTCATTGGCTATGCATTCCAAACATTAGGCCTGTTGTATACAACCTCATCCAAGGCAGGCTTTATCACTGGTTTAAGTGTAGTCCTGGTACCATTGCTGATGATCGGCATCTTAAAACAGCGGCCAAGCATCAACTCAATAGTGGGTGTCTCTGCAGCGACTGCAGGTCTTTATCTTTTAACAATGTCAGATGTTTCAAGCCTTAACATTGGAGACGGCTTTGTCCTCATATGTGCAGCTGGTTTTGCTTTGCACATCGTTTTTACCGGAAAATACAGCAGCAGCTATCCAACTCTCATTTTGACGTCAGTCCAAATCTCAACTGTTGCTGCCCTATCTGCAGTATCTTCTGTCCTATTCGAGGATTGGAAAAGGGCATTCAACCCTGAGGTCATTTTTTCAGCGAATGTCATGATTGCCCTGTTGGTTACATCTATACTTGCAACTGCACTGGCGTTTTTCATCCAGACCAATTTCCAGAAACATACGACGGCTACTCGAGTTGCCTTGATTTTTGCAATGGAGCCAGTCTTTGCGGCCATTACCGCTTACTTTTGGGCCGATGAACGCCTGACATACAGTGCCCTGGTCGGTTGTGGACTAATTTTTGCCGGGATGGTTTTCGCGGAGTTGCCTTCTGGCAAATTCGAAAGCTTTATCCGTAAGTTCCTTCCAAAAAAAGAGGCTGATTTCAAAGCATAACGCTTTAGAACCAGCCTCTTCTTATATAATTTCTACTTCGAGAATTGTCCAGCTACTGCGCCTAGCCAGTTTTCTCCCCTGAATAAACTTCCTCGAGTATCTTGCGATAAGCGTTAGCTTTGAGCAGCTCGAGTCGCTTGTCTAGTATCGCCTCCTAGAAACTCTGAAACTTCGACTCCGTCGGCAGAAGCAAAAAGCGCTTCTTTGTCGGAGTCTCCAGTTTCTGCGTTTCTGGACAGTCGGCTATACTTTTCCATTTCGGTCTTGCCAATGAAGTCAAAGAACGACTTCACTGTCAAGCCCTCCATCGCTTGTCGGGGCTGACCAAGGCGCTTCCGCTTTTCGTTATACGGCCAAAAGCTCGATTTTTTTAACGTACTGCAACGCTGCTTTGCGGGAATGGATTTTATTAGAAGCGAAGGTTTCCAGCAACGATATATAAAAGCTTCCATCAAAACCTTTTTGAGCCTTTAAGGTAATCTCAATGGCTGTATTCGTAAGTTCATCGGTAGAATTTGTATATTGCTGTCCAAAGTAAATAAAGCCGATAGCGTCCTCACGCAACTGGAACCCTTTGCTCTTCAAATGAAGCAAGTAATCTTCAACTGTCCGCACTGACTGAATCAATCCTCTCTTCAAGCCGACTTCTAGTAAAATTTTACCGCATAATCCGAGCATTTTCTACCGTTTTTTCGTTAAAAGATATCCAGCAAATCCCATCGCCATGCCAAAAAGGGCTCCGCCAAGTACTTCCTTTGGCTGATGGCCTAGCATTTCCTTTAATGGGTCTGGAGACTTTTCTTCAAATTCTACTGGGTCATCCTCGTGAATCTTATCAATCAATTCATCAAGATCATTAACTTTCAATGTCAGTTCTCCTGTTTGTCTCCTTATGCCCTGTGCATCATACATGACAATCATGCCATACACAAGTGACAATGCGAAGTCAATCGAGCGTACGCCTTTTGTAAGTGCAACATATGTGGTTAAAGATGACACACCAGCTGAATGGGAGCTGGGCATTCCGCCGCTGGCCAAAAATAAATCTGGTTTCCACTCCTGTGTCTTTGCGTAATGAAACGGTATTTTTAAGGCCTGAGCAAGGCCAATACTCGAGATAGCAATAACTGCGCCTTTATTCATTATCCGTCACCTCCATGTTATTTTGAAGAAAAATGATTGCTTTTATTCTTGCCCGTTAATAATAAGGATTAAGCTGTAATAAGCAGACAACCTATAAAGGTTATTTCTCATTTCTAAGCATTTTTAAACAAAAACTTTTCTGGAGGGATCATTGATTATGAGCAAAAAGGGAAACAGAGGAACAAAGGCACCCGGGGTAAATCCACAAGGTTATGGACAGGATGCAGAATTTGCTGAGGAACCAAAGTCAAAGCTTGAAAATGCCGCAAAGAAGAAGAATACAAAATAAAAAAACAACGGCTGGTATAAAAACCAGCCGTTTCCTTTAAGCGTGCATCGTTTCGTATTCGAACAGACGGTGCAGCCCTTTAAGTTCAACTTCATTGAACTTAGAAAGAAGCTTTTCCCGGTCAATCTTAAATCTAGCATCATCCATCTTGCATTCAACAGGTACATCACATTTGATTTCAGCTAGCTGTCTGCTTAAATGAAGCATATCAAGGTCAGCTTCGATTTTAGCTCTTTGTGATTTGGTCAGTTGATGCAGGTTCGCGATGACACCTTCTACATCCCCATGTTCCTGAAGCAGCTTAATAGCGGTCTTTTCACCGATCCCGCGAACGCCAGGATAGTTATCACTCGGGTCTCCCATGAATGCTTTCAAATCAATCATCTGTTCAGGCCAGATCCCCTTATCGGCAAAAAGGGTATTGCGATCGTGGACTAGATAATTGCCATAGCCCTTCTGTAACAGGATGACAGAAATCCGGTCATCGATCAGCTGGAGAATATCTTTATCCCCTGTCAGGATCGTAACGGAATCCACTTCCCTAGCCGTTCTGGCAATCGTCCCTATACAGTCATCCGCCTCGTAGCCCGGCAAGCCAATGTTGGGCACATCCAGAGCTTCCACTACCTCTTTGACAAGGTCAAACTGTGGCAGCAGCTCAACAGGTGCCTCAGGTCTATTCGCTTTATAATTATCGAACATTTCAGTCCGGAAGGTTTTACTGCCCATATCCCAGCATACAGCAGTATGGGTAGGCTTGAAATTTGCAACTGCAGTCGCAAAGTGTTTGATGAAACCGTGGATCGCATTTGTAGGGACCCCTTTGGAATTTATCATGAACTGTCCGGAAACAGCTGTTGCATAGAATGCTCTGAACAATAAAGCCATCCCGTCAACTAGCATTAAAGAAGTTTTATTATTTTCCAAGTTGGTACCTCCATTGAGAAATTTTGAGCCATTGCTCTATTTTAAAAGCTTGATGCCTTAATGTAAAAGTCAACTTTGATATTATAACATAACTCTCGAAGTACCCTTGCATATTCCGAAAATAACAATTCTTCAATTATTGATTTAACCCTGTCAAATTGCATCTAATAAGCTGACTTCACTCACTCCTGGAAATTGGGTTTTCTTTGTAAGAAACCCAATCGCTATAACTCCCCGCATACAGCCTGACATTTTTGAATCCAGCTTCTTTAAAAGCAATATAATTTGGCGTTGCTGTCACTCCAGATCCGCAATAAACGATGATTGGCTGATTAGGATCAAGTTCTGCAAATCTCTTCTCCTGTTCATTACAGGGCTTAAAAAATCCATTTTCATAGCCTTCCATCCACGGCTTATTGATCGCTGTTGGAATATGGCCAGGAATCCGGTCGATTGGCTCCTCGATTCCCAGGTACCTTTTACTTTCCCGCGAATCTATAAGGACCGCACTTCCCGCCCCTTTTAGTGCGATATCTTTAACCTCTTCATAGGAAGCCAGCATATCATGATTTTCTGAGACGGTGTATTTTTCAGTCTCATAATGTGGTACAGAATGTTCAGTTGGATAGCCAGACTTCACCCATGCATCAAAGCCTCCGTTCAGGATATAAACTTTTTCATGCCCAACGTATTTAAGAAGCCACCATAATCTTGAAGCGAACGCTCCTTCCTTTCCGTCGTACACAATAACCGTTGTTTCATTATCAATCCCGGCTTCCTGCAGTCTTTCCTTAAACTGAGTTGTTTCCGGGAGCGGATGTCTGCCTCCATGTTCCCTGACTGTACCAGACAGGTCTTTTTCGAGATCGAAATAAACAGCACCTGGAATATGACTACGTTCATATAGAAGCCTGCCATCATCAGGACTCCCAAGCTTGAAACGGCAATCGACAACTCTTGTTTTCCCGTCTCCAAGATGGTCATTAAGCCATTCAGTATCTACATGATTTTGCAAGGAAACCACTCCTCAAGTAGTTTTTTTGGACATCAATTTTTTTACATGTTCTTTTGGGTCCCAGCAGGAAAATTTATAATGGCTCTTCGTTTCATAGCCAAGCCTGCCACAATGGTAGTTCATTTTGCCATTCAGCTTTTCAGCCTGAAAATTAACACAAGTAGCACATGCATGAAATCTATTACTGGTCATCCTTGCACTCAACCTTTATTGAAATTTTTTAATATTTAACAGAGCACTTTTAACAGTATCAATAGAGAAATTATCTTCAAGTGCAGACGTAATCCCTTCAAAATACTCTGTGATCTGCTCTGATAAATCCTCCTGGACTTTTACAAACTCCCGAACCAATTCAGGCTGATAATGATCTTTCAGCCTAGCATTCTCTTCTTCAAGATACTCACCTGCAGGTCCATGTAAAAGCTTTTCAAGTTCATCCGCCATTAATTTCTTTTCATTCTTCTCAAAGAAGGATTTAGGATTCTTAAACATACCAAGGGTTTTTCTAAACTTAGTACGATCAATGTTTTGATATGCTGTTTCAAATTCTATTCCATCAAGTGGACCATTATCTGTTGCAGAAATGGAAACCGAAGAGTTAATTTTCAATAGTTCTCTTAACAGTGCTTCCTGGAACTCTTTCAAGATCCGGATAATAAACGCTTCGGTCCTTAAAGACGTTGCTCTCATCTCCTGAGCCAGGTCAAATCCAATGCTTTCAATTAACTCATCGAGCGCGGTTTCAAGGGCCTTCTTCATATTGCGTCCATCATCCTTCAATAGCGCAGGATTGAATGCCTCCCTGAAGAAGTCACCGAATCGGATGAAGACACGCTGACGAATGTAATAAGTCAATTCATCGGCCTCGAGGTTCAAGCGTTCCTCAAGTACTGCTGATTTCTTTTGTGATAAAACTTGCAGCATTTCTTCCTTTTCAGATAGGAGTTTTCGACGTTTATCAGACCTTGCTGCTTTGTCTTCCTCTGCAGAACTGATCATTTCCTCAATTGTACCTACAGCCTGGTGCCATTTTGCCTCAGCAGCCTCGACAGCCATATTCATCAGGTCATTGGCGATGAATGTGTAAAATGATTTTTCAAATTGATTAAATAGCTGGTCCCCGCCAGACTCATTATCCAGCTTCGCATTAAGGCCTTTTAAACTGGAAACAGGGAATAGATGCGGTTTCCTGATGCCGTATTGGACAAGCTGGCCCTCAACATACTCTAAAACGGCTTCTTGTTCTTCCTCCGAATTCGCTAAATCTACGGCATTGACTATGAAGAACATTTTATCAAGCTCAAAGGTATCCTTGACCCTGCCAAGCTGAATCAGGAACTCCCGATCCGCTTTCGAGAACGCATGGTTATAGTAGGTTACGAATAAAATAGCATCTGAATTCTTGATATAATCAAAAGCTACCCCTGTATGGCGGGCATTGATTGAATCTGCACCTGGTGTATCAACAAGGGTTATCCCCTCTCTTGTAAGCTCACAATCATAATAAACCTCAATCCACTCAACAAAACAGGATTTCTCCTCTTCTGCAACATACCCTCGGAATGATTCAAGATCCACCAAAAGCTTTTCCCCGAAGCTGTTTTTAAAATCACTGAATCCCTTGGCAAAAGCCTGCAGGAATGAGTAATGCGTCTTTTCTGCCGCACTGTAGCCGCTATCTTCGGATTTAAGATTATTGATTTGATCGATCGCTCGCTCGAAATCAGACGTGTTCTTGCCGAATAATCCTAGAGATCGGTCAAGTTCTTTCAGCAATTCGTCAGCAGTTTTGATTTTAACAATTACAGTCCCGTGAGGATGCTCATTTGTGACGGGTTTAATTTTATTAATGGCAGCAGTTGTCGGATTAGGTGATACCGGCAAAATCCGCTCCCCTACCAGAGCGTTTGCGAAAGAGGATTTCCCTGCACTGAATGCTCCAAACAGGGCTACAGTGAATTCTCTTTCTTTTAACCGTGAAGCTTTTTCCTTCAATTCACGGGCGATTTTTTTCAAGCCAGGTATACCTTCAATCTGTTCAGATGTATAATTCATTTTCCTGACCAGCTGCTGTTGTTTTTCGTGAAATTGCTCTATACCATTCCCGCCTTGCTCTACAACAGCTTCTACTGATTGAACGGCCTTTTCTTTATTTGTGCTTACGGAAACAAATTCATTACTTAAAATCACTTCCGGCTCGTCTTCGGCAGCTTTGAAAATATGGAAGTCTTCCTCTTTATATTCTGCCGGTTCACCATAGAGAATTTCTGATACATGTCTGCGTTGCTGGGCAAGGTTTTCCTGAATTGAATTCAACGCTTTCCACGCGGATAAAAGCTTCTCTAGATTTTCTTCTTTTTTGAGAAGTTCATTTACCTCACCATCATCATGACCTTTTACATAGTCGATGAATCGTTCCTTAATTTGCTCAAGCTTTCTTCTTGCAAGATTCTTCAATGCATCAGCGACATCATTGGTATAATTGAGGACATAGTCCCCTGATAGTCTGGCACCAGGTTTAACAGCTTCTGAGAGGAGCTCTCTTTGAAACTCAATCTTGAAACCATTCGCAGCTGCCTGCAGCTCGGTCTGCGAAAGATTATGCTTTTTGAAAAGCTTTGATAAAAAATCCTTGATATGCCAGTCGAGCTGGGATTGTACTTTATCCTCCAGTTCTCGATAGAAATTGTCCAATCTAGCTGAGCGTTCCTGTTCTGTTTTTTGTTTCGAGAAAAACAAGCCCACTTTAAAGTCTGGCTGCCTTGACTGCAGATAAGCCTCTGCCAATTCCCTGGTCTGGAAAGGCATTAAATACGCGTTCTTTAAGATATCATTAAGTCCAGCGCGAAACTCTCGTTCAGGGTCCCGTTCAACCTGGATTTTTTCTATATGATTCCTTATATTATCAATTTCAACTGACAATTGTTGTCGTTCACTGTCAGAGATTCCTTCCAGGATCGTCCCAAATTGATCTATTTCTGCTGAAACATCCTGATGAAGACTCGCCAAATGGTCCTCCGACAGCTTTTCCAACGACTTGAAAATGGAAACTGGCAATATTTCTTTTCTCTTGCCCTTCCGATCCATGATAAATGATCGAAGCTCTTGGAACTGGTTTTGTGGTGATTCAGGGTATTTCAAGGACGTATAAAAAATCCCTGCATGCTTTACTCCCCAGTCAGCAAAGGAATCTTCAACACTTTTTTTGAATTGTTCAAAAGACAATTCTGCATCCTGATGTTTGTCGACCTGGTTAATAATCAAATAAAGTTCTTTTCCTGCATCCGTTAACTCCTTTGTAAAAAGGAAATTCAGTTCGGATTGGACATGGTTATAATCCATCACATAAAAGACGATGTCTGACAGATGGAGCGCCGATTCAGTCGCTATGCGGTGGGCATCATCTGTAGAATCAATTCCAGGTGTGTCCATTATGACTGCCTGTTCCAGGAACTCAGCACCATTATGGCTGATCTCAATAGCCTGGATTTGTTCACCATCCTTGCAATACGTTTTGACAGTATCATAATCGTACGGAGCCGGATACAAGCGTGATCTGCCGTCCTTGAAGATGACCTTTGCATATTCAGAACCTGATTTAATCCGCACCAAATTCGCACTGGTTGGAATTGGGCTTGACGGCAGGATATTGTCACCGATCAGTTTGTTGATCATGCTCGATTTCCCTGCAGAAAAGTGTCCGCAGAAGGCGATTGAAAATTCTTCTTCAACTGCTTTTCTACCCAATTCCTTTACTTTTTCAGCTGTATCTTCATCGTGATTTGTATTCATTAAGTTATATAGCGATAAAATCTTTCCCAGAAGCTTTTGATCTTGCTGTGCAATAGTCTGGCTCATTCCTCTAACCCCTTGTGACAAAATTGTGAATAACTTTATTTTATATGATTTTTCGGTCTTTTCCTATAATTTCATTTTCGTCCCTTAGAAAAAGTAAAGCAAAGCCACCTTAATCGCCGCTGAAAGCACTGGCAGGGACAAAAAGAAAAAGCTCGAACCTAAGTCCGAGCTTTCATTCTAAATGAGAATATTGTTTATTAATGAGGTTTTAGCACATTGCTTAATACATATTTCATAAGTAAGGAATAAGCAGCTATGGTCGAAACAACTAACATGGAAACCATTGGTACGACACCATCCTTAAGGTTCTTTTTTAACTGAGAATAATTTTCATCTTAAGAAAAGTGTAGCACTATTGATTCTCATTTTCAATGGAAGGAGATTAATTGTCACACTTATTTAACAAATTCGGGACGAAACGGCCCTGGTTGGAGAATTCAGATTCATATTTTGTCAACTCTCTCAATGCCTTCTCCTCTGCAGGAATCCTGATAGATAAAATGAGGATATTCAACAAAGTAAAGACAGCCATTGTAATATAGGCATTGAACATCAATGGAATCACAATCAACTCTATCGCAACAATTAAATAGTTTGGATGCTTGATGATTTTATATGGGCCTCTCTTGATGACATTACCTCCAGGAAGAATGATAATTTTTGTATTCCAGAACCTTCCCAATGAAGCTAGTGCCCAAATTCTCATTGCCTGTGTAAAGATAAAAAGAGCAAGCAATACCGGCCAATAATCTGAAAGGTTTTTTTCCAATAGGTTCACTTCCAGGATAAAGAATATGAAAAAAGCTGTATGGATCGACACCATCGCGGGATAATGGCCCTGGCCGAATTCTATTGCTCCATGCTCTTTCATCCAGGCCTCATTTTTTCTCGCGATGACTAGTTCTGTTATCCGCTGAAAGATTATTAAACCTACAAATAAGAGGAATATCATGTTATTCCCACCTCATTAATAGCAATTCCGAGCTAAAACCTGGACCAAGTGCAGCACCAAGTCCAAGGTCGCCCTCCTTCGCTGTCTCCATGAACCTTCTTAATACATATAGTATGGTCGCTGAAGACATATTCCCATAATCTTTTAAGACGTTCAGGGAAGTCTCGGTCATTTTTTCAGGGAACTTCATGGCAGAAACATAGGCATCCAGTACTTTCTTTCCTCCTGGGTGCGCAATAAAATGATTAAGATCTGAAACGTCAAGACCATTGGTATTTAAAAACCTTAAGACATTTGGCTGAAGCCAGTTTTCGATTATCGTCGGTATATCCTTAGAGAACACGACATACAGTCCCTCATTCTTCACTTCCCATCCCATAACATCTTCAGAATCAGGCATCGTTGTGGACTGTGTACCGATAATATTAGGTGCAGATTCTTTTTTCATTATATTTTCATAGCCGGAATCATCACCACAGACCAGGGCACATGCAACCCCGTCTGCAAACAATGAAGTGCCGATCAGATTGCTTTTTGATCGATCGTTCCGCTGGAAGGTTAAACTGCACAATTCAACAGATAGCACAAGCACCTTGGCCTTCGGGTAGGCCAGGCAGTACTCATATGCGCGCGAAAGCCCGCTTGCTCCACCTGCACAACCGAGTCCCCAAATCGGAATCCTTTTAGTGTATTGTGATGATGGCAAGATATTCATTATTCTCGCATCAATGCTAGGGGTCGACACACCTGTGCTGCTGATGGTAAAAATAGCATCGATCTCTTCAAGATGGACTTCGTTTTTTAAGAAATCACCATTCTTCAGGCAATTTGAAATCGCTTTTGCCCCAAGTTCCACAGCTGCTTCGATATAGGCATCATTCTTCTCTTCAAAGGTATGGTCACTTTCGAACCAATCAAGATCTTTGGCAAAATGGCGTTTCTCAATTTGGCCGTTCTGGAAAACGGTGAGCAGCCTATTTATATCTTTAAAAGATTCCTTGAATAGCTTTTCTGCGAAATCCATTACCTTTTCTTGTTCTATTGTAAATGGCGGCAATGCTTCTGCGATGGATATGACTCTTGGCATATTTTTACTCTCCTCACATCTATGTACGGTTACTTTTTCCATTTACCCAGAGAGTATACAATCAAACTAGCTTAGACTTACACGAAAAAAAAGCTTTCCCCGTAATCGGGGAAAGCCTAACGTTTTGAAGGAGTTGCTGTGCAAGTTCATTATACAATGCTCTCTTGCCTTATACATTATAAAATCTTTACCAGTTGACAACCGATTGGTCTTCGACAGATTCATTCATGTCAGTGATCTTTTTCGCGTAAAAGCAGATTCTTCCTTTATACCGTAAAAATACTATTCGGATTAAGAAGAGCTTCTTTGAGTACATATACCCTCTCTTGATCAGAATCCGTGAATCGTCATACCTCCGTCGACGAATAATGTTTGGCCTGTCACATAGTTTCCTGCGTCAGAACTTAGGAAGACAACTGGTCCTACCAGCTCAGGCAATTCTCCAATTCTCTTCAACGGCGTTACAGCAAGGATGCCTTCTACATAAGCTTCATCCGCCAATAGTTTTTCAGTCAGAGGTGTTTTGAAATACCACGGACCAATTGAATTCACATTGATACCGTATTGTCCCCATTCCATCGCGAGCACCTTTGTCATCTGCATTAGGGCTGCCTTAGTTGCCGCATAGACGACACCGGTCCTCAGGGCTACTTGCCCTGCAACAGACGCGATATTGATGATTTTGCCTCCTGATTGCTGTCCCTTCATGACTTTCCCGGCTTCCTGAGACATCATGAAGGCTGATTTTAAATTGGTATCCATGATCGTTTGCCATTCTTCATCCGTCGCCTCTAATGCCTTGGAACGTATATTCATGCCTGCATTATTGACAAGGATATCAATCTTTCCCCATTCAGTGCGTACTGCTGAAATTGATTTATGTACTTGATCCCTATTTGTTACATCTGTTGGGAGCACGAGAGTTTTATTCCCTAATTTTTCGATTACCGATGAAGTCTCCTTAAGATCTTCCTCCGTTCTTGCTAGTAAGGCAACATTTGCTCCAGCTTCAGCAAGTCCGATCGCAATCGCTCTGCCAATCCCTCTTCCCGCTCCAGTCACTACCGCTGTTTTCCCTTTCAAATCAAAAGATGGCAAAAACATACACATCATCCTCCTGCTCTAAATTGACTTAATTTTAACATAATACGCAGGAAAATCAGGTTTACTCGCCTGGTAAAAGAAAAAGCACCCACCCGGTGCTATTTTTCGTTGGACTGCTTTTGTACCTCAATCCAGATTTGCTTCTCTGCTGCTCCCCCACATTTTTTACATAATCGCATTTCATCATATATGAGACGGCAATGTTCACAATAATACTTTTGCATATATACCACTTCCTGAAAGATCCATTTACTATTAGTTTATTAGCTCTGCTCAGAATGGTGATTCCTGTTTTCCCACTGGAATCAAGAATCCCTTATTATTTTGACATTCTTAATGATGAATTGGACAAAGCTGTCATGATTCCTCTGTTTTTTTGACAGCTTTGATGATGAAGTGCACAAAGCTGTCATGATTCCCCTGTTTTCTTGACAGCTGTGATGATGGAGTGAACAAAGCTGTCATGATTCCTCTGTCTTCTTGACAGCTTTGATGGTGGAGTGGACAAAGCTGTCATGATTCCTCTGTTTTCTTGACAGCTTTGATGATGGAGTGAACAAAGCTGTCATGATTCCTTTGTTTTTTTGACAGCTTTGATGGTGGAGTGCACAAAGCTGTCATGATTCCTTTGTTTTCTTGACAGGTTTGATGATGTAGTGGACAAAGCTGTCATAATTCCTTTGCTCTCCGATGTCAAGTCGATCTATCACATCCTGATCCGTTAGTTTGTGATTTTGCTCACTGTTTCACATTTTCATTTTCACAGATTATTCACATTTCCCCCTCGTTCCATGTGACTTAAATCACTGTGTTGACGCGTTTTCACCATTAACATAGTAAATATATCAGGTATGAACAATTTGTGAACTGTCTAAAACCATATTTACGTTTCCAAATTGTTTTGTATTATGAGAATGTACTTATCATTTATAAACGAACATTTTTTACGAAGGGAGTGGACCGGAATGGCTCAGCCTGGAATTGGGAAGAAGACACAAACAAAGGTGGAAGACCAATCTTCCTTGAAAGGAACACTTGCATCCGTTTTCTTGTTAGGATTCTTTTTAATCGTTACTTGGGTAGGCGTTTATTTCTTATTTGTTGATCGTTTTTAAGAGAGACCAAAAGGGGAGAAAGAAGTTATGCACATTCATAAATTTGAAAAAATCTGGCTGATATTCGGAATCACGACATTGATTGTATTCCTAAGTGTAATTGGGGTCAGTGCCTTTTATTTAGGCAACCAGCCACCAAGCTGTCTTGCAACAATCAATCCTGAAAAGGTAGATACTACCGCACCTTTCAATGAGCCTGGACTGAAGAAGGTTGAAGGAAAAGAATGGGATTACGAACTCGTTTTCGTAGCATCAGCATTTGCCTACAACCCTGGCCAGGTAGAAGTTCCAAAAGGAGCTAAAGTGAAAGTGATCGCGACTACGAAGGATGTCATTCACGGCTTTCAGGTTGCGGGAACTAATATCAACATGATGCTTGAGCCTGGCTATATCAGTGAGTACGTCACAACGTTTGATAAAGCCGGCGATTATCTGATTGTTTGTAATGAATATTGTGGTGTCGGCCACCACATGATGTCGTCTAAAATCAAGGTGGTGGAATAATGAATACAACATCAATCAATCCAAAAGTTGACCGCCGCGATGGCAAATTAGTAATGGCCCACTTTTATGTTGCTTTCATCGCTCTTGCAATCGGGGGTCTTGCAGGTTTGCTCCAGACACTTGTGCGTTCTGGAAAATTCGAATTACCTTCATGGACAGGATACTACCAAATCCTGACCATCCATGGTGTAGTACTTGGACTCGTGCTTACAACATTTTTCATTATGGGATTCCAGCTCTCTCTTGTGAGCAAAACATCCGGAACATTGACTGATAAACAGCGAAAAACTGGCTGGATTGGTTTCTGGACTATGACAATCGGTACTGTAATGGCTGCTATCATGATCCTGACAAACCAGGCTTCTGTTTTATATACTTTCTACGCACCATTACAAGCACATGCACTTTTTTACTTGGGACTCACACTTGTAATTGTCGGAAGCTGGATCGACGGCGCCGCAATCATCATGGCTTACTCTTCATGGAGAAAAGCTAATCCTGGAAAGCCTAGCCCACTATTGACTTTCATGTCACTTGTCAACACGCTTATGTGGATCGTAGCCACGATTGGTGTCGCTGCAACAGTACTATTCCAATTGCTTCCTTGGTCACTGGGCCTTGTAGAGCGTGTAGATGTTCTCGTTAGCCGTACATTGTTCTGGTATTTCGGCCACCCGCTTGTGTATTTCTGGCTATTGCCTGCATATATGGCATGGTACGCAATCGTTCCGAAGATCATTGGCGGAAAGATTTTCTCTGATTCATTAGCAAGGATGTCATTCATTCTGTTCCTGTTGTTCTCGATTCCGGTAGGCTTCCACCACCAACTAATGGAACCAGGTATTGACCCAGCATGGAAGTTTCTTCAGGTTATTTTAACATTCCTTGTTGTCATCCCTTCATTGATGACTGCATTCTCGCTTTTTGCGACTTTTGAGATGTTTGGCCGTTCTAAAGGTTCTACCGGCCTATTCGGCTGGGTGAAGAAGCTGCCTTGGGGAGATGCCCGCTTTGCTGTGCCATTCATTGGTATGCTTGCATTTATCCCTGCAGGTGCTGGCGGACTTGTCAACGCATCCCACCAGCTTAACCAGGTCGTGCACAACACAATTTGGGTCACTGGTCACTTCCATTTGACTCTTGCAACTTCTGTAGTCCTGACTTTCTTTGGGATTTCTTATTGGCTTGTCCCTCACCTTACTGGAAGGGTCCTAACAAAAGCCATGAATAAACTAGCCATTATCCAGGGAATTGTTTGGGCAATCGGTATGACATTCATGTCCGGTGCGATGCACGCAGCTGGTCTTCTAGGAGCTCCACGCCGTTCTTCATTCTCAACATACGGCGGTTCTGAGCAAGCTGCAGAGTGGATCCCATATCAGGTTGCACAGGCAGTTGGCGGATCGATCCTTTTCCTTGGAATCATCCTGATGCTTTACATTTTCATCAACCTTGCTTTCTTCGCACCTAAAGGGGAAGAAGAATTCCCTGTTGGAGAAGTTGCTGATGCAGCCGAGAAAACTCCAATGGTATTCGAAAACTGGAAGCTATGGCTCGGTATCACGGTTCTTTTGATCCTTTTCGCTTACACGATACCTTTCATCGATATGATTGAGAATGCACCGATTGGATCGAAAGGATATAAATTCTTCTAATAGTGCAAAATACAAACCAGAAACAGGTTATGAAATTACAAAAAAATTTCATAACCTGTTTTTTTGTTATAACAGCATAGCCCATAAAAAAACAGGATGCTGAGGCATCCTGTTTTCCATTTTTTAAAAATAATTAATTAGAATTCCGCATTTCCTGGTGTACGCGGGAATGGAATGACATCGCGAATGTTCTTCATTCCTGTTAGATACATAACAAGTCGTTCGAAACCAATACCATACCCAGAATGCTTTGTGCTGCCGTATTTCCTAAGCTCTAGATACCACCAGTAATCTTCTTCCGACATACCAAGTTCTTTGATTCGTTCTGCAAGGACTTCTTCTCTTTCCTCACGCTGGCTTCCGCCGATTAATTCGCCAATACCGGGAACCAAAAGGTCAGTTGCAGCAACAGTCTTGCCATCCTCATTCGCTCGCATATAAAATGCCTTAATCTCTTTCGGATAGTCGGTTACGAAGACTGGACGCTTGTAAATTTCCTCGCTAAGGTAACGTTCATGTTCCGTTTGCAAATCTGTACCCCATTCAACAGGGTATTCAAATTCCTTACTTGAGTTCTTTAATAACTCAACAGCTTCGCTATAAGTAACCCTTCCGAAGTCGGATTCTAATGCATTCTTCAATCTCTCAATAAGCGTTTTATCAATAAAACTGTTAAAGAAGGCCATTTCTTCTGGTGCATGTTCAAAAACGTAATCAATGACATACTTGACCATTTCTTCTCCTAGGTCCATGATATCCGGTAATTCTGCAAAGGCAACTTCGGGCTCGATCATCCAGAATTCTGAGGCATGTCGTGCAGTATTGGAATTTTCTGCCCTGAATGTCGGACCAAAAGTATAAACATTACGGAAAGCAAGAGCAAAGCTTTCGACATTTAATTGGCCGCTCACGGTTAAGTTGGTTTCTTTGCCGAAGAAATCTGCACTGTCATCCACTTTTCCGTCTTCGTTTTTTGGAAGCTTGTTCATGTCCATTGATGTCACACGGAACATTTCCCCTGCTCCTTCAGTATCGCTTCCGGTAATAATCGGTGTATGTACGTAGACAAACCCTTTGTCTTGGAAGAATTTGTGAAGGGCATAGGAAGCAAGAGATCTTACTCTGAAAACAGCTGAGAAGGCGTTGGCTCTCGGACGTAAGTGAGCAATTGTTCTCAAATATTCAAGAGTATGTCTCTTTTTTTGTATAGGATAATCTGTATCCGATAATCCTTCGACTACAATTTTTGTCGCTTTAATTTCAAAAGGCTGTTTCATGTCAGGAGTTGGTACAAATTCACCTTCTACTAAAACAGAAGAGCTAATAGGCAACTTTGTAATTTCCTTGAAGTTATCAAGGGTATCTTCAAAAACAACTTGTACACTCTTAAAGAAAGATCCATCATTCAACTCCATAAAGCCAATGGTTTTGGAATCACGAAGAGTACGGATCCATCCTGTAAGTTGAACAGTTTGGTCTTTAAAATTTTCTTGATTTCTGTATAAATCTTTTACTACCGTCTTAATCATAATTAGCCTCCTCAGAGTAATTTTTGCAATAAAAAAAGCCTTCTATCCCCAAAAAAGGGACGAAAGGCTGAACTTCCGCGGTACCACCCAAATTGTCATTAAATGACCAACTTACTACTGCTATCCCAGTCTATAACGTGCTGGAAACGTCTAAGCCTACTCAAGTGATCCCTTTCGGTTAGAACTCAAAGGTGTTCTTCATTTATGCTTCATCGCCAGGCTTCCACCGTCCCCAGCTCGCTATCGAATATAGCAAAAACTACTTTCCTTTTCATCGATTTACTAATATGTAGTTTTTAAAAGGATTTTTACTGTAATAATTTATCACAAAACATAATCTTTTGTCTAGTTGCCCCATAATTCATATACATTTTCGCCTTAAAAATCATTGTGTATAATCTCAAATGAAACAAATTTACTTAATTTAAAAAAGTGCTTTAGTGTGAACAGTAAAAAAGGAGCTTGGGTTTGAACCAGGCTCCTTTCGCTATTAAATGGCATGTTTATTATTTCTATTCTTTTTCGTTCTCCACTTCAAAAGAGATTGAATCACACTGTGAATTGCTTTTTTTGCTTTCTGATGGGAATAGAGATATTGATTGATATCACAGATATGATTATCAATGTTGATCCTAGCATTTGAAGACCGCCCATCCTGTCACCATACACCAGTATTCCCAGCATGGTGGCAACGACGGGTTCCAGTGTAGCAACTACTACAGCAGTGCTGCTTTCTGTCCTTTCAAGGCCCCAGGAGTATGCAAAATATGCAACCACAGTCGGGAAAATCCCTAACCCTATCGCATAAAGCCACGCATCCCCGGCGAACAGGACAGCAGCCTTGCTGACTATACCGGTTGTTGGAACCAGCGCAGCTGAGGCCACAAGGAAGGTGTACAAAGTGACTGTAAAAGGATGGTACCGCCTTAATGCCACCTTGCCAAAAATACTGTAAAGAGCGTAGCCAAACCCTGCCCCTAGGCCAATAAGGATACTTGAGACAGAAAATGACGCTCCCCCATGTCCTGTAATGCCTGCGGCAAGTGTACAGCCAATGACTGTCATGACAATCGCCAACAACTTCTTCCTGTTAATGCTTTCTTTTAGGAAAAGAAATGATAAAACCGCTACAAAAGCAGGAGAAGTATACAGTAAAGCAACTGCAATCGGGATGTTCATCAGGTTGATTGCCGTAAAATAAGACCAATTAAAAAACACAATGCTTAGGATTCCTGTACCTACAAAAAGATACAAGTCTTTCACCCTGATTTTCATATGACTTCGGTAAACAGCAATTCCTACCAAAATCAAAATAATGGCAGCGGTCGACACACGTATTGCCACAATCTCCATCGCTGTGAATCCATAATTCGTAAGGCCTTTTACAAAAAAGCCAATCAGCCCCCACATCGCTGCCGCAAATGCAATCATTATATAAGGTAATTTCCCGGACACTCTATTCACCACACAGAAAAGATGGCAGGATTACTGCCATCTTAATTTACTAAGGCTCTTACTAGTTAAAAAGATTGGTCTTAGACTAATTGATATACCTTGTTGTATTTTTCGTATAGGTAATCTACCAGGTATTGGGCGTTGAGTCCCTCACCTGTCACATCTGTCAAAATCTCAAGGGGCTTTTTCATTTTCCCATGTTTATGGACGTTCTCCGTCATCCATTCTTTAACAGGCTGAAGATTTCCTTGCTCTAGCAATTCCTCGTAATTCGGTAAGTCTTTCAGCATGGCATTCTTGAACTGAGCGGCATACATGTAGCCTAGTGCATAAGAAGGGAAATAGCCAAAGCTGCCTCCTGCCCAGTGGACATCCTGAAGGACTCCCTCTGCATCATTTTCAGGCCTGATTCCGAGATACTGCTCATATTTATCATTCCAAATCCTCGGGAGATCTTTAACTTCTATTTCATCGTTGAACAAGCCTTTTTCAATCTCATATCGCACCATTACATGCAATGGATACGTTAGCTCATCGGCCTCAATCCGGATCAAGCTTGGTTTGGACTCATTGACTGCACGATAGAAATCATCTACTTCCACTCCGGAAAACTGTCCATCTGAGTACTCCTGCAGCAGGCTGTAATTGTGCTTCCAGAAAGAGTAATTACGTCCTACAAAGTTTTCATAGAAGAGTGACTGTGATTCATGGATTCCCATGGATGTACCTGAACTCAAAGGAGTTCCGACTAGCTCTTCAGAAATGTTTTGTTCATAAAGGGCGTGTCCGCCTTCATGGATGGTACCGAATACAGCTGTCCTGAAATCTGATTCATCGTATTTCGTTGTAACCCTTACATCACCTGGGTTAAGCCCCATCGCAAACGGGTGGACTGTTTCATCAAGTCTGCCAGCATCAAAATCATAACCCATTTGTTTTAAAATCTGGAGGCTGAATGCACGCTGCTTTTCTTTAGGAAACTGCTTGAACAAGAATCCAGTTTCAGGCTTAGCTGTGGAACTGGAAATTTGCTGTACGAGTGGGACAATTTTTTCACGAAGGTCTCCAAATACCTGATCCAGAACCTCGACAGTTACACCAGGCTCATACATATCAAGCAGTGTATTATACTTATTTCCTTCATATCCCCAGTAACCAATGAATTTCTTTGTCGTATTAACTAGTTTTTCAAGATAAGGTCTGAACATTTCAAAATCGGACTCAGCCTTCGCTTCTTCCCAAACTGTTTCTGCCTTTGATTGAAGAATCACATATTCTCGATATTCATCTGCAGGGATTTTCTTATTACGGTCGTAATCCTTCCTGCATTCATCCAGCGTTTTACGGGTTATTTCAGATAAACTTGGTTCATTTGCAAGTCTTGCTATGTATGATGCCATTTCCTCTGAAGTTGACATGTTGAACAGATCGGAAGAAAGTACCCCGATCACTTCAGAACGCTGCTCTGCTCCTTTTTTCGGAGCTCCTGTCCTTAAATCCCAATAAATCAAAGAAAGCGCCTCACCGTAGGCAGCCATTTTTTTGACATAATCCAAAAATTTCTTTTCTGTTTGCTTTACTTCATTCATCCATTTCACCCCATTTTTCTCTTTCCTGTTTATCTTATCATACTTTTCAGAAAGTTAGGTTTACGAATTAGAAAAGCGCAAGCGCCTTGGTCAGCCCCGACAAGCGCTGGAGGGACGAACGGTGAAGTCGTTCTTTGACTTCATTGGGCGGACCGAAGCGACTCGAGGGGCTAGGCGCTGGAGCTAGACACTAATCTAAGTGCAAAAAATTTATACTTTCTTATTCAAAAATAAAAACAACAGGCGAACCTGTTGTTTTATAGAATCAGAGGATGTATTTTGTATTTTTTACTTAGTTTTTCCGATTGCCACTCGCCATGTTTCAGGGCCTTCTTCAAGGTACTCCCATGAAAATGTTTCTGGACGCTCCATCATGAATTGGTATTGAAGCGGTCTAGGGTCATGATCATTAACAATTTGCATGAATTCTCCCTTTTTCAGAGAATCAAAGTTTTGGAATATTGTAGGGTGTTTTTCCCGCGGTGCATAGTCAGGTACATTGATAATTACGTTGAAAGTCATTTCCCTCTCTCCTTTATTTCCTGATTTTCTTTACATTTTCATTATAAAACTACTAGTTTCCCTCTGTAGTGAGCGCGGTCACAGTTTGACTATGACTTCCTTCATTCAAGAGGATTTGTATTTTAAAGTATTCATCATTAAAAAAGAGGAACTTATATGATTAGATAGAACTCTAAATTAGGGAGGCGATTTTTCGTGAAAGAGTTAGTAGGCAGCTGCGATCGTTGTGGAAAAGAGATTTTTTGCATGGATGGTTTTTTGAATGGTGTACATAAAGATGGAAAAGTGCTTTGTTTTGAATGCGAAAAAGAAGAGGAACAGAAATCATCATAAAAACCGCAAAGCGATGACGCTTTGCGGTTTTCCTATTAATCTTCATCAATAGCCAAATCTTTTACTGGCAGTTGTTCTTCTTCTTTATGTGTCACTTTACGGAGGTGGAAGAGTGCTTTTACACTGAATACTGCGAGTGCGGCGACACCAATCAAGAAGATTGTATCAGGAATTGCTCTCAACGTCAGGAGCATTTCAACTGTCTCCTGCTGTAAAAACTGCGATGAACGTGAAGCTGCATAGCCGTTAAAATACGCTTCTTTCAACTGAAGGTAACCTACTGGAAGCAGGGACAGGAAGACCATGCCAGCTAAGCCTGTGTTCAGCATGATGACAATGAATTTAACCCACCTGTCGCTCCACTTTTCAGGTTTTACGATATTGCGCAGTGAGTAGATTAATACTGCACCTGCGAACATCCCATACACACCCATCATCGCCGCGTGGCCGTGGGCCGGTGTCAGGAATTGACCGTGTTCAAGGAAGCTTACTGCAGGCAGATTGATCAGGAAGCCCAGTACCCCTGCACCAACCAGGTTCCAGATTGCTACTGAAATCAAGAACCAGAAAGTACCTTTGTAAGGGAAATTAACTCCCCCATCTCTCATCATTTTGTACTGCTCATATGCTTCCAGGATGAGCAAGGTCAAAGGAATGACTTCCAGGGCAGAGAATACTGAGCCCAGCGCGATCCAGACTTCGGAAGAACCATTGTAATAATAGTGGTGGCCTATACCGATAACGCCTGCTCCCATTAGCAGGATCAACTGGAAATATAATGCCTTTATTGTTGATTTTTTCGTAACAAGTTTCATTTGGACCATCAAGAAACCTATGACAACTACTGCGAAAACTTCGAATATACCTTCAACCCAGAGATGGATGATCCACCAGCGCCAGTAGTCAGCAAAGGTATAGTGTGTACCCGGATTGATCATGAAAGCAAAGAAGTAAAATGCTGGTACGGCAATTGCTGAGTAGAACAATAGGTGAATCAAGCCGCCTTTATCGGATTCCCTCTTCAAACCACTCTTGATGCCACGGAATACGATGAACAGCCAGATCAGCATTCCGGTCGCTAGAATGAACTGCCATATGCGTCCCAACTCAAGGTATTCCCACCCCTGGTGTCCCAGCAGGAACCAATTGTTTCCCAGGTAACCGTTAGCACCAAGCCATTGGCCAATCATGCTGCCTGCTACAAGAACAACCAATGCCCAGAAAAGGATGTCAACCAGTAATCCCTGTCGCTTTGGTTCATGCCCGCCAACCAGCGGAGCGATGAAGATACCCATCCCAAGCCACGCTGTCGCAATCCAGAAGATAGCGAGCTGGAGGTGGAAGCCTTTTGTAATGTTGAATGGCAGGATATCATGGACCCATTTCATTCCAAAGAAACTGTCAGGCTCGATATAATAGTGCGCCAGCAACGCACCGAACATTGCCTGGACAAAGAACAGCACAGATACAATCGCGAAATATTTTCCAGTCTTCAATTGTGAAGAAGTAAGCGGCAGCTTCCTCAAATCAATTTTAGGGAAGTTACCATCTGTATAAGCCTCTTGCATTCCCAGGTGATAGCGATAGAAGACAAACAGGATCAAGCCTACGAACAAGATCAATATGGTCACGCTCGCCCCGCTCCACCAGATTGCCGAAAATGACATTGTGTTTCCTGCGTCTTCATAATATGGCCAGTTATTTGTATAAGTGATATCATCGTCTGGCCTTTCTGTACTTGATAGCCAAGCTGTCCAGAAAAAGAAATCAGCGATTTGTTCAATCTGGTCGCCCTTCGAAACCCAGGCGCGGTCACCGTCCGGCATATGCTTTTCCTGGATTAACCCTGGTTTTAGACCCCACTGGTCACCTTCAGTAAAAATAGTATGATAGAATTCCCTTACCTTTTCATGTCCATATATTTGCGCATCTGTCAGCACCAGATTATCTGTATCTGGCACATAACGGTTTTCACGCATTTCCTTCATGACATTGTCTCGGATGATTGTTTGTTCATCACCCGATAACTCTTTGAAATCTTTACTATATTTTTCTTGTGACCTGAAGTCATGCATTCCATCAGTATAAATCTTCAGTGCCTCCGCCGTATAATCAGGCCCCATATAGGATCCATGCCCTAATACAGTTCCATAATCCATCAAACCATATTTCTGGAAGACAGCCTGCCCTCCCATGATACTCTCTTTTGTTAAGATGATCTCTCCCTTTTCGCTTGTGACTTCAAGCGGCCTCGGAGCCATATCTTTAAAGATCCAGTAACCTCCTGTCAGGAGTACTGTAAAGCTAAGTAATAATGTAATGATGAGTACGGATTTCAACAGTGAGTTTCTATTTTTCTTGACCACTGCCTTCGTGGATGTCCCTTGCTGGATTTCCATCGACCATACATCCCCTTCCCTGTTTGATTTACAACCTAAGCATAAAGGGAAACAGATGATGAGTTTGTGAAGTTCCTCATTTGTCAGGTGTGATTTTTCACACAGTGATGATAATTATTTTCATAAAAACGTCAAAATATGATTCAGGTCACTTAGCCTTCCTGGATAGCTTGGTAAAATTCATGGTAGATAATTAATCCTATATAAAGAGGAGCAGATTGATATGCACATATCCCACATCAGGCAGCAATTAAAAGAGGTTCCTATTTTCAAAGAATTATCACCAGAGGAGCTGGATACGATTGTTGAAATCGCCCAGCCAAGATTCTTTAAAAATAAAATGTATGCATTCATGCAAGGAGATCCGCTTGACCGGGTTTTCTTCATATATTCAGGTAAAGTGAAGATTTATAAAACGGATTCATCAGGCAGGGAACAAATCGTTTCCGTCCTTGAGACTGGTGAAATGTTTCCTCACGCCGGCTTCTTCAGGAAAGGCCAATATCCAGCACATGCGGAAATAATGGAAGACACCCAGATGATCATCGTACCGATCTCAAAATTTGAAGAAATCCTGGTTGCCTATCCCGAACTTTCTATTAAGTTATTCCGTGTCCTTGGCGAGAAAATCGTCGACCTGCAGGCCAGGCTCGAGGAGCAGATTCTTCATAATACTTACGAACAGATCATCATGCTGTTGTTACGTCTATGCAAGACTAATGGAGAAAAAAGAGAACACGGATTTAAATTAACGACCCATTTTACCAACAAAGAATTCGCCAATATGATCGGAACTTCCAGAGAAACCGTCAGCAGAACCATCAACCATTTAAAAAAGAAAGATTACTTAAGCTTGGATGCTGAAGGCTTCTATTTGATAGACCATGAAAAATTGCATCAGGAATTGTTTTAAGAACAAAAAGCGCAAGCGCCTTGGTCAGCCCCGACAAGCGCTGGATGGCCGACCGGTGAAGTCGTTCTTTGACTTCATTGGACGGACCGAAATCGATAAGCGGAGGCGACTGCCCAACTCCGACAAGCGTTGGAGGGCCTGACAGTGAAGTCGATCTTTGACTTCATTGGCAGGACCGAAACGTCTCGAGGAGTTAGAAGCCGCAGCTAGACAAGCGTCTCGAGGGGCTAGGCGCTGGAGCTGGATTAAGATACCCATATGGAGTTATCCACACAATAATACTTCTATAATTTCCTTTACAACAGGAAAAAGTAATTTTTCGAGTTTAAGTGATGCGTATCACGGAAGAAATTAATGAAAATGATTATCATTTAATCATACCAACTATAGTATCGAGGAGATGAACGATATATGGAACACAGAACGATTGAATTGGATGTGCGAGAAGATATCAATAACAAGCTTGAGCCTTTTCAAAAAATCATGGAAGCCATTGGCGATTTAGAATTGAATGACAGACTGGTCCTTCATGCGCCTTTCAAGCCTGTTCCTTTATATGGCGTTTTAAAAGCAAAGGGATTTGAACACGAAGTCGAAAAAATCGAGGCAAAACATTATAAAATCACTTTTACCAAAAAGGGAGGGAAATAAGATGATACTGGATAATAGAGGTCTAGAACCGCCACAGCCGATGATGAGGACGCTGGCAAAGCTGGAAGAGCTTGAGGAAGGACAGACACTTATCATCATCAATGACCGCCGTCCAATGTTTCTGTTCGAGCAGCTGGATGAACTTGGGTTTTTGTATTTAACCGAACAACAAGAAGATGGCAGCTATCGCGTGACTATTTCCCGAAAAGCGGGGTGATTCAATTGTTTCAACCAAACAGTGGTAACGAAACAAATATAAAGCTTCCTTTTTCATTCATCGGTTTCAGCATGCTGGCGTTAATCCTTTCACAGCTGCTGATCCTGCTGAACGGTAACCTTCTTGTTTCCGGCGTGTTCCGGTTGCCGGCAATCTGGTCTGCTGCTCACCTTTTCGTGCTCGGCTGGGCCCTGATGGTCGCTATGGGGGCAATGTACCAGCTAGTACCTGTCGCATTCCTGACACCGATTTGGAACGAGAGATTCGGCTTTTGGCAATTGGCGGTAACGACTGCAGGCATCGTATCTTTCGCTGCCGCACTGTATCTTCGCCCACAGGATGCCTTGGTTCCAGGAATCCTGACATTGCTCGGAATTTTGATGTTCATTTTTCAGATGTTCATGACGCTTAAGAGCCAGGCAAAACCAAATATCCTAACTTTGTTCGTCGGCACTGCACTTTTTTCTCTCCTGGCTACAATTACACTCGGTATCACGCTAGTCCTGAGTATGAAAATAGGGTTTGCTTCGGAATATTATCAAGCTGTTTTTAAAACCCATATCCTGCTGGGAACAGTGGGCTGGTTCTCATTCTTGATCTTTGGCTTTTCATATAAGATGGTTCCGATGTTCTCACTTTCACATGGTTACTCCATGAAACCTGCGCCATATGTATTCGGTGTTTATGTTGTTGGAATTATCAGTTTGATTTCTTCTTTCTTAACTGGCATCCATCTGTTCGAAGTGTTGGGAACTCTCATGCTATTTGCCGGGTTCATGATTTTCACCTGGCATGTCAAATTGATCATTGATAAGCGTGTGAAGAAGAAGCTTGACCGTCCATTCATGTTCGCCTTATTTGCGATTGGCTGCGGGGCTTTAATCCACTTTGCCTCTTTTGCTGGAAGTGCAGCGAATCTACTTTCAAAAATGGCAGGGCCAATTATTTTATTATATTTAGTAGCGTGGATTGCATTCAGTATCATTGGTTATCTTTATAAAATCGTTCCATTCCTGTGGTGGACTCATAAATACAGCAAGGAAATCGGTAAAAAGAAGGTTCCCGCGTTAAAAGACATGATGGATGAGCAGCTGGCACTGCCCCTTTTCATCATGTTCACTGCAGGCACGATCCTTCTTTTACTGTCATTCATTGTCAAGCTTATGCCGGTCTTTTACATCGGCCAGGGCTTGATTGTGCTCGGGGCTGTCCTATTCAGCTATATTATCGCCAAAGTATTAACTATATAAGGAGGAGTTAGAAATGACTGAATTAAAGGAAAAAATCAGAGAAAATTTAAAAAATGTGATAGATCCAGAATTGAATATTAATGTTGTGGACCTTGGCCTGATTTATGAAATCGACGTTCCAGAACCTCGCACAGCAAGAATTTTAATGACACTCACGACCCCAGGCTGCCCTCTTCATGACAGCATCGCCAGCGGCATTAAATATTGCGTACAAGGCATGGAAGAAATTGATCATGCAGACGTACAATTAACGTGGGAGCCAGCCTGGACACCAGACCGCATGACTGAGGATGGAAAAAGACTGCTTCAGGGTTTTTGAATTTGACGCCCACATCCCGCAAAACCTGCTAGAGTAACATATGAAGTATTCAGATACAAGGGCAAACAAAAAAAGAAACGCTTGGGCTCCCGAGCGTTTCTTTGCATGTTTATTTAGCGTTTGAAAGGCCAAATGACAATGCCTGACGAAAGTTGTTTTCTGCCTCCTGCAATTCTGCAAGCTGGAGTTCATCAGCCTGGAATTCATTACGCAAAGCCTCGGTACTAGTTGAAAGGGCTTTTGAGATACGTTGGAAGTCGATAAAAGAATAATTCATTGCCATCCCTCCGTTTCATAAGAAATGCGCAAGCGCCTTGGTCAGCCCCGACAAGCGTTGGAGGGCTGACCACTGAAGTCGCTCTTTGACTTCATTGGGCAGACCGAAACGTCTCGAGGGGGTAGGCGCTGAAGCTAGACACAAATCCAAGTGTAAATAGTTGATACTTTCTTACCTTTTACAAAATCCAAGTATAAATGTATTTTATTCACCTGCATCCTTATTTATTCCAGGAAATGAAACTTCCTTTAGTTTCTCTTATGATGTTACACAAAACAACAAAGCCTCCTGGCCAGCAGGAGGCTTCGTCTTTATTTATCTACTCTTGGAGGGCGTTTGCCCCAGTACTGATAATAATCGGTTCGGATGAATCCATTGAACAGCTTCCGTTTCTTTGTTGCCGGCTTTCCGTATACTTGTTCAAAATCCTCATTGGATGTCAGTATATAGATGGACCATGTATCAAGCGGAGCAAAGGCTTTGCCCATCTGGCTGTACATTTCTTCAACAGCTTTCTTTTCACCCAATCGCTCACCGTATGGAGGGTTGCCAACAATGACGCCATACTCTTTTTTTGTCGTAAAGTCCTGCACACGCATTTGTTTGAAAGAAATCAAATCGCCAAGTCCTGCTTCAAATGCATTCTCTTCAGCGATTTTCACCATCCGGTGGTCGATATCCATCCCGCTGATATCTAACGGCTGGTCATAATTTGCAAGGTCCTCTGCTTCCATTCTTACCTCGTCCCAAACTGAATCAGGAAAAATCGGCCAGGCTTCTGAAACGAATTCTCTGTTAAAACCCGGCGCAATATTTTGACCGATTAACGCAGCTTCGATCGGAATTGTTCCAGACCCGCAAAACGGATCAACGAATGGTTTGTCTGGATGCCAATTTGTCAGCTTGATCAGGGCAGCTGCAAGTGTCTCCTTCAATGGAGCCTCTCCCTGGCCAGACCTGTATCCGCGTTTATGCAGGCCGCTTCCGCTGGTGTCGATTGTCAAAGTCACGACATCCTTTAACAGGGCAACCTCTATTTTGAACAATGGCCCGTTCTCTTCAAACCAAGTAGTCTTTTTATATGACTTTCTTAATCGTTCAACAATAGATTTCTTAACGATCGCTTGGCAGTCAGATACACTGAAAAGCTTGGATTTTACTGACTTACCCGAAACAGGAAATTCAGCATTTTCCGGTAAAAATTCCTCCCATGGGAGGGCCTTCGTTTTTTCAAATAATTCGTCAAATGTATAGGCTTTGAATTCGCCAATCTTGATTTTGATTCTGTCTGCCGTACGGAGCCACATATTGCTTCTGGCTATTGTTCTGGCATCACCTTTATAAGTGATCTTCCCATTTTCTACTTGGCACTCGTATCCAAGGTCACGGACTTCCTTTGCGACGATTGCTTCAAGACCCATCGCTGAGGTCGCGATTATATCAAAATTCTTCATCGTTTCACCCTTTATATCCAATATCTTATGTATTTCATTATTAAGTTGCCCAATAACACTTAATATACATAAAAAAAGCTCTCCTGGCAAAAGGAGAGCTTTAGTAAACACTCATACGAATCCATTAATAACGTTCTGTAAGCCATGTTTTGTACCTTTGTACTGCAAACGACCAAAAGTCTCGTACTCCGGTGGTAATCATCTATCTACAGATGAGAACTCATCTGTCCTTCCCTTTGTTCAGTTCCTCCAGGAAGGTGCCCCTACCATCGTTTGGGTTTCTCGCTCGTGGGGTTTACCTCGTTCCACCCTTCCGATTTCTCGGAAGGCTCCGTCACTGTGGCACTTTTATAGGTATTCATGCCATATCGTTGCCGACTTAGGCATTTTCCCGGCCGTCAGCCGAGCGTGAGCCCGACTGCCCTGGCTTATGAATTGGCCAGGCACGAACACTACAGGCATCTCAGCCTGTGCGAGCATGGACTTTCCTCTGCAGCAGAACTGCAGCGATTACCCGAACGTTATTAACAGCTACAAAAAACATTATATGAAATATAGGTTGGAAAAGCAATGGTAAAACATTTCAAAAACTAGCAGATGCTGGATTAATCGTAAAGCTTATCCCCGAAAACATGCTTTTCTAAATTCGATAGCCTTTTAAGAATATCGAAATTCGTAGTACCGGCTGCCTGTGTGCTCGGTCGTCGTGAAGCTTCATCAAGCTGTTTTTTAAGACGGAGATTGTCCTGTTGAAGTTCCTCAATTTCCTGCTGCATCACTTCATAGTCCTTAATGATCATATCAAGAAACTTATCAACATCTTCTGGCTTGTAACCACGCATTGCTGTTTTGAATTCTTTTTCCAAAATATCTTTGGCAGTTAACTGTATTTTATCGGATAGCATTCCATTCACCTCAATATACCCCAATCGTCACATTTATTTTTTCAAAAACAAGGCGATTTGTCAATTTTTCTTTTAAAAGGATTATTTCGTGTTTACGTCATTAGAAAAGTTTACAATTCGTTGGTTAAAACCCCTGCTGTTTCAATTGTTCCTCTTCAACCGCCATTTGTAAATCATATAAAGTAATCAACCTTATTTCATAATCGTTTTTTTCTTGATATTTTTTGGCTGTTTCATATATGAATTTTGGACTGCCTTCCTTTTCAGGATCGTATAGGAGTACCAGCAAATCGCTTTTCTCAATGAAAAATTGGTTCTTCAGCCTGAATTGCCATGGGTTTTCATAGGGCTTTTTTGTGATGGAGTCAACATGGTCGGCTCCAGCCAGCACGGATTCATACCACTCTTTATTTTGTTCTTTCCATGTTTCCTCCTGATTAAGGAAAGGAGTGAACACAGACAGTTTGAGGTCAGGGTATTCTTCCTGGAGCTCAAATACTGCCTCAGCAGCCCATAATTCGACACCGAGCTGTCCGCTGATCATTACCCATTCCAGGCCTTCCTCAATTAGTGGAATCAAGCTTTTTCTTATCGCCATTTTTATGTAATCAGCCGCTGGATGATTATGCTGGAATACTCCAATTTCAAAAGGTTTATAACCGGAAATCGCAGCTACTTTTGCCATGCCTTCTCCTTTAAGAAAGTGATTTGTTATAACTCCATATTGAGGGTATTCCCTCTAAGCTGCAAATATTACACCTTATATTTTAAAAAAACAAGGGCTGCTAGAGCCCTTGTTGAAGTCATTTTATCGACCAAATCCTGGACCGCCAAATCCTGGTCCACCAAATCCTGGACCGCCAAATCCCGGGCGCGGTCTCGGGCCAACTGGAGCCACTCCGCCTGGTACCGGACCAGGTCCGCCATAATGATTCTGGTGTGTCACCTGATTAACCGTGGACTGTGTCTGCGGGAAATAATGGACATGATCATAATTGATGTGGTTTACATTTGTAGTATGTGTTGGATGAATATGCGGAACCACATTGTTTGTAAAGTTATGGTTCGTACAGCACTTAGTAGGATGAACTACTGCTGGCAATACATGTGTCGGCTTGCAGTGCATAGTGCATAACTCCTTTCATTTAGACTTATTGTTTACATTATCAGCCTATGAAGAAGTGATGCGTCTTGTACTAATGAAAACACCTATTTTTCAAGAGAAATTGCAGTGCAAGTCACCTAGTGATTTAATAAAATCACCTAATGAAATTCTTAGAGGAATGTGTAAAAGTTGTCCTTCAGCCCGCTGAAAATAACAGCAATGAGGGTGATCACAACAAAATAGAGAACTAAAACCGCTTTATACATCAAACCAGCCCCGTAAAATTATATTGTTTTTAAAACACCATACAATTTTACATTTTACAACGTCGAAACCATACATACAACAGGATATTACAGGTTTTGAAAGGATAAATGTTAAAATTTTGTTACAATTCCAGATTACTTGACGAAAACTAGCATAAAACCAGTTTATTTTGGCGAATTTTGCGCTTGCCCGGGAAATTCTTTTCGGGAAATCCTTTGTATCCTTTTTTCGAGTTCCTGGGTAAAAATCATGTCTTTTTTTGTTGCACCCTTTTCTTCCTGATGAAGTTCCTGAGCAAGATGACAATACTTTAAAGCCATTTCAAGCTTTTTTTCACGATGTTCGAAATGTTTGGCCAGCTCGATACATGCTTCTTTACGCTGTATTGTTGTCCCTTTGGCTGCACTTTCTTCCCATAGGGAAACCGCCTTATGCCATTCTTTATTCTTTTTATGCTCAAAAGCTAGTGCATGCTTAGCTGAAACCGATTCTTCATTTTGACCGTCCAGCAGTCCGGTGAATGCTTGCTTCGCTTTATCTGACTCACCAAGATAGGAAAACCAGCGTCCCACCTCGTAAGTTTCCCGTGATGTTTGGGTCTTGTCCCTACCGAGAATCTGGAAAGTTAAATGTGTATAGAGCGTCAATAATGACAGGATATCCGTTTCATTATGCTTAATGACACCCAGCAATCCTTCTGGGTTCTTCCTCTCCAGAAAGTCAAAATAAATCATTGGTGCCAAAAAGCCAGGAATATCATCCTTCCTTTCAAGCCCCAAGATCTCCTGTTCCACTATACTCAATTTCATCCGCTCAATTTTATGCTTCCATAACCTTCTCGCTGCATGGTACAAATCAAAATGTCCAAAGGAAGGAAGCTTGGGTACATGGTCACGGACAAGGGTGTGCCTCGTTTTGACTTGCGGCCAATCGAAAGCTTTGCCATTGTATGTAACCAATGTCGTGTAATCGGCATTCGTCAAAAAGCTCTGGTAAAGAGCAACTTCTGCTCCGGGATTTGGGAGGATATGCTGTTTCAACTTTACTGAATCCCCCGATATGGACGCATGGCCAAGGAGGAAGATGGTGTTGCCAGCCCCTCCACCAAGGCCGGTTGTTTCGGTATCAAAAAACACCAGGTCCAAAGGGGTGTGGCCGGCTGCAGAAAGCGGATGCTTTGTTCCCTCCTTGTTCCAGAGCGAAACAGCCTCGAGCAAATCGCCGAAACGGTAATGCCCGTGCTGTTGATCAAGCGGATAACTCACTTCCCTGACTAGACAATATTGTCCGTCAAAATAGAAGGGGGAAACCTGCTCCTGCTCCCAGACATCAAGAAACGGGATTTCTGGTGTTTGTTCAGCTTTTACAGGTTCGGCCTCTGGCTTATCAATCCCGCTTTTTATATGGGATTTCAACCTGTTCAGTTTATTCTTGAGACTCATATTCCCCCTCCTTTCCTAAACAGCAGCTTTAAGGAATAAATCCAATAATTTCACAACGTCATTTTTAGAGTGGATGGATGTAGTATCCGTTCCGATGCAAGACGGGCATCCATCGGAACACTGGCAGTTCTTGACCATTTGTTTGGTTTGGTTCAAAATTTCTTCGATTCCGGTATATATCTTTTCGCTTAACCCAATTCCTCCAGGATAGCGATCATAAAAGAAGATGGTTGGCTTTTCGTTATGGGCAGCCTTGACCTGCGGGACCACATGGACGTCAGAGGGGTCGCACATCACGAATAACGGCGCGATATGCTTCAGTGCCTGGGAAGTCCCTATCAACCCTTCCTCAAGCCGGTCATGGCCGAATTCGGATAACTCTTTGTTCAGAGATATCCATGCTGAACTTGTGTGAAGCTCCTCTTCCGGAAGATAAATCGGTCCAGAACCGATATTCTCATGAGTTTCAAACCTGATCTTCTTGAAAATCGTTGCCATCGCTCTAACGCTGACATCTCCAAAGCCGATTTCTGTTTCATCATTACCCCTGACCTTATCTTCCTCAAGAACACTCAATTGAACAGCGAGATTGGCATCGGTAAAATAATCAACATCGACTTCACGGACATACGCCTTTTTTTCCTCCCAATCAAGCTCTTCCACCTGGAATTGGATTCCTTGATGCAGATAAATCGCTTCTTCGTGCAGCAGCGTCATGGCTGAAAAAGTATCCATTTCGCCAATCACTCTGACATTGGCTACATCTGATTGGTCGATAATCACCACATTTTCCTGTGATGCTGAACGTAGGCTAATATTGTGAGCAGGGAATGCATCATTCATCCAAAACCATTTGTCTCCGTTTTGGTGAAGAATACGCTCCTCAGTTAAATATTCAAGTATCTCCTCAATTTCTGCAGCACCAAAAGTTTCACCCTTTTTGAATGGCAATTCATAGGAAGCACATTTGATATGATCGATCAGAATAATCAAATTATCTGGATTGATCCTTGCAGTTTCCGGACTGCGGTTGAAAAAGTAATCAGGATTCTGGATAACGTACTGATCCAGCGGACTGGAGCTGGCCACCATGATTACAACCGACTCCCCATGGCGGCGTCCTGCCCGGCCAGCCTGCTGCCAGGCACTTGCAATCGTTCCCGGGTAACCGTTCATGATACACACCTGAAGCTGTCCGATATCGACACCAAGTTCAAGCGCATTCGTGCTGACAACTCCGTATATATCACCTGAACGGAGTCCCTTTTCAATTTCGCGCCTTTCTGTCGGAAGGTAACCGCCCCGATAGCCCCTGATTGCCTTTGGGCCAAGCTTGTGTTTGACCAACTCCTGTAGGTAGGTAAGCAGGATTTCAACCCGGACTCTGCTTCTGGCAAACACGATGGTCTGGATCCTATTTTTCAAGAATTCACCTGCAAGCCTCCTGGTTTCAAGTGTTGCACTCCTGCGGACATTCAGCGGGATATTGACAACTGGAGGATTATAAAATAAAAAGTGCTTCCTGCCGGAAGGAGCTCCATTATTATCGATCAGAACCATATCCTTTTCAGTCAGACCTTCAGCAAGCTCTAGCGGATTCGCTATCGTCGCAGAGGTACAGATGAAAACAGGATCGCTTCCATAGTAATTGCAGATTCTCTTAAGCCTTCTAATGACATTTGCCACATGGCTGCCGAAGACACCTCTGTAAATATGCAATTCATCGATGACGACATACTTCAGATTCTCAAACAGTGAAACCCATTTTGTATGGTGCGGCAGGATCGCAGAATGGAGCATGTCCGGATTTGTAATAACGATATGCCCTGCTCTCCTGACCTTCTGACGGATATTAGAAGGAGTGTCCCCGTCATATGTATAGCTATTAATCGCCAGCTCCGCCTCCTGGATCAGCTCGTTGATTTCACTCTTTTGGTCCTGGGCCAGCGCTTTTGTAGGGAACATATACAGCGCTCTGGCATTCGGATCATTTATGATAGATTGAAGTACTGGCAGGTTATAGCACAATGTCTTTCCCGAAGCAGTCGGTGTGACAGCCACAATGCTTTGCCCTTCCATGATCTGATCATATGAAGACTTTTGATGTGTATACAGACGGGAAACCCCACGTCTTTCTAATGCACTTTTCAGAATCTCGCTCAATTCCTCTGGCATATCTTCAGACTGTGCTTCCTTCTCTTCAATCGTATGCCAGTGGACAATATTTTTCTTTACCGATTCACTAACCTTTAATTCTTGCAAAATCTCTTGCATGCTTTTCCGGACTTTCATAGCGTTCACCTCGTTATTCTTATTTTAGCGAATAAACGTTCGTTGCAAAAGATAAAAGTTCAATAAATCAAATTGCTATTTTTTGGCATACCTCATTTGATATCCTCTTTCCGACCACCATTGGAACAATCATTTATGTCATTTAATACAACCTTTTGCTAAAATAGAGTGGACAAACAGCTAATAGAGGTGTTTCTTTTGGATAAAAATGAAATTAAAAGTGTCCTTGGCAAGTTTTCATTGTTCAGGGACCTTGATGACTATGAACTTGAAAAGATTGTAGATATATCAATTTCACGAGAATGGAAGAAAAACAGCCATATTTTCATGCAGGGCGACCCGCTTGAGAATGTGTATTTTATTAATGAAGGAAAAGTGAAGGTCTATAAAAGTGATGCCAATGGCCGAGAGCAGATAGTGGCTATTCTGAAAAAAGGAGAAATGTTCCCGCACGTAGGTTTCTTCAGAAAAGGCGGATATCCAGGTTATTCCGAAGTATTGGAGCGGGCTAGTCTTGTTGTCGTACCGATTTCGCAATTCGAGAAAGTTTTGGTTGATAACCCTCACTTAAGCATCAAGGTGTTCAAGGTACTTGGAGAAAAAATCGTTGACCTTCAAGAAAGGCTAGAAGCACAGATCCTGAACAACACATACGAACAGATCATAAAGCTTTTGATCAGGCTAGGTGAACTTCATGGAGTAAAACAGGAAGATGGCACGATTTTGCTAAAGGCTGATTTCACAAACAAAGACCTGGCCAATATGATTGGGACGACTAGGGAAACGGTTAGCAGAACGCTGACCAAAATGAAAAAGCACGAACTGATTATTACCGATTCCAATGGGAATATCATATTAGACCCTGATGTGTTGATGGATGAGCTTGTTTAGTTTTCGCGACCAGTGAGGTTGAAACCATCAAAATGTTGATGTCTGCTCGACACATCAATTTGCAGGAACTTTGTGTCCTCTTTGGGAGTTCACAACTTGATTCGGGCTTATAGAACTCTTCTATGTGCCCTTTTTAGAGTACGAAACTCGATTTGGGCTTATAGAACTTTTCTATGTGCCCTTTTGGGGTGTACGCAACTTGGTTTGGGCTTATAGAACTTTTCTATGTGCCCTTTTTGGTGTACGCAACTTGATTTGGGCTTATAGAACTTCTCTATGTGCCCTTTTTGGTGTACGCAACTTGATTCGGGCTTATAGAACTTCTCTATGTGCCCTTTTTGGTGTACGCAACTTGATTTGGGCTTATAGAACTTTTCTATGTGCCCTTTTTGGTGTACGCAACTTGATTTGGGCTTATAGAACTTCTCTATGTGCCCTTTTTGGTGTACGCAACTTGATTCGGGCTTATAGAACTTCTCTATGTGCCCTTTTTGGGTGTACGCAACTCGATTTGGGCTTATAGAACTTTTCTATGTGCCCTTTTGGGGTGTACGCAACTCCATTTGGGCTTATAGAACTTTTCTATGTGCCCTTTTTGGTGTACGCAACTTGATTTGGGCTTATAGAACTTTTCTATGTGCCCTTTTTGGTGTACGCAACTTGATTTGGGCTTATAGAACTTTTCTATGTGCCCTTTTGGGGTGTACGCAACTCCATTTGGGCTTATAGAACTTCTCTATGTGCCCTTTTACGGGGTGCCCGCATGGATTGGACTTATAGAATTTTATGTGCCCTTTTTGGTGGACTCCACCACGATTTGGCCTAATAAAACGCCCGAAGCATAATGCTTCGGGCGTTTATATTATTATTTAGTTTTGCTTAACCCCATCATTGTTTCCAAGTCTTCTTGCGCCGTTGTGATCAACTTCAGATTGAATGTATCTTGAAGTACTTCCATCACACCATCAGAAATGAATTCTGGCGGCTTAGGCCCAATGCGGATATCCTGGATTCCAAGACTGAACAATCCAAGCAGGATTGCTACAGCTTTTTGCTCGAACCAAGAAAGAACGATACTGACAGGCAGCTCATTAACATCACAATCAAACGCATCTGCTAATGCCTTCGCGATTTTTACAGTGGATACAGAGTTATTGCACTGTCCAAGATCCAAATATCTTGGGATGTCCGTTCCAGGTACCACACCATAATCCACATCATTGAAACGGAATTTTCCGCATGAAGTTGTCAGGATAACAGCTTCTGGAGGAAGCGATGTTGCAAGCTCCCGGTAGTATTCTCCGCCTTTACCAGGTGCGTCGCAGCCAGCAATAACGAAGAAACGCTTGATTTTACCAGATTTTACCGCATCGATAACCTCTGGCGCCAGGCCGATCACTGTTTCATGGTGGAATCCTGTCACTAATGTTTCTTCAGATTCCATATTTGCTTCAGGAAGCTCCAGAGCTTTTTCAATTAGCATTGAGAAATCATCATTTTCTATTTTTCTTACATTCTCAAGACCTGTAACCTCATAAGTAAACATACGGTCTGCATATGAACCTTTGATTGGCATTACACAGTTTGTCGTAGCCAGGATTGCTCCTGGGAACTTTTCAAACAAGCGGCGCTGGTCGAACCAGGCTTTTCCGATATTCCCCTTTAGGTGCGGGTATTTTTTCAATGCCGGATAGCCATGCGCAGGAAGCATCTCTGAGTGAGTGTAGATGTTGATGCCTTTTCCTTCTGTTTGTTTAAGCAATTCTTCAAGCGCGAATAGGTTATGACCTGTTACGACGATGCATTTTCCTTCAATCTTATTTTGGCTCACTTTTACCGGCTGAGGGATTCCAAGGCGGCTCGTATGTGCTTCATCCAGAAGCTCCATCACGCGAACTGCTGATTGCCCGACCTTCATAGCCATATCAATATGTTCTTGAACATTAAAGTTTGAGTTAGTTAATGTCATATATAATGCTTCGTGGGTTGTTGCGTCAACAAATGAATCAGTAAAACCAAGCTGGTTGGCATGTGTTCTATATGCTGCAATCCCCTTTAAAGCAAAAATCATTGTGTCTTGTAGACTTGCGATTGTTTCATCTTTTCCGCATACACCAACAACTTTGCATCCTCCTGTTGGCGTTTGTTCACACTGGTAACAAAACATATGTGTATTCCCCTCTTCTGCGTTATTTACTGTTTCAGCATACCGAGGATGAAATTCTGGTTATGTGACCTAAATCACACCAAAGGCATTTTTCACAAAGTGTTCAAAAAGGTAAGGCGAAGTAATGAAGTGTCACCAAGGTAAAAATATCTCAATCTTGAACAGGGACATTCTTCTCAACATAACCTATTATAAGAATTTCTTCAGAGGAGGATGTGCATCGATGGCAACCAACCATCCTGACCGCCCAAAAAGACATGAAGCCCTTGAACAATGGTTTAAATCCATGAACCAGCTAATGCAGGAAAAGCCAGTAAAAGGCATACTGCAAAGCATTGATGATTTTTTCAGACAGCCGTTTCCACATTCACACTTCAATGTTGGGCTGCATGAAACAGAAAAGGAATATATTGTGACGGCAGAATTGCCCGGGGTTAAAAAGGACCAGATTTCCATAAATATTATTAATAACTCCCTGACAATACTGGTCAATCAGACTGACGTCACTTCGGAAGTCGATGATATCGCCAAGACGGAGAAGCACATGGCTTCTACACGACGATTGAGCAGGACGATTCCATTTTCTGTTCCAGTCAATGAAAGAAAGACCCGCGCTTCCTATCGCAATGGCCTGCTTGAAGTCAAAATCGCAAAAAAACAAGGCAAGAAGATTGACATTTTAAATGATCAAGATTGATGTTAAATCTCATGTTAATGAACTAAATAAACAAGCAGGCTGCAAAATTGCCTGCTTGTTTTGTTTATCCTTTTGGACTCTATTTTAATTAGACCTTAAACATCCCGCCAAGACCTTTGACGAGTGAAGACACCTGGGTCACGGCATTCATCATTTGTCCTGCAGTATCTACCATTTTGTTGACATCGAAATTGCCATCCTGGCTTTTGAAAGAGTTCATTATGGACTGCAGGCCAGAGGGCTGCTTAGGCATGAACGCATATTGTGGATATGGGTTGAAGTTCTGATAATCCGCTTGTGGGTTATAGTAGCCGTAGATAGGGTCACCCTCAGGCTCAAGAGGGTTTTGGAAAAGCATCTTAGAATAGTCATTTTTGCTTCCAGCCATCGGATTAGGCTGATTCCAATAAGGATTTCCTTGTTGCATATATGGATTTATCGGGTTGCCCTGCTGCAAATATGGATTCACCGGGTTTTCCTGCTGCATATACTGGTTTTGCCAGTTTCCTGGATTCGCATTCAAATATGGACCGTTATACTGTTGAGGGAGCGGTTGCTGCCGGTTCAAACCTTGGTTATTCCCATATAAAAAATTCGGATCGTGATTATATTGATATTCCCACCATTGTGGATGATTGGTATTGGTCTTATTCCTGCGGCCAAACATGGCGAACATCCTCCTCCAAGTTTTCATTACGATATTATATGTTATTGCCGCCCAGTTGGTGATAAGGATGGAAGGTGCTTCCGTTTTTGTCTAACGATGAAATATGTTGTCGGAAGTCTCAATTTTTGAAAAATAGATGACAATTCCAATTTCATGATACGATTATTTCAAATGATGGAGGAGGATGAAAAATGAACGTTCACGAACTAAAAAATCTATTTGCTGAGACAAAAGAATACACTCCGGAACATGTAAATGAATTGCTTGATTTTACTAAAAAGTCGTACATTCAGAATGAAATAACGATTATAGAATACCGGAACCTGGTTCGTGAGCTGGAATTGCAAGGAGCTTTCATTCCCGAGGATCAGAAAGAAATATCCATATAAAAAGATTGATGCACCAGAGCTGTGAACTGCTCTGGTGCATCTTTATTTTCACTGCCTTGTTTTCTCGATGGCAATGATCATGCTATTCAGTATGAATTCAACTGACTGAATTTGATCAAGGAATCTTTTTTTGCTTGTTTCAGGAAAAAAAGCCTGGACAGAGATGACTTCCAAATAGTCCGCCGCTGTTTCAATTTGATTAGCATGAAGATTTCTTGGTCTATTATTCCTAACCCATTGGCCTGCTGATTCCCTCCACTCATCCGCTGCCAATTTCACATCATCAGCAAATGGCTTAACTTCTGAATGAAAATCACCCCTTACTCCCTCTTCCTTTGAAAGTTGAAATCGTTTATGAGCCGTTTGCACATCAACCAGCAGTTTTTTGGATAATGCAAGGATGTTATTTTCCATTTCCACTTTAATCACACTTTCTTTAAATCTATTTATTTTTCGTTCTTGGTTATTATCTTTCTTAATGACCTTATACAAAAAAGCAGCCTTCTGTTAAGAAAGCTACTTAAAGATGAATCCATTCTAATATAAATTAAAAACTCAATTCAAGTTTTAGAGAGGATTGCTCAGATTTTGCTTGTGGTTCAGATTTTATCAACTTAGGCAGCTTGCCTTCCACTCTATCTAAAAAAATGCCGGTTTCTCTTAACTTAGATGAATGTGTCAGGCACATCGTTTCCCGGATTCCCATTAAAGATTCATGCAGGTTGATTTCGGTCTCTTCAAGGCTATGGGCCATATCAGTCAACATCCCTAAAATCTCTTCTTTTTCTATTCCTGTTCTCATCGGTCAATCTCTCCCAACTATAAATATTTTAAGGTCTGGCAGTATGCACCCTGCTGAACGACAACGAATCCTCTATATGGAAATATAGGAACTTAACTTGTAAATTCTACTTCTTGCTGCAACCTCCTTCACCTTTGACAAAACTAGAAGGAATTCGCCAAACAAAGTGCTTTTCAGCATCCATCTTTACAGCCTTCGACATCCAATTCCCGAATGAAAAAACAGCAAATGAACAAACTAATCTCGGGAGGTGTTCACATGAATAAAAAACAACAGAAAACCGCGCAGCAGCCCAATAAAATGGCTGAGAAGAAAACAGGATATGGCGACAAAAAGCTGGAAGGGCCAAACCGCCCAGCAGAATGAACAAACAAAAAGCAAGGAGCTCCCTTGCTTTTTTGTTTGGATCAATCTGAAGTAAATAAATCCTTCACCGATATCATGGCATGTAACTGTTTTTGCTTTTTTTTATACCACTTTGTCAAGTGAACAGGATGTCTGTGGTTGAGTTCCTGGCTAAACCACTTGTTGTGAAATTTCCTCTCCTTATACCAGTCACCTTGTTGATGAAAATGATGCTGAATGATCGGATAGGTACAGCGAAGGAATGGCGTATCTCTATTTTTACCGTAAGGAAAGTACTGTTCATAATCATGTCTTGAAGCGGTATGTTCTGTTTGGACCGCGAATTCCAGAAATAATGGATAGTACCTGTGGTCGAATAAAATCGACGCTAGTCGCTTTCCTAGGTTTATTCTTTTAGAGATAGATTTAAAACCATTCACACTTGCCCCGTAGAGTTCTCCATCACAGGTTGGAAATAGAACCGTACTGAAATGCAGATAATCTTCGAAGGAAAACATCATTGTGTTAAATACTCTCTTTTTATATACCGGATGCTTTATAACAGGATTATGGATCACGTTCTGTTCATTTATGATCAAAGCAGTCATTAGTCTTTTCTTATCTCCATGCTCCCAAAATCTCTTCCACTCTTTTTCCATAAACATTGACACGTCAAAGTATCTCAGCAAGTGAAACATTGGTGTGCTTTTTTTCGTCGAATAAGAGTATAAAAGGAGCTGAGAAAAGGCATCGCGGAATATCAGCCAGTTGGCCCTTTCATATGTAAGGAATAACCGCTGGCGTATAGGATGCGCCAGCATCTTGGGGAACCAGTCTCCTTCAAGGTCGCACATATTATAGCCCCCATTCCTTGAAACCATGCTGGCCAGGAACGCCCAAATCATTTCGGGATATTCAAGATAAAAATCAAGATACGCACTAGTTCTTGAGATATTGTCCAAATTCTTGTCATGTGTTTCCAGCCTTATTTTTTGTATGATTTCGGCTTCATGGTCAGGAAGCTGATGAAATTGAGGATTTTGGGTTATTGACACACCTTTTCTCTTCCTTTTCTATAGATTCTTTATAGGGTGAATTGAAATGAGGCTTTTTATTCAACCAAAAACCGTTGATATTTGGTATGATATAGAGTAGTCTGCGAGGTGGTCAGCTTGATATTCAATTATCCAAATGGGAAGAAATATACGCCAAATACAAATAAAGAGCCTGCAAAAAAAGCCAGGATGCAAAAAAATGCAGCCTATAGTAATAGAGGAATGACATTGGAGGAGGACTTGAATGAAACAAACTCCTACTATGTTGACCGGGGCATAGCGGTCATCCATAAAAAACCGACACCTGTTCAAATCGTTAATGTGGATTATCCGCGCAGGAGTGCAGCTGTTATAAAAGAGGCATACTTTAAACAAGCTTCTACTACAGACTATAATGGAGTTTACAAGGGAAGGTACATTGATTTTGAAGCTAAAGAGACGAAGTTTTCAACATCGTTCCCATTGAAAAACTTCCATGAACATCAGATTGTCCATATGAATGCTGTCCTCGAGCAAGGAGGTATATGTTTTGTCATCCTCCGTTTCTCCTCAGAAGAAGAGATATACATGCTGGAAGCGAGTCATTTGCTGACTTTCTGGAACAGAATGAAAAATGGCGGCAGGAAGTCAATCACAAAGGAAGAAGTCATTGAATTTGGCCACCAGATACCCCTTGGCCTTCACCCAAGGATTGACTATATAAAAGTTATCGATTATCTTTATAAACTTAGTTAGTGTTTTTATTGCGAGAAAGGAATGAACTATAAATGGCACAAAAACCTCAAACTAGAGAGGAGCGCCGAAGACAACAGGCAGCCAAGACTAAGAAAACAAAAGGCAAAAAAGCGAATAAAGGAATGTTCAAGAAAATTTTCCTTACGCTAATCGCCCTTGGCATCATCGGCATGTTGACCGGAATCGCTACCTTCGCATTCATGATACAGGATACACCAAAACTTGATGAGTCCTTGCTCAAAGATCCTATATCTTCTAAGATCTATGATAAAGATAAAGAGCTCGTAACAGAAGTAGGCTCGCAGAACCGGGATTATGTATCTTATGAGGACATACCAAAACTAGTGGAAAACGCCTTTTTAGCGACAGAGGATGTTAGATTCTATAAACATAATGGTATTGACGTCATCCGTCTTGGAGGAGCCGTAATAGCAAATATAACTGACGGCTTTGGATCCGAAGGTGCTTCCACCATTACACAGCAGGTTGTCAAAAACTACTTCCTTGGCTTTGAAAAAACAGTATCAAGGAAAGCGCAAGAAGCATGGCTAGCTTACCAGCTTGAACAAAAGTATACAAAGCAGCAAATTTTTGAAATGTATGTCAATAAGATATATATGTCAGAGAATATGCACGGTGTTCTGACTGCTTCGAAGACTTATTTCGGTAAAGACTTAAGTGAGCTTGAGCTTCATGAAGCTGCCCTGCTTGCAGGAATGCCTCAGAGCCCTAATAATTACAATCCATTTACGAACCCTGAAAAAGCGGAAAAACGAAGGAACACTGTATTATATTTGATGCATCAGCATGGCTTCATCTCACAGGAAGAGAAAGAAAATGCACAAAAAGTCCCAGTTGAGTCCAGCCTTGTTAAGGAAGAAAACAGAAAGAATAAGGACGAAGAACCATTCGATGCTTTTGTTGACATGGTAATCGAGGAAGTAACAGAAAAAACCGATTTCGATATTTTTTCCGATGGACTTGAAATTTATACAACACTAGATCAAAATGCACAAAAACACGTAGAAACCATCCTTAATACAGATACTGCAGTACAATTCCCTAATGATGAAATGCAAGCTGGCATCACGCTGCTTGATACGAAAACCGGGGAAATACGTGCAATTGGCGGCGGCAGGAAGCAGCAGGTCAAGCGCGGCCTGAACTACGCAATTGATGTACAGAGACAGCCTGGGTCTACGATTAAGCCAATCCTTGACTATGGTCCTGCAATCGAGCATTTGCGCTGGGGCACATACCATATGCTTGAGGATAAGCCTATGACCTATTCAAACGGGGATCCAATCGGAAACTGGAACGATAAGTATAACGGTATCATGACAATGAGAACTGCCCTGGCAAAATCAATCAATATCCCTGCCCTGCAGGCCTTCCAGGCGGTAGGTACTGAAAAAGCCAGGGAATTTGGGGTTAAGCTTGGGTTAACACTAGATGATCCTTTTTATGAATCAGCTTCAATCGGCGCTAAAGAAATTGCTCCAATTGAAATGGCTGGTGCCTATGCGGCCTTTGGTAACAATGGTTTCTTTACAGAGCCATACTCAGTCAAAAAGGTTGTACTCCGTGATAAGACCGAAATTGATCTGACACCTGAGACTGAAGTGGTCATGAAGGATTACACTGCATTCATGATTTCCGATATGCTTAAGACGGCGATCAAGCAAGGTACAGGAGCAACTTACGCAAACATTCCAAACCTTCATGTTGCCGGAAAAACAGGAACAACGAACTACACACCGGAAGATATCAAAAAATGGGGGATTAAAAATGGCGGAGTCCCTGATTCCTGGTTTGTAGGCTATACAACAAGATATACAGCATCCGTCTGGACTGGTTATAGCGACAGAAAGACGGCACTTTACGGTAATGAACAAAAAATCTCACAGACACTCTTCAAAAATCTGATGACATATGTTTCTAAAGACGTAGATACACCTGATTTTACTGTTCCAAAGAGTGTTGAAAGAGTTAAAATCGAAAAAGGTACAATGCCGGCAAAGCTTGCAAGTGAATATACTCCAAAGGATGAAATCCTTTACGAGTGGGCTGTAAAGGGCAATGTTCCTAAGGAAACTTCCAAGAAGTTTGAAAAGCTTGAAACTCCTTCAAAACTTGAAGCAAAATACGATGAATCGAAAAATGAAATCATCCTGAGCTGGGAATTCGATCAGGAGAATAAAGAGGATATCCAATTCGAGGTTACCGCTTCCCTTGATGAAGGTCCTGAGCAACCACTGACCACTACAGCAGAGACAGGCTTAAAAATCGCCAATGCAGTTCCAGGCGGAATTTATTCATTCAAAGTTACAGCTATACGTGGTGAACAGCGATCTGATCCAGCCACTCTTAAAGTCGAAGTTCCAGAACCACTCCTGCCAGAACCAGAAGATGCCGAGAATGAAAATGAGAATGATCAAGGAAATGAAGATGACCAAGGCAATGGTAACGGAAATGGCAATGGCAATGGAAATGGCAATGGAAATGGTAATGGTAATGGTGCAGGCGATGGAAATAATGATGGTAACAACAATGGTGATGAAGATGACGATTGATCATCCTACAATAACTCAATAAAACGACAAAAAAAAACGTCCCGAGTTAATCAGGACGTTTTTTTGTTCTAAATAAAATCGTTTGTTTGGCAAACTGCTTTTCCTGCTCAGCGAACAATTCAGCAAGTTGTTTATAAGAATGAAAAAGTTTGGGTCTTGATATGATAAAATCAAGTCTTTCTTCTACATTCACCGGCTTAATCTTACAATCTTTAATCCAATATTTATCTGGACTCAAGCTATTTGAACTTACAAGAAATTGTTCAAATAATTCTAAAGCCCTCTTCATCAATGGCAGTGCCTTATCGCTATCCCTGTTCCTGAAGTGATTATCCAGTTCATTTTTGCACTGCTCCCATTCACCGAGGATCGTCGTCACTACTTGTACATTATCATGAAAGGAACTTTCTGTTCTTTCCATTACGATTTTACTCTCATTCTTTTTTTGCCCTCTCTGCATACCTCCAGTAAAGGACATGTTTCACACTTGGGATTCTGGGCTTTACAATGATATCGTCCAAAGAAAATCATCCTGTGATGTGTAATGGACCATTCTTCCTCAGGAACTTTTCTCATCAAGGTCTTCTCAACCTCAAGAACTGAATCTTTCCAGCGGCAAAAAGCCAGGCGTTTACTGACCCGTTCAACATGGGTATCAACTGCAATGGCAGGTATCCCGAAAGCGACTGAAACCACGACATTGGCTGTTTTACGACCAACGCCAGGAAGCTTTGTCAATTCATCCCTGTCCCGTGGAACCTCTCCGCCATACTCTTCAATAATCATCCTGCAAAGCTTTTGGATATTTTTCGCTTTATTGCGATATAATCCAATTGACCGGATGTCCTGCTGCAGTTCTTCTAATGTAACACTCAAAAAATCCTCAGGACTTTTGTATTTTTGGAATAAGTTTTTGGTCACCTTATTCACCAGGGCATCAGTGCACTGAGCTGATAGGGCGACTGCAATGACCAGTTCAAAAGGATTAGAGTGAACCAGCTCGCAATGAGCATTAGGAAACATCCTCCCCATTTCATCGAGGCAAAACCGGATTTGCTGTTTATTTAACATATATCTCACCACATTTCAAAATTTACGACTTTCAATGCAAATTAAAACATCAAAGCTCGAAAAGAACCTAAAAAAAGAGAGAATAGATGAATTCTCTCATTACAATTACTGTTCAAGCCAGTTATAAAACGGAACAGGATTCGCAGAAACTTTAGGTTCTTCCTTTCCTGTCTTTTGAGCACTCTGGTGCTGCCTGAATTTCCTTCCATAACTTTTAGCTTGTTCGATCGTCTTGATTCCATTCTTTTTCCATTCAAAAAGAATCCGGTCTATGTACCGAAAATTCAATTTGCCAGAAATGACAGCTTCTCTTAATGCAGCTTTAATGATGATAGGGTCATGGTGATCATCATCCATCCACATTGCCAGTGACTCACATTCAAAGGGTGATAACGGCCGGCCGAATTCCCTTTCAAACGCTGTATATAAATCCGTTTCTTCCTTCTGGTTGGTCATCTCTTTTTCCTGTTTCCGTTTGAGCATAAACTGATCAAACAGCTTTTCCCACAGCGGTTCCAGGGAATATTTTTCATATCTGATTCCGTCCGTAGAATTCCCATCACTTATCGATATAAACCCTCTTTGAATCAGTGCTCGGAGCAAATCTGTACATTCGAAAGCCGATATCGTCATGCGGGCTGCAAGTTCCGTAGGCGTAGGAAATTCATTTCCTTTTTCAGAAAAATAGAATACATGAAGTAATAACGCTAATTCTTGTTCGTTCAATCTCATTTCTTTGTACTGCGTAAGCAATACAGCAGGAATTGTAACATTCCCCTCTTTCAGCCAATCTAACATATCTGCTTTTTTCATTCCGGACACCTCTTTTCATAGTATAGCATGAACAAGGCCGGCTGGTAATAAAATAGAAAAAGATTAAAAAAGGAAATTAGTCGAAAAATAACGAAAATGTGAGCTGTTACAGACAAAATAAAACACGATTCCCTAAAATACAACAAGGCCCGCAATTAAAACGGACCTTATCCTTCTGTGTGTAATTTCTGAGTAATTTCATAGATCTCAAACTTGGAAAACGGAGAATCGGCATTGATTCTCCGTCTAATGATTTACGACTTGCTTTCAACAAATTGATGAATTCTGCTGATCGCTTCCTCTAACTGGTCAAGAGATGTAGCGTATGACAGTCGCATATAGTCTGGAGCCCCAAATCCCGAGCCAGGAACTACCGCTACATTCGCTTCTGTCAGCAATACTTCTGCAAACTCATCCACATCCTTGCAACCCGTCATAAGAGCCGCTTCTTGTGCATTTGGGAACAGGTAAAATGCTCCCTGAGGTTTAATACAGCTGATTCCCGGTACTTCATTCAGCTTGCCATGGATGATTTCAAGTCTATCCTCAAAAGCAGAACGCATTGTTTCTACCGCATCCTGGGACCCTGCGTAAGCTTCAATCGTCGCATACTGGGCAGGAGTCGTAGGGTTTGACGTGCTGTGGCTTGCCAGGTCAGTCATTGCCTTGATGATTTTACTGTTCCCTGCTGCATATCCGATTCTCCAGCCTGTCATTGAATGGGACTTGGAAACGCCGTTGATGATGATCGTCTGCTTTTTAAGCTCTTCAGAAAGTTCAGCAATTGAGATATGCTCTGCATTTCCATAAATTAATTTTTCATAAATCTCATCAGATATGATCAGGATTCCACTCCCAACACATACATCACCAAGAGCCTTCAATTCCTCTCTGGAATATACCATTCCGGTAGGATTGCTTGGGGAATTGATGATGACCGCCTTTGTCTTGTCGGTCACCTTTTCCTTTAATTGTTCAGGAGTGATTTTAAAGTTGTTCTGTTCAAGTCCTTCCACGTAGACAGGATTTCCTCCTGCAAGCTTTACCTGCTCAGGATAGCTAACCCAATAGGGAATTGGGATGATCACTTCGTCCCCTTCATCGAGAAGTACTTGGAATAAGGTGTACAAGCCATGCTTAGCTCCGCTTGTTACGATGATTTCATTCAACTGATATTCAAGACCTTGATCACTTTTTAACTTCGCTGCGATTTCCTTTTTCAACTCCGGCAGACCGCCAGATGGTGTGTACTTAGTGAAACCTTCATTCATGGACTTAGCAGCAGCATCAATAATATGCTGTGGTGTATTGAAGTCAGGTTCTCCTGCTCCTAGTCCTATCACGTCTTTCCCTTGCGCTTTCAATTCTTTTGCTTTTGCGGTAATTGCCAAAGTTGTTGAAGGAGTGAGTGCTCCCACTCTGCTGGCTAATTGGATCTCCATCCCTTTACCTCCTATTTTTGCATACGGCTATTATTTAATAATATTTTATTGTCCAACATCTCTTCTTGAATCAAAAATTTGCTAAATGGGAATCACAAATTATCAATGGCCCTCAGTTTTTCACCTGTATCAAAATCCACATAATAATAATTTATTGTGTCGTTGTTGTTTCGGTAAAATATTTCCCATGCCGGCCTGTCCGTCTTTTGGATTCTTGCCATACCGAGCCTTACTTCAATAATTTCATTCGGATTTTTTTCCTGATATAGTTTATTTAAAGCTTCTTTTTTCGTGATACCATTTTTAGCATTTCGTGTGATAACTTCACTGTTTTTTTCATTGATCCAAACATAAACATCTTCCTGTTTGGCATTTTTTCCCGTCATCACATAATAAGTCTCTTCCCCACTATACAAACTGAAGTTTGTAAAATCTGAAAGGTTAGTTTCTTCTGACGCAATTTGGACAGCCTCTTTTTCTGCTGCTTTCACTGGCTCAACCGCGTTTAAGTATACATTTATCAGAATCCCCACAATTGTAACAACAATGAGGATACTGAAAAATATCCATTTCTTCACATGTATCCCCTTCTTTATGTATGCTTAAATCATTGCTCTTACAAATATTAATCAGGACAGCAGCTCAATTAATCAAGTGCGATAAATAGTAAAAATTGCTTTTTCTTGATCATCCTGATCCAATGCAAGACCGAACATGAGGTCATCGCGCTTTAAAGTCCTGTTTAGTGCATCTACAATTTTATACAAATCAGGACTGTTCTGTACCTTTACAGTCGAAACTACTTCAATTTTGCTTTCCATGCCCGCTTCCTCTCCCTTCACACAATTTTTGTCATTTATATATGAACGTTAAGCTGGCAACAATACAATTAACACCACTCATTATAACAGGAGATGGTCCCCACTGGTAAGAGTATTACTGCTACACAGAACACTTCAAAATACTTTTCTAGTCCACACATCCAAAAATGGCTGCGCAAAAATTGCGCAGTTTTTATTTACCCTGTTTTTGTACATTTAGGCTATAACAGTATGCATCCATTCTAAATTAAAAGAACAATCACTCTTCACTCAAAATCGTGATGACATCATAGGTTGAATCGGTAAGCTTAATTGTAACAGTACCATGCTGCTTTGTGAAATAAACATCAATCCAGGCTTCATGCAGCATCTCCACTAAATCCGGATCAGGTTTAATCGAATTAGATTTGAAGATGACTGCGAGCTGAGGATCGAGATGCTCAATCAACAGATCTGAAAAAGAGCCTTTTGCAGCAAAAAACGGTAATTTGACAATATTGACATTCTTCAATGGTTCTGCAAGAAATGCTTGCTCAGAAGCATGACTAGCTGAACTAACATAAAAAATTTGATGATGAAAAAATTGAAAAGAAATATCTGTGCCCTCTTTTTCTTCACTGCCATCAAAAATGACTTCAGCAGTCAACCCTGGCATTAGCTTTAACAAATCTCCCTGCTTCCAGCTTTGGACCTTCACTTCAGTCGGGATTGAAGCTTCTGCAAGAGCCTGATTACCAGCTTTCCCTGTAAAAATTCTCCGGACATTATATTTCTGGATTATTTGATCGAGGTTGTCCTGCCTAGCATTCGCAGTCAAAATAATCGTCGATAAATCATTTACATGAAAAAGAGCAAGCAGCCGTTCAAGCTCTTTGAATGTGCCAGTGCCACCAGTATTCACTAGTATATTCTCGCCATTAGCATGCTGAATCAGTGCGGCTTCTCCATCGCTTATTGCTAAGAATGTAAAAGCCAATTCGTTTCTTTTTAGATTGACATCCACCCCTTCAACCTCTACTGGAGCAGAAGGAGATTCATACGGGAAATAATACCAATTCATAAATGCCAGGATTGCTAATAACAGCTTCATGTACACTCCTCCAATTACTTCTAGCTTTAGAGTGCGTCATTTAGCTGAAATTATAAAAGGCTTTTAAAAAAAGCAGTTCATGTTGGTCTTGCGCGCAACAAGTACTACAGCCAATCATGAATCATATCGACAATTTCTGTTATAGATCCTTTTTCCACTGGAACGTCAGGTACCGATTGTAAAAAGGCACTTCCGTATGATGTGGTAACAAGCCTTCGATCAAAGATTAGAATCAGTCCTCTATCGTTTGATGTACGGATTAGTCTTCCAAACCCTTGTTTAAATCTCAGGACGGCTTCTGGGAGGGACAATTCAGAGAAAGGGCTGCCACCGTTTTCCTTGATCAAAGCACACTTTGCAGCTGTTATTGGTTCATCTGGTGGTGTAAATGGAAGCCTCACGATTATCAAGCAGGATAGATCCTCACCCGGAATATCAACACCCTCCCAGAAACTGCTGGTCCCGAATAAAATCGCTTTATCGAACCGTTTGAAGTTCCTGGTCAGTCTTGTCCTGCTGCCTGCAGTAATCCCCTGGGCAATCAAAATAAACTCTTCAAGGAGGCCGCTCTCCTTTATTAGTTCATACGCCTTTTTCAGCATCTCATGAGATGTGAACAAAATCAGCATCCGGCCTTTAGTTGCTTCTGCAATTGAGATGATATGTTCCGTAATGGCTGCCACATAGTCATCATTAGATACAGACTTAATATCCGGCAAGTCATCAGGCACAATGAGCTTGACCTGAGACACATAGGAAAATGGAGATGGAATTTGCTTTTCCATCAGCGTATTTCGCAGTCCCAATTCCTTTTTGATAAAGGTGAAGGAATTATTAACAGAGAGGGTTGCTGATGTAACAACTACGCTTCTTTTTTTCGCAAAAAATTGTTCTGCCAAATAATCAGATACATAAACAGGACGTGAAAAAATTGTCGTTGAATTTTGCAATGCCCTCATATCTGCCTCAATCCATCGCACATAACCGCTTTCGTCCATAAAAAGGGTTCTAGCTGTAATACGGATTTTTTCTAAATCTTCTGTAACCGAAACAACCTCTTCAAGGATTGATTGCTGCACGCCTGTATAGCGATGCGGGCTTTTTCCCGCCTCATCCAGTCTTCCTTCCAGAGCGGTGATTAAATCCTTTAAGTGGAAATAAAATCTTTCTGCGGTTGTTTTCAATGCATTCCAAATCCGGTTATCCCTGTCCGACACCATGCTTGCATTCAATTTGTTTCCATAAGATTTATTCTTCAACGCTTTTCTTGCATAAGTTCCTGCAAGCTTGAAAAGTTCTTCTGTTTCATATACCAAGTCAGATATCAACTGATTGATTTCAAACGTATGAAGCCTGCTGCTTCCAAGATCTCCGTTATTATTGTTAAGCAATGTCTCCAACTTATAGAACAGCTGGTTTTGGTCATATAAACCAAGCTGATTAAGTACTAGCCTGACAGCCAGATAATCCAGTGACTTGCCAAAATACTTTCCTGCCGCCTTTTCGAATTGATGACCTTCATCAAGTACTGCATAGTCATAATCCGGCAGCGGTCCCTTTTCTGAAACAAGATCGGCAAGCAGCATTGAATGGTTAGTGATCAAAATATCCGCATTATGCGCTTTTTCGATTGCCCTTTGGTAAAAGTCATAATCCTCCCAGTGCTTCGTTTTAAGGAAAAGCGCGCGTTCATTTTTCACTTTACTCCAGAAGAGCATGCCCCCGCTAGACAAATTGAGTTCATCAAAGTCTCCAGTTTCTGTTTGCGTAAGCCAAACAAGTATCTGCATTTTAGTAAGGGCTGTATCGTAATTCTCCTCTACTTCCCTCAGAGAGTGCTCAAACCGGGCCATACTGATATAGTTGTTCCTTCCTTTAATCAACGATGCATTTATGGTTGATCCCAATACCTGCCCCAGTTTGGGAATGTCATTGAATAACAGCTGTTCCTGAAGCTGTGTTGTGTAGGTACTGATTACAACAGGATTATTACTCTCCAATGAAAAAATTGCTGCTGGTATCAAATAACCAAGGGACTTTCCTACACCCGTTCCCGCTTCAATCAAAACATGGCCATTCTTTGAGAATGCTTCACGAACGCAGTCCATCATCTCAAATTGTCCATGCCTGATCTCATAGCCAGAAAATGCCTTTTGGAGTAAAGACATTTTTTCCTCCATTGATTCTGGATACGCAATAGCACTTTGGTTATGCTTGCAGATTACCGCTCTCTTTTTCAAGGCAATCCCACGGTAAACCTCAATATGTTCAGGTAAGGTTTCCAGTCTGCTCTCCTTTAAACTCAAAACATCATCAAAAATTAAGTGAAGGTCACTCTTAAGCCCCTCTGAAAGCTTTGCCAGTTCATTGACTGTGACCATAGGCAATGCTTTTATATCCTCAAGCATTATCAGGAGCAACTCTGCCGTCACTTGTGCATCACTATCAGCCTGGTGAGGGCGGTCATGATGCAACCCCTCTCTTGCGGCCAAATCAGTCAATTTATAACTGTCAGCAGTCGGATAAAGGATTCTTGCCATTTCCACAGTATCTATAACAGGACCATAAAATCCTTCCTGACCTGAATTTAATAATTCTTCTTGTAAAAAGGAAAGATCAAATAAGACATTATGAGCCACAAAATAAGCATCTTCAAGCATATCAGAAACCTGCGGAGCGATTTCATCAAATAATGGAGCATCCTTTACCATTGAATCAGAAATTCCTGTCAACTCTTCAATGAATGCAGGAATCTCCTGCAATGGATTGACAAGCGAGGAAAACCGGCCAGTAATCTTCCCATCCTCAATGATCACTGCTCCAAATTGTATAATACGGTCACCCTTTTTAGGGGAATTGCCCGTTGTTTCTAAATCTACAACCACAAATTTTTGGCTCATTCTTCAATACACCTCTAACATTCAGTCAAACAAAAACGTATCATAAAAAATGTGAAAGTGAAAGCGGGACAGTGTCTTAACGATATTCCAACAGCATCAGTGGGACACTTTTTTCATCTAGACATACATTTCATGTGCCAATTGCCTTCAATGGAACATGATGCATCCACTTTCAAAGTCCCTATCTATCAGTGTAGTCCTATTATGACCAAAACAAATGCAATTGGATTATACTTTTCAACCTTACCAGGCAAAAAATCCGGTCATTCCGCAGTATGTAATTCTTCCTTAGATGATTTCCAATAACCCTCATCCATGCCCTTTAAGCACATGGAAAAGAGTTTACAAAGTAACGGTATGAAAAAACTCCCGATAGTACGGGAGTTTTCTTGTTTATAGGAATACGGTTTTTTCAGGTTCAGCATGCAGCATTTCTACTATACGGTTATTCTCATCCATCAACGCTACTTTTGGCTGATGGGACGGAACCTTCTCTTCCGGAACAAGCGCATAGGAAATGATGATTACAACATCGCCTTCATGCACTAGACGGGCTGCTGCACCGTTCAGGCACACTACTCCGCTCCCTCTTTCACCTGGAATAATGTATGTTTCAAAGCGAGCGCCATTATTATTATTTACAATCTGAACCTTTTCATTAGCAACCATTCCGACTGCGTCCAGAATATCAGTGTCGATCGTGATGCTGCCGACATAGTTCAAATTGGCTTCAGTTACTCTTGCTCGATGTATTTTAGCATTCATCATGGTGCGAAACATGGAATATAATCCCCCTATTAAAGTTATTCTACTTCTAAAATGGTATTGTCAATGAGTCTTGCTTTTGAGAACTTCACAGCCAGTGCAATGAGGACTTTTCCCTTCAATGTCTCCATTTCACCAAGCTCAGGATAGGAATAGATTTCAACATAATCTACTGTACCTGTCGTATTCTCTTTAATATGATGCCTCATCATTCCAACAACCTCATCAGGGCTTCTTTCGCCTCTCTCAATGGCGAGTCTAGCCATTTCAAGGCTTTTGCTAAGTTCGACTGCCTGTTGTCTTTCATCGTCACTTAAATAGACATTTCTCGAACTTTTTGCTAACCCATCTTCTTCACGTACTGTTTCAACCGGAATCAATTCTATTGGAAAATTGAAATCCCTGATCAGGCCATCGACCACTGCGACCTGCTGAGCATCCTTGAGGCCAAAATATGCCCTCGTTGGCAGGATGATATTAAACAGCTTGATCAAGACAGTCGCTACTCCGTCAAAATGCCCAGGCCTTGATTTGCCGCAAAGGACATTTGTCCGGTCAACAACAGATACTTTTACCGAAGCATTATCTGGATACATTTCTTCAACAGAAGGATAGAAGATATAATCTACTCCTTGATTCTCCGCAATCTCATGGTCGCGTTCAAAATCACGTGGATAGGCATCCAGATCCTCCGCAGGGCCGAATTGAAGTGGGTTCACGAAAATACTCAGGACAACAGCGTCATTTTCCAGACGCGCCCTATTCATCAATGATATATGGCCTTCATGCAGGAAACCCATGGTTGGTACATAACCAATGGATTTACCTTCAGATTTCAATTGTTGCATCTGTTTCTGCATCTCGGTGATGGTTCTAATGATTCTCATTCTTTTCCCCCGTACAATGCCTTCAATTCTTCTTCCTTCATGGTAAAGCTATGTTTATCTTCTGGGAAAGCCTTATGTCTTACTTCTGATACATAGGCATTGAGCCCAGAAGAGATCAGTTCATTTACATTCGTATATTGTTTCACGAATTTCGGCACCCTGTCCACACCATAGGTGATTATATCATGGTATACAAGTACCTGTCCGTCAACCTCCGCTCCAGCTCCGATACCTATCGTCGGGATTGTGAGAGCCTGGCTAACCTGTTCAGCAAGCTGTTTAGGGACGCATTCCAGTACAACAGCAAAGGCACCTGCCTCTTCGCATTTTCTTGCGTCATCAATCAGTTTTTTTGCAGCATCAGCGCTTTTCCCCTGGACTTTATATCCACCGAGTACCCCGACAGACTGCGGAGTGAGACCAAGATGCGCTACTACGGGAACTCCTGCCTTCGTCAGTGCGTTTATATGGTCAATGACCTCATCAGCACCTTCTAGTTTCACAGCGTTTGCCCCTGTTTCCTGCATAATTTTTGCACTGTTTATAAGAGTGTCTTTAATCGACAGATGATAACTCATAAATGGCAAATCGACAACAATGAATGTATTGCCTGCTCCTCGCCTGACAGCTTTCGAATGGTGGATCATGTCCTCCATTGTCACCGGTATAGTCGAGTCATAGCCGAGCACGACCATTCCAAGTGAATCACCTACGAGGATCAGATCAGCTTCAGCCTGTTCTGCATGCTTGGCTGAAGGATAATCATAGGCTGTCACCATGACGATCTTGTTGCCTGTTTGCTTCATTTTCAAGAAATCAGTTGTTTGTTTCATTACCATTCCTCCCTTTTTTTGAAGAGGAGATAAAACAATCCATCAATGCCAGACACTAAAAAAGGGCCCATCTATGCCAGAAGGACCCTTTGAAGCCTGTACTTGTTTCATCCCTCTGTCCCAGTCCGCTACCGGATCCAGGCAGAACTATTTTTTTATAAAATAAATCAACAAGGTGCAGTTCTCTCGATACCGCCCAGATTGATTATAGCAAATGACCGCTTTTTTGGCTACATTACTGAATTAACCTTCTATCTGGATATCTGCGGAGTATATGTTATGAATTTCCCCTGCTGAATCCTCAATCAATAGAACTCCGTCTTCAGTAATCCCGGTGGCTTTCCCCTTGATCTCCCCGGTTAGGGTCCTTGCAGTGATCTGTTTACCAATACTTATAGCGTAGCTTTCCCACATCAGCTTTATCGGAAAAAAGCCTTTTTCGAGATAAAGTAAATACAATTTTTCTAATTTCTCAAGTATCGACCTGATCAACTTTTCTCTGTCTATGATTTTTTCAGATTCAATGGCGAGCGACGAAGCGATTGTTCGGATATCTTCAGGGAAATCTTCCATTCCTGAATTGACATTGATGCCGATTCCAATAATGATTGAATTAATCCGATCTGATTCAGCCTGGAGCTCGGTAAGGATTCCGGTAATTTTCTTGCCGTTGATGAGAATATCATTCGGCCATTTAATTTCAGGCAATAAGCCTGTTACTTCCTCTATGGCCTGCACAACGCCGACTGCAGTGATCAATGTCAGCTGCGGAGCCTTCGGGATAGGAATTTTCGGCCTTAGGATGATGCTCATCCATATTCCTGTATATTTGGGAGAATGCCATTTACGGTCCATCCTTCCTCTTCCCGCAGTTTGCTCTTCGGCAATCACCACAGTTCCCTCATCTGCATTATCATAAGCCAGTTTATATGCAATTTTTTGAGTGGATTCCACACTGTCATGATAGTGCAGATTCCTGCCAAGAAATTCAGTGTTTAAACCAAGGGTTATTTTATCTGCAGACATATTGTCAGGGATTGAGATAATTTTGTATCCTTTTCTTCTGACCGCCTCAAATTCAAAACCTTCCTTGCGAAGCTCCTCGATATGCTTCCATACCGCCGTTCGTGTGCAGCCCGCAATGTCAGCCAGATGTTGGCCTGATAGATATTCAGTTTCATTTTTTGTAAAAGCATCGATCAATTTTTTTCTGATCTCAGATTGGACGCGTTCAGCCATTCCTTTATTTTCTCCTTCTCATTTGGTACGACGCCATAGATTACAGAACGTTCGATTTCCTCAAGAAACTCGCGCAGCCAGGGACCAGGCTGTTTATCCAGCCAGCCCATAACATCATTCCCAGTTACGCTCAATTCATTTCGATGCTTGATCGGAAGCCTCTCATGCAATTCCCTGATTTTTTCGGTGCTGCCAACAATATCTTGCAGGGACGCAAACACTACTTCAGCGCTAATTGCATCTTCCAATCCTGCGTTATAAACCAATACCGGATTCCATTCATTTTCAAGGCGGTGCAATACCAACGCATGAATTTGTTTAATTCGTTTAATTCTTTGGACTGGAAGCTTCCAATCTCTAAGAAAAACTTCAATTTCTTTGTCTTTCAAACCTAATTCAAACACCAGCAGGACCCATGATTCCGCCAGTTGGAAATCCTCTTTTAGATGACTTGAAAAGCGGATTACTTCATCACTATGACCCTTCAATCCTGGCAAATATTGAATCATGCCACTATTCCCCAGCAATTGGACTGCTTCTCTCCTGCCTGGCCCCTTAAGCAATTTTTCGAATTCAACAGTTTTGCGTTCTACCGCTATGTTCTCCAGAAGGTGACAGTGATTCGTAAGTGATTCTAAAGTCTGCTTTCCAATCGAAAAAGATAATTGTGACTGGAATCTAACTGCCCTAAGCATCCTCAATGCATCTTCACCGAAACGTTCATCTGGATTGCCTACTGTCACAATTTCTTTTTTGTTTATCGCTTCTTTGCCCGCAAAAGGATCGATAATGTTTCCCTCTTTGTCCATAGCCATTGCATTCATCGTGAAGTCACGCCGCTGTAGATCCTCATTTAATGACCGAATGAAAGAAACCTTATCTGGCCTGCGGAAATCTGTGTAATTTTCTTCCGAACGAAACGTCGTTATTTCATAATGCTCGCCTTTATAATGGACGAGAATTGTTCCATGTTCGATTCCCACATCATTAGTTTTAGGAAAAATTCGTTTTAACTCTTCAGGTAAAGCTGACGTTGCGATATCAACATCGGATATTTCGCGACCGAGGATATGATCCCTGACAGACCCTCCGACAAAATACGCTTCATACCCAGCATTCTCTATTAACTTAAGGACAGGCACTGCCTGTATGAATGGCTGACCTATCATAGTCGATCCTGCTCAACCATATTATAGTAGATGCTTTCGTATTCAGATACGATTTGTTCAGCGCTAAAGCTTTTCTCTGCCCTTTCTACCGATTTATCAGCAAAACGCTTGTGAATTTCAGGGTTTGAGAGTATACTAACAGCTTTTTCCGTTATTTCTTCAATATTTCCTAATTCGCATATGTAACCTGTCTCTCCGTCCACAATCACTTCCGGAATCCCTCCTACATCCGTACCGATACATGGCACACCGCAAGCCATCGCTTCTAAAGCTACCAAGCCGAAGCTTTCCTTTTCTGAGAGAAGAAGCATCAAATCACTCAATGAGTATAACTCCTCTACCCTCTCCTGTTTCCCAAGCAGCAGTACTTTGTCGCTAATCCCCAATTCACTTGCAAGGTTGCATACAATCTTCATTTCAGGTCCATCACCAACAAGCAAAAGCTTGGCCGGCATTTTTTCTGCGATGCCTGCAAATGCTTTGATCACATCCGGAACTCTTTTAACAGGCCGGAAGTTGGACACATGGATGACCACTTTCTCTTCAGGAAGGATTCCAAATTCCTTTCTGAGATCTGAGGAATCGACTCGTTTGTTGACTCGAGTGTCTATAAAATTGTACACACAGCCAATTTCTTTGTCCGGTTTGATCAAATCATAAGTCTGCTGGATAAGCGAATTGGACACAGCTGTAACGTAATCAGATTTTTCAATGCCGAACCGTATGGCATCTGTGAGAGATGGATCATATCCAAGTACAGTAATATCCGTGCCATGAAGCGTCGTGACAATCTTCAAATCACGGCCGCTCATCTGGCGGGCGAGTATAGCACAGACAGCATGAGGAATGGCATAATGGACATGAAGTACATCTAAATTTTCCAAAACTGCGACCTCTGCAATCTTGCTGGCCAAAGCAATATCATATGGAGGATATTGAAAGACAGAGTATTGATTAACCTCTACCTCATGCGAATAAATATTTCTGTACATTTTTTTCAGGCGAAAGGGAAGGCTCGAGGAAATAAAATGAATCTCATGCCCCTTTTCCGCCAGAAGCTTCCCGAGTTCTGTTGCGACAACACCAGAACCACCTACCGTCGGGTAGCAAGTGATGCCTATTTTAAGTTTCTTCATTTTCCTTCCCCTAACAAATCCTTGTGGATTAACAATGGTTTTTTGGACATAAAGCCTTCGGCATATGCGACACCAGCTTCCTTGCCGAATAATTTCTCGCGTGCTTCGACTGTTTCAATGTAGCCGTTCACAAGCGGAGTGTCAAAAGTGCCTGCCCCTTTCATGAATTGGCTTTCGTAAGCATTTAGTGCATTGATTTTCAAATGGATATAATCCGATACATTAACTAGAAAATCAGGTTTATGGAATCCATTGATCATATAAAAATATACAGCTTTTGCCCTGTGTGGCTTTAGTCCGTCCTCTTCATCATATTTCCTTACTGCTGCGGAAAAGACCGCCTCCTCAACAAGGCGTGCGCAGCTGCCATGGTCAGGATGACGGTCATCAAAATAGGGTGCAAAAACTATGTCCGGAGTATTTCGCCTGATCACTCTAACAATTGTCCTTATGTATTCTTCCTTTAAAAATAAGCCTCTGTCAGGCAAGTCAAGTGCTTCCCTCATTTTCACTCCAAGAATGCCGGCTGCTTCTTTTGCTTCTCGGCTCCTGATCTCCACCGTTCCATTTGAAGACATCTCTGCTTTGGTCAAATCACAAATCCCGATAGATTTTCCTTCAGCAGCATATTTTGCGATTGTACCGCCCATCCCGATTTCAACGTCATCAGCATGAGCACCAAACGCCAGTATATCAAGCTTCATTGCTTCCATTTTCATCACCAGTTTCTTCTTTCACTATATTTCGCCAATCAAGGTCTCCTCTTTCAATCCCTTTTACGAGAATCTCAGCTGTTCCCATATTGGTCGCCAGAGGGACAGAATATACATCACATAAGCGGACCAGGGCAGTCACATCTGGTTCATGGGGCTGGGCAGTCAGTGGATCACGAAAGAAGAACACTGCGTCCATCAGATTGTTGGCAATCCGTGCGCCAATTTCCTGGTCACCGCCAAGAGGGCCGGATTGAAACCTTGTCACTTCCAGACCCGTTGCTTCAATGATCCTCAACCCTGTTGTCCCGGTTGCGAATAACGTATGGTCTTCAAAAATCTCCTTATAAGCGACAGCGAAACCCACCAGATCATCTTTCTTTTTATCATGTGCGATTAAGGCAATGTTCATGGTTTCTCCCCTATTCAATGATATTCTCTAATCCGTAAACAAAAGCATCCATTTTCATGACTGTATCCACTGCAAGCTTGACTCCAGACATAAACGAGCTTCGATTGTATGAATCATGGCGGATCGTCAATGTTTGTCCGTCAGCACCGAATAATACCTGCTGGTGGGCAATCAGTCCAGGAAGCCTTACTGAATGTATGTGCATACCATCATAATCCGCACCGCGCGCACCTTGAATTGTTTCCTTTTCGTCAGGATGGCCCTGTGTTTTCGATTCACGTACATCAGATATCATTTGTGCCGTTTTCACTGCTGTACCCGAAGGCGCATCAAGCTTTTGGTCGTGATGCAGCTCAATGATCTCAACATCATTGAAATACCTGGCAGCCATTTGCGAGAATTTCATCATCAAAACGGCTCCGACTGCAAAGTTTGGAGCGATGATACAACCTGTTTCCTGTTCAGCGCACAGCTGTTCAAGTTCATCAAGGTCTTCCTTACTGAACCCTGTAGTACCTACCACTGGGCGAACTTTATATTTCAAAGCCGTCTTTGTATGGAACATCCCTACTTCAGGTGTCGTCAGGTCAATAAGTACATCTGGCTCAACTTCCTGAAGACATTTTTCGAAATCTGTATAAATTAAGGCATCACTAGCTGGAAAGCCCTCGAGCTCACCAAGTTTCATTCCTTCATATTTCCTGTCAACAACTCCCACGAGTTCATATGTATCCGTACCGAGCACCAGATCGACAGCCTCTTTACCCATTCTCCCTCTTGGTCCTGCAATAACGATCTTTACTTTATCCATCTTCTTAGTCTCCTTTAGCTGTCTTTTCTCGTCCATCGGTCTTTGTCCCTTGTATTGAACTTTTCCATGACCATGTTATGTGCTTCTTCCAGGTCTATATTTAAAGAATTGGCAAAACAAATCATTACAAAAAGCATATCTCCCAGCTCTTCTTCGATTGTCTTTTCTTTTTCATCGTTTTTCTTTGGCTTTTCTCCATAATAATGGTTAACCTCACGAGCCAGCTCCCCGAGCTCCTCGGTCATGCGTGCAGTCAATGCAAGCGGACTGAAGTAACCTTCTTTAAATTGGCTTATATATGTATCCACTTCCTGCTGGAGTTCTTTTATCGTTTTCTTTCCACTCAAGAAACTCACCCAACCTTTTTATGTATGTATATCTATATCGATGTTAGCTTAATGAAGGTACTTTGACAAATATTTTTATTTCAAACTAATTATAGTCAATCAGTAATAAAGCTTTTTTAAACCTAATATCCTCATCACGATACAGGATGTGGAACATAGAAAATTGCGACTCTTTATGCCCCTCCTGTAAAAGATTGCCCTTGTTGGTTATATTTTATATAATATAAGCGCTTTATCAGGTAATTTTAGTCGTACTAATTAGGAGGAATTAATCGTGCTTAACGGCTTAAAAATCAAAAACATCTTTTTCATTTTGCTTGGTGCGGCTATTTTCTCATTCGGCCTTGTTCATTTCAATATGCAGAATAACCTCGCAGAAGGTGGTTTCACCGGAATTACCCTGTTGCTATATTTCGTATTTGGGTGGTCTCCTTCCATTACTAACTTATTATTGAACTTGCCGCTTTTTTTCATAGGCTGGAAGCTGCTAGGCCGGAATGTATTTATTTATACAATCATAGGTACAGTAGGAGTCTCCATTTTTTTGGGTATATTTCAAAAACATCAAATCGAGATGCCCTTATATGAAGACTTATTTTTAGCTGCCCTTTTTGCGGGAGTGTTCATCGGTATTGGTCTCGGAATCATCTTCCGATACGGAGGAACTACAGGTGGGGTCGACATCATCGCAAGGCTGGCGCAAAAGTATGTTGGGTGGACAATGGGGCGTACGATGTTCATGTTTGATTTTGCTGTCATTACCCTTTCGCTTATTACATATTTGAATTATCGGGAAGCCATGTATACACTGGTGGTCGTATTTGTAGGGGCCAGGGTGATCGATTTTATGCAGGAAGGTTCATACGCTGCAAGAGGAGCTATGATCATTTCGGAGAAAAACGAGGATATCGCAGCCAAAATCATGAAAGAAATGGACCGCGGGGTCACCAGCCTGAAAGCTGTAGGCTCTTATACTAAATCAGAAAGAGATGTTTTATACTGCGTGGTCGCCAAGAATGAAATTGTCCGATTGAAAAGTGTCATAAATTCAGTAGACCCACACGCATTTGTATCGGTCACTGTTGTTCACGATGTACTGGGCGAAGGATTTACGCTCGATGAAAATAAACTGCCTCTTGAAAGATAAAAAAATCCGGATAATCATCCGGATTTTTTTTATTCTTCACTACTAGTCATGCCTGTGTAGATCATTACTAAACGAACAAGTTCAAGAACTGCAACAGCTGCTGCAGCTACATAAGTCAAAGCTGCGGCATTCAATACTTTCTTCGTTTCTCTTTCTTCATCATTCCTGATGATCCCAGCTGAAACCACCTGTTCCATTGCACGGTTCGATGCATTGAATTCAACCGGCAAAGTTACCAGTTGGAATACTACAGCTGCGGCCATGAAAAGGATACCTAGTAAAAGCAATCCGCTTAATTGAGCAAAAATCCCAATTAGGATCAGGATCCAGGAAAAGTTTGAACCTAAGCTTGCCACTGGAACCAGCGCATGGCGGAATCTAAGGAACGAATAGTCCTCAGCATCCTGAATCGCATGGCCTACTTCGTGAGCAGCAATTGCAGCGGCTGCGACTGAATGGCCAAAAAAGTTATCTGAAGATAAACGTACAACCTTTGAACGCGGGTCGTAGTGGTCACTTAAATAACCTCTCGTTTCTTCGACACCAACATTGTATAAACCGTTATCATCAAGAATTTTACGAGCCACCTCTGCACCCGTCATATGGGACGAAGAAGCCACCTGTGAATATTTCTTGTATGCCCCTTTTACTTTGAATTGAGCCCATAACGGGATCAAAATAATCAGCGCAAAATAGATTATTATAGACATCTAGTACCTCCCCTTACATCTCATGATGTTATCACTATTTTATAAATACTAGAATAAGGTGTCAATTTTTATGTTCTTTTTGGACATTTTTCTTTTTATCATGATCGCCTTTATATTTTCTCCAGCCTACGTAGGACAATGTAAGGATTATGATGCTTCCAGTAGAAATCATTACCCACCACAGAGATGGGTCTGCTTCATCCTCCGTCATTTCATCAAAGATGTTTTGCAAATCCGATTCAAGCCCTTCAAGTTCTTCCTGGCTGGAAGCCTCTTGCAGTACCTGAGGGCGGTACTGATCGATAAAGCTGACTCTAGCATCAACTTTCTGGATTCTTTCCGGATTGATGTCAATCTTCAGGCTGGGATATATTACATTGTACAAAGAAAGGAATGAATTAAGGTTCGAATGAAATTGGTCATTGTCGCCCTCATATGCTGCAGTCTTCATATCATTGAAAACATTCATGATGGGCCCTTCCATCTCTGTCCATAATGGCTGGTGAGTGGAAGCAATTGCGTCAATGACAAGCCTGAATTTTGTAACTCTGTTCATCCTTTCAGCATGTCCCAGATCAGCGTTTGCTACCGCCTCAACTGCTTCATCATGTGCCACAGTAATAATCCGCAATTCATCCATAGTGAATGGCCGTCCATCTCCTGTTACTAGCAAGAATTCTTCTGAAAAATGATTCAACAATCTGTTAGCATCATCATAACGGTGCAGTTTCACCATTTGCAGTGCTTGGTCTGATATATTGTCCAGTTCTTCAACAGGCGACTGTGGTTCTGCATATGCTGCAAACGGCGCAATAAATAATAATAGCACCGAAATAAATATAAGATACTTTGCTCTCATTCCTGTCCCCCCTCTAAATACTATTAAAATGTATGAGAAGGTGGACAAGGTTAGACCAAAATTCAGGGGTTATCTTTACCTTTTTAGTGAAAGTGTGAATCGATCTGGCCGCAGAGCGAAGTAATACCCAACGGCAATTGAGAAAAGACTTAACCAAAATGTAAAGTATCCGATCTGGTCCATAAACAAATCTAGTGTATGGTACCTTGGCATCATTCCAAAAACATAATCAATGATTTCATTATGAAGAAGTACAACTGCAGCTACAATCAAATGCCATGGTTTTATTCGATAAAATGGAGCATATAAGACACCTTCCACTGCCATTGCAAAGTGGGATGCCATCAGCATAAGCCCAATCCAATCAAGCTGACCAGAAACGAAGAATACCATTAAATTCATCACTACCGCCCAAAGGCCATACTTGACCAGGCTAACGATAGCCAATGCTTCCATAAGCGGCCAGTTTTTCCCCATCAGGAAGGCACCTAAAACGAACACAAAGAATAAGCTCGCAGTTGGGCTATCAGGAACGAAAAGAAGAAATTTCGGCGGCGTATCGACAAGCTGCCACTTATACCAATAGTACCCGTAAGCAGTCCCCAATACATTCACCCAAAATAACAGCCATAATACAGATCTATTCCCTAGCAAAGGGTATATTTTTTTAATCATTTTGACGATCTCCAATCCAAGTTTTCTATCACTATTATTACAGTTTATAGAAAATAAGCCAAGTTTTCCTTGTCTGGTTTTACAAAGGTGTTTTTCAAAAGTTATTTTCTAAAATGATTTCAATTCCCTTCCCTGAAGAGTAGTCATCTGTCAAAAACACATTAGCATATTTACGTTTCAAGACTAGCGTGTGCATAAAAAAGAACCTGCAAGTTTCCTTACAGGTTCTTTGACATATTACTCGCTAAGACCGTCGATGAATTCAGCAAGAGTCTGAAGTTCTTCGTCGGTTCCTTTGAAGACCGCAGGCATGCTTCCTTTACCGTTCTTGGCAACGTCAGCAATTTCTTCGGCGCTCATTTTTGAATCTAACAGACTTGGTGCTGCAGCACCGCCGGCAAGTTCGCCGCCATGGCAGGATGTGCAGGTTTGCGCCTGTGCAATTTTATATCCATCTGAGTTCTTGTCGATTTCGACATCCACAATCTGTCCTTGTTTCTTGGCTGCTTCCCAGTCATGGTGGGCAACAGATTCCCAAGTGAGGTAGAAGACTGAAGCGATCGACAACAGCATAAAGCCAGTTGCGAGCGGTCGCTTTGATGGACGGCGTTCGGGACCGCGGTCAATAAATGGAGCCAGCATAAGCGCTCCAAAAGCAAGACCCGGGATAACCAATGCTCCGATTACAGTATATGGACCGGAAGCATATGAATATTTAAGCAATTGATATAAGAATAAGAAATACCAGTCTGGCAATGGAATATACGCTGTATCAGTAGGATCGGCAATCCTCTCAAGCGGAGATGGGTGAGCTATTGTCAAGCTCAAGTATCCGATTAGGAAGACCGCACCAACCATCCATTCCTTCAACAGGAAGTTAGGCCAAAACGCTTCCGTTTTGCCAGGGTATTCCGAGTAATCTTTCGGAATATTAGGCTTACGTTCTGCAGGGACACGTGAGTCACCCACGAACTTCATACCTTTACCACGATGCATCGAGCAATCCCCTCCTTTTTCCGTATCATTGGGCGAAACTCAATTCGCACAATCTTTTCATTCGAATTTTACAATGGACCAGAAATACCTTGCTTACGAATCATCAGGAAGTGCGCTCCCATTAAGCCTAATAGTGCAGCAGGCAAGAAGAAAACGTGAATCGCGAAGAAACGTGTCAAGGTTTGAGCACCAACGATCGTTGAATGTCCAGAAAGCAATATTTTAATGTATGGCCCAATCAATGGGACAGCTTCTGCAATCTGCAATGTAACCTTAGTTGCGAATAATGCTTTCATATCCCATGGAAGCAAGTATCCTGTCAAGCCAAGAGCCAACATTACGAAGAAAATTAAAACTCCGACAACCCAGTTCAATTCACGAGGTTTCTTATAAGCGCCCTGGAAGAACACGCGAAGCGTATGTAAGAACATCATTACGATGACAAGACTCGCTCCCCAGTGATGCATACCGCGGACAATTTGTCCAAACGCTACCTGGTTTTGAAGATAATATACAGATTCCCATGCATTCTTGATGTCCGGCACATAATACATTGTCAGGAACATTCCGGAAAGAATCTGAATGACAGTGATGAAAAACGTCAGACCGCCAAAGCAATACACGAACGCAGAAAAGTGGTGCGCCGGGTTAACGTGCTCAGGAACCTCATGGTCTGCGATATCGCGCCACAAAGGCGTAATATCTAAACGCTCATCTACCCAATCGTAAATTTTGTTTAACAAAGATTACGCCCCCTTTCGTGGTTCGGCTTTTCCTACATAAAGGAACCCGTCTTTTTCTTTGGTTGGATATACATCCAATGGTGCCAACGGTGGTGTGCCCGGCACGTTTGTACCGTCCTTTTCATAAAGACCGTAGTGGCAAGGACAGAAGAACATATTCGGATTTTTCTTATCCGTATTCCAGTCAACAACACACCCAAGGTGTTTACATACTGGTGAAAGGGCGATAATCTCTCCGCCTTCGTTCTTGAATACCCAAGCAGTTCCAGTTTCTTCAGATTCATACCACGCATCTTTTTGTGTAAAGCTAAAGTTTACTTTTTGCGGTTCATTTGTAATATCTGCGATCTTCAATGGAGTCGCGATAAAATCTCCCGCATCTTCACCCTTAAGTACAGGATCAACGGCAAATCGAACCATTGGCATCAGCATCCCTGCAGCCATGAAACCGCCTACACCTGTTAGAGTATAGTTTAAGAATTGACGTCTTGAAACACGATGCTTACTCACGCTATTCCCCCCTCTATTCCCAAGTTAAGTCCCCAACGGACATAATTTAAACACATTTTAAAACTAGGACATAACCATGATATATCAATCTCATTACAAAATCAATATAATACTATGTTGAAAACATTTTTCTCAGTGATAAAAATAACATCAAGTTTAATCGTCTTGCCATTTCTCAGTAAACAAAGATAATAGCTGGTTCACCTGATCTTCCACGATGGACACCTTTTGCTGTTCCTGCATATGCTCCAAAGACAATGATGGCAGCCACAACAGGTTACCAGTTAACTCCCTATCTTGCTGCCTCCAGCTGCTGTCAGAGGTAACATAAAACACATGCTTGAACTGCTTGTCCAATAAAGTGTTTTCCCATTCCTTAAGGGCTTTTATACTAGCTTCATGTCCTTTTATGTACACAAAATCAGGAAATAGGAAAATACGTCCCTTAAATTGCTTTTCCAGCTGTGTAGTAAGGATTCCTATGAACTCTGCCATCGAAGCATTTTGTTTCATGTCATCCCCGAAAGAAACTGGCAATAGCGGCACGATCGCCGTGTCTACATATTCCGCTGCTTTCTGGTACATCTCCACATCTGCTGCCACCCATCTCATAAAACCAACTCCATCATTCTATTAGGCCCTGTCGTTTCTACTTAAATGAGTAATATAAGATACTCTACGACTGAAAGCCTGCCATTTAATCAATACCTATAATATCACGATTAAAACTCGTTTTCGAATGGTTTGGTAGCTTCGAACGTTTCGGAAACTTTGCCCTGGTGGTTTTATGGGAAGTTAGGGCGGGGTCAGAAATTTCAACTCATCCTCTTTTTGATTTTGTCCGAAGTAGAGCCAGGTTCGATCATTTCAACGGATCTTCCTTGGCGTTTTGTCCGAAGTAGAGCCAGGTTCGCACATTTCAGCGGCTCCACCTTGGCGTTTTGTCCGAAGTTGAGCCAGGTTTGCACATTTCAACGGCTCTTTCTTGGCGTTTTGTCCGAAGTAGAGCCGGGTTCGCACATTTCAACGGATCTTCCTTGGCGTTTTGTCTGAAGTAGGACCAGGTTCGCTCATTTCAGCCGCTCTACCTTGGCGTTTTGTCCGAAGTAGATCCAGGTTCAGACATTTCAACGGCTCCACCTTGGGGTTTTGTCCGAAGTAGAGCCAGGTTCGTACATTTCAGCCGCTCTACCTTGGGGTTTTGCCTGAAGTAGGACCAGGTTCGAATGTTTTCTCAACCCCCCGTTCGGTTCTTGTCCAAAAGAAAATTGTTTTGATCCAAATCAGAGACTCATGCCCTAATACCGGGCAAAATAAAAAGCCTGCTATCAAAAGCAAGCTATAACGAATTGACTGCGCCCAATCTTTTTAATTGTTCTGTGAGATGTTCGAAGGCTTCCTGGTCCTGGCTGTCCAGTGCTTCATCAATCAAGGTAAGCAGTTTGTCTTTTTGGAATTTTTGAATACTCTCCTCAAGAAATCTCTCTGCTACCATCTTGTCACTTTCACTGATTTGGAGCTGGCCTGGAACATAAGGGTTTTCTTCCAGCACCGCCGCAAACTGGTGGGCTTTGTTTGAAGCATGGAAATTCAATTGGATGTAAATTTCTTCTTCCCTGTTCAAACGAATGTCGTGGAAAGACTTTTCAGCATCTGTCGTCATCACGTTTTCTTTAAAGAACCGGAATGGTACTTCATCCACGCAATGGGTCGACATCACTAATCCCCTTGGACAATATTGTGCATTTTCCACAAAGTGCACTTTTTCCATCAGCTGGTCATGGCTCATCAAGTAGTTAAGGATCCAAACGCATTCCCGCCTTTTAAGCTGGTAATGGTTTAAAAACCAGCGGATAAAATCCTTTTTCTCGTTGACAGATACAGGGGTTGTCATTTTTGAATCCCTCCTCTGCATAACTCAAATTTTTTGTTAAGGTTACTGATTCTCCGTCATGCGGTCCAACAATTCACGGAATTCTTCATTGCCAGGTTCTTTTTCAACTAACTTACTAAAAATTTCGGCGGCGTCGGCCATTTTTCCTTCTTCAATTAAAAAATATCCGTAGTCTGTCAAAAATTCTTTGTTGTCTTTAAAGAAAGTATATGCGAGTTGGTATTTGTTTAATGACTGTGAAAAATCTTCAATTTGCTGGTAAGCAACTGCCTCATCCCAAAGAATTTGTGGTTCCTCTTCTTCTTCGTGGATGTCAGCTGCCCGCACAAGCTCAAGTACATCTTCATAGCGTTCCTGCTTGAGCAGCAGTTTGTTCAGGACAAGGACTCCTTCCATGAACCCTGGATCAATAGCGATTGCTTCACGAAGCAATTTCTCTGCAGCTTCTTCATCAGGAATTTTGAGTGCTAATTTACCACCATAAAAGTATAAATCCTTATTGAACTCATCCTGCTCGATCCCTTGCTTCACAGCATCGTATGCCTCTTCGACCAATTCTTCTCGCTCATAAGCTTTGGCAAGATAGAGGTAAAGGGAATGGTATTCAGGATCAAGGGCTTTTAGTTCCTCAAACTTTTCGATTGCTGTTTTATTATAGCCTGCCTGCAAGGCTGTAAAAGCATAACCGAACAATGTATTAATTTCCAGTTTTTGCTCAAGTGCTTTTTCATAATAATGTAGTGCGTCCTCAAACGATCCGCCTGCGCTTAACGCTTCGGCCATTCGCTGGTTAATGTTCACTCCGCCAATCTCTTCATGGGTCTTAAGCACCGTTTCGTAATACTGGATGGCTTCAACAAGTTTTCCCTGGGAAGCGTACAGCTCACCAAGAGCAAAATCAATGACTGGCTCATCCGGTAAAAGTCTTTTCGCTTCAAGCAGCTTCTTTTCACTCACTTCAAACAGACCTTCCATCTGATACAGGTCAGCCAATAGAAGCAGCGCTTGAGGAAAAGAAGGGTCCTCTTCGTCAACCTTTTCAAGCGAAAGCATTGCCTCTTCCTCTTTGCCCATTTCGATCCGGGTTTCAGCGAGCAAAACATGGAGTTCGCCCTCATCCGGATAATTCTTCAATAAACTTTCGATTAATGCCTCCGTTTCTTCCATGAAACCGAAGCGGAAAAACTCCTCAGAAAGCAGGAATTTTTCTTCGTCACTGCCATTTTCGAGAATTCTTTGATAAGCAGCCATTGCTTTTTCAAGCTGTCCATTTTCGATATAATTTTTTATTTCTTCTACTCCGACCATCTCTATCATCCTATCCTTACTTTAGGCTAATCTATATTTGCCAGTTTGCATACAGCTGTCTAACCAGCAATGCCTTAAGAGTTTTTAGTAGTTGTCTGTAAAAAATCCTGGTGTCTTAATTATAACATTCTCTCCCTTTCCTGGCCGATAATAAACCTCGGTACCCGCGCGAATGACTTTTCCCTTGTCCACAGTCACCATAAGATGCTTCGATTGAAAAAACAGCCCGTGCTCATCACGGTATTTTGTTTCCGGGTTTATAGTATAGAGATTATAGCTGAGTTCTCCGCCACTATGCAGATTTGATTTTTCAGGGAAGATTCCGGTCTTCTTTAAGATTGACCTTGACACTGGGCCTGGATTCGCTAGGTCTTCATACACAGCGGGAACCTTCTCTTTTTTCATCAAATCGCTCCAGACGTTGAGATGCAGCTGCCTCCCTTTTTTATGCTTACTTTCAGGAAAGATTGGTATGATTGGACAGTTATAAGGAAACAGCGCTTCCTTGATCCATCCCCATGGCATCGTTTTCAGAGTGTCTATCTTGTCGATCTCCAGAAAAATCGCTGGGACTTTCATCTTCTTACACTTCCGGATAAATCCCGGATTCAGTAACCGAGGCGGAATGCTGACTCCCAGAACAAAATCGATAGGGCTGTCTAACAAATGACTTTTCGCCTGGTTGAGCTTTTCTTCGAGCTGGCGTTCAAATTGGATCTTTACTGTTGTGAATACAACTGTGCTGCCCTTTAGAATGAAATTATTCAGGTAGTATTCTTTTCTCTCTTTAAAAGATTCTTTAATTGGGAGGTTCGTATCAAAGAGGACATGGGTTGGGGTCATTATATAGTTATCAGCGTCCATCCTCATGTAGTTATAACGTTCAAATTTGGATGTCGTCGATATGATTCGCTGGCCCTCCACCAGCATACTTGTATCTGTGAAAGCTTGTCCCTTCAAGAGATGGACATTATCTATAATGTAAGCCATAAAACCACTCCTTTATCGGTCTTATGACAAACTATGCAGAAATTCCGAGAATATAACGACCGCAGCCCTTTTTAAAGCGAAGGCAACCTTTTAAAAATACAGAAGGCCATCCATTTATCATGACTGGCCTTCAAGACAATTATTTATTTATTTTCGCACCAGTGAATACAAGTCATCAAAAAAACCAGGATAAGAAACGGCGACCGCCTGACTTTGTTCAAGTGTGACATCCCTTTTGCAGAGCAGGGCAGCAATGGAAAGCATCATTCCAATCCGGTGGTCCCCATGTGCTGATACAGTCCCGCCATAAAGGCTTTGTTTCCCCTGTATAATCATGCCATCATCCGTAGCCTCAATGTCTGCTCCAAGTTTCTTGAGTTCATTCACAACAGTATCAATTCGATTTGTTTCCTTAACCTTTAATTCCCCTGCATCCTTAATGACCGTCTTTCCCTCTGCCTGCGTTGCGAGCAAAGCAATGACCGGGATTTCATCGATTAATCGGGGAATCAGATCACCTTCGACTATTGTGCCCCTGAGTTTTGAATGCTTAATTCTTATATCCCCAGCAGGTTCAGCTGATTCACTATCGTATGGCTCGATAATGAAATCTGCTCCCATCGCTCTAAGCACCTCGATTATTCCCGTTCTTGTCGGGTTTAAACCAACATTCCGCAGTATAATCTCACTCCCGGGAACGATTGCGGCCGCCACCAGGAAAAAGGCCGCAGACGAAATGTCACCAGGTACATTTATATGTGTACCCTTTAGCATTTGTCCGCCAGTTACCTTCACAGCATCACCATCACGCTCTACTTTGCCGCCAAACTGATTGATCATGCGCTCAGTATGATCCCTTGTTTTCACTGGCTCAATTACGATTGTCTCACCTTCTGCCTGCAAGCCGGCAAGGAGGATCGCCGACTTCACTTGCGCGCTCGCTACTGGCAGTTCATATGTAATTCCATGCAATTTTTGGCCTTCCACCGTCAGCGGAGTGAATTCCCCATTATTCCTCCCCATAATACTTGCACCCATTTTGCCGAGAGGAAAAGTCACTCTCGTCATTGGCCTTCTGGCAATCGATTCATCACCTTCAAGGGTTGAGGTGAAAGGCAATCCCGAAAGGATTCCCATCATCAATCTGATGGTTGTTCCAGAATTCCCAACATACAGCGTATCCTCAGGCTGATTCAACCCGTCCGCACCATTTCCGGTAACCGTTACATCGCTCCCATTCTGGACAATATCAACGCCTAGCTGGCGGAAGCAGGAGATCGTACTTAAACAGTCTTCTCCGGGCAGAAAGTTTTCGATACGGGTGGTTCCATTTGCAATGGAGCCGAACATGACTGCTCTATGCGAAATTGATTTATCGCCAGGTACTTTAACCTGACCTTCCAAAGTGGTTTTATTTATCAAAAGTGTTTTTACGGACATATTTCTGCTCCTTCAGTCTACTTTCCAAGAGACATATCATAGTCTGTATTTTTTCCGATGCATTCCTTCGCCCTGGCACGGTCTTCAGGTGTCTGGAAGCTGATCACCAGGACGCCGTAGATATCTTCACGAGTTTCTATGATTCTTATATTCGTTATACTGATATTTTCAACTGCCAGGTATCCCGTGATTTCAGATATCACCCCTGGATAGTCGGGAACATCTACGAACAGATCATAAAAACTTGGAATAGCTCCTTTGTCACTTACAGGAAGTCCATCCCTGAAGTTTTTTGCCGAATCAAAGAAATCATAGATGCTATCTCTATCATTAGTCACCAATAATTCTTTTACCCGTCCCATTTCATCCTGCCAGTCAGTTAACAGAGAGATAAGGACTTCACGGTTCTGAATAAGAATATCCCTCCACATCCGCGGACTGCTTGAAGCGATCCGTGTGATATCCCTGAACCCTCCAGCCGCCAGGCGGTTGACAAGAGGATTTCCTGCCTCCGCCCTTGACGCCTGGTGAACAAGGGAAGCAGCTATGATATGCGGAAAATGGCTGACCACCCCTGTTAGATAATCATGCTCTTCGGGTGATACAACGAGGAATTTGGCCCTCGTGCCAGAAAGCCATGCTTTTAGCCGGTCTACCGTCTCACTTCTGACCATTGTATCTGTTGTAAAAAGATAGAATGCATTTTCAAACAGGATTTTCTTCGCTGCAGCTACACCACTTTTATGAGAACCAGCCATTGGATGCCCGCCAATAAAGGCAACTCCTTTTTCTCTCAAGCAGGATGCCTTCATTGAAATGTACCCCTTCGTACTGCCTGTGTCGGTAACAATGACTTCCTCTTTCAGCTGCAATGAAGCTAAAGATTCAATTATGCTTCCTGTGGTCAATACCGGAGTCGCTATAATGATCAAATCCGCCTTCGGAGCTTCCATTTCAATACTTCCAGCTGCCCGGTCAATGACACCCAGCATCATGGCCAGGTCCATTTGATCTTCGTCCGCATCAAAACCGATGAGTTCTGCCCCCGGATGCTGAGCTTTAATACACATCGCCAGAGAGCCGCCAATCAAACCAAGACCAATGATCAATACGCGGCCTTCCATAAGTTCCACATCCTTATTTAGATATTACAGTATCCACATTCAAATATTGTTTGATAACATCAATTACACCTTGATTTTGTTCCTTTGAGCCAATTGTAATCCTTACACAAGTAGGGAATCCGAGTGCTGTCCCGGAACGGACGATATATCCTCTTTCGAGCAGGAATTGAAATACCTCCTGACCGTCCCTTTTAAAGTCAATCAAGATGAAATTCCCCTGTGACGGATAATAACTCAATCCAGCGCTATCACAAAATTGGTAAAATTGCTCTATACCAGCCTGGTTTTCTCTTTTGCATTCTTCAACAAAATCCTGGTCATCAAGTGCCGCAATGGCAGCAGCTTGTGCCAATGAGTTTACATTGAACGGCTCCCTGACAGGCTCAAGTGCTGAAATTGTGTCCTCATGAGCAATTCCATACCCAACCCTGAAGCTTGCAAGCCCGTATATTTTCGAAAAAGTTCTTAGGATAATTAAATTTGAATATTGTCTAAGCAATTTCAAAGAATCATGGTAATCATCCGCGGTCACATATTCGAAGTATGCTTCGTCCAACACGACAAGCACATGACTTGGCACACGTGCCATAAAAGCTGTCAATTCTTCTTCGGTTATATAAACCCCTGTTGGATTATTTGGAGAGCATAACCAGACAACTGTGGTGCGATCATCTACCGCGGCAGCCATTCCATTCAAATCATGCGCACCATTTACCAATGGGATTTCTGTTATTTCACAGCCCTCGATAATACCGTTGTGTTTATATTGTGGAAATGTCGGGGCAGCCATCACAGTTTTTGTCTCAGGTGTTAGCAGACCCCGGGCAATCATCTGGATAATTTCATCTGATCCGTTGCCAAGAATGATTTCCCCTTCTTTTACACCCAGATGGTCGGCCAGATGTGTACGAAGTTCGGTAGCATACCCATCGGGATAAACTGAAAATTTACCAGCATAGCCCACAATTTCGTTTTTTACTTTTTCTGAAGATCCAAACGGATTCTCATTTGACGCCAATTTCACAATCTCTGATAAACCATACTGCCTTTTCACTTCACCAATGGATTTACCGGGCTGGTACGGTTTTAGCTTTAAAAGTTGCTCTTTCCATCTCATCTTATCCACCTCGACTATTCTGTTCTTTAACTCATTATCTAATTAAAGCGATAAAGAAGATGTATTAATCATACACTGTTTGGCGCTCCGGAAAAAGTATAAATTTAAAGATCAGGTCTAAGTTCAGAAGCTCCCTCAAGATAAATGTGCTTGATCTCTTCTTGTGTTTTTTCCGTGTTGAAATGGATCATGACTCTGATACACTTTTGCAGCGAGCCGGGGACGGATAATTCTTGCATGCACATAACTGGAACATAGGTCCAGCCAGCCAAATTCCTTAAGGCCCTTGCCGGAAAGGCTGCATCAACATCATCAGTTGCTGAAATGAAAATTGAAGCAACTTCATCCGGAGCGATATTATTAGAAACGATAGCTTCTTTCAAAAGCCTTTCAGTCGCAGAAATGATTTCCTGCTCATCATTCTCGTTTACTGTAATAGCTCCTCTTACTCCCCTAATCATCTTGCTCCCCCTCTTCTACAAACTTCTTCAGGTTCATCATCAATACATTTTCCTCTATTTCAATGAGCGCAGGAACTCCAATCTTCGCTAGTAAAACGAAACGAATTGTATTGTTTACAGCTTTTTTATCCTGTTTCATTCTCTCTAACAGCTGCACATGAGAAAGGCCGGCTGGGATTGAAGTTTCGTAGCCGAGATTCTTAAGCCAGATTTTGAATGCTTCTATATTAAAATCAAGCCCAAGCAAATGTTTGCTTAACTGAAGGGCAAATAGCATACCTATGGCTACTGCCTCTCCATGAGTCACTTTCCCATAACCTGCTTCAGCTTCGATTGCGTGGCCCAGTGTGTGCCCAAAATTCAAGAAAGCACGGATTCCGGTTTCTTTTTCATCCTCTGCGATAACAGAACCTTTAACTTGAATTCCTCTTGTCAAAAACTCAAGCAATTGTGAGTCATTCATTTTATCCAAAGACTGAATTTCTTCCCTAAGCCAGCAATAGAAGTTTTCATCGCTTATCAACGAGTGCTTGATTACTTCAGCAAAGCCGGACCGGACTTCATGTACAGGAAGTGTCTGGAGGAAATCCAGATCATAAATGACGGCTTCAGGTTGATGGAATGCTCCTATCATGTTCTTGCCTAATGGATGGTTGACCGCAACTTTCCCTCCCACCGCACTGTCATGGGCAAGAATAGTGGTAGGGACTTGTATGAAGCGAATCCCTCTCATATAAGTAGCGGCAACAAATCCTGTTAAATCTCCTACTGCGCCTCCGCCAAAAGAGATGATTAGCGATTTCCTGTCAAGTTTATTTTCAAGCGCTGTAGAAAGGCAATCTTCATATACATCGAAAGTTTTCGCTTGTTCTCCTGATGGGACGATTCTCAAAGTAATCCCTTCAAGAGCAGTATGTTCATGGAATGAATCAAGGTGATGCTTTGCCACTGTATCATCAGTAATGACCATGATAGATGTGTAACTGTCTTCAGCATCTTGAATAATACCGCGTAATAGCTGAATAGCACCTTTTCCGATGTGTACTGGATAGGATTTTGTGCTTGTATGGATATTCACTAGCTGCATCTTTAAAAATCCCTCGCAGTCCTTCTCTGCTCTTCGATTGATGCCTTCAGTGTTTCAAATCGATCCGCATAGAATTGATCTACGATAGCAGAGGCAAGCTCCCAGGCAACAACGCTTTCAGCAACCACTGCTGCTGCAGGGACAGCACATGCATCAGAGCGTTCAATGCTCGCTGCAAAAGGTTCCTTTGACTCGATATCGACACTCATCAATGGCTTATAAAGAGTCGGGATTGGTTTCATTACCCCACGGACAACAATTGGCATGCCCGTTGTCATGCCGCCTTCAAGCCCTCCAAGCCGGTTTGTTTTCCGGTAGTATCCTCGCCCCTCTTCCCAGGCTATCTCATCATGTACCTGGCTGCCGGGCCTACTGGCAGCTTCGAAACCGATCCCAATCTCAACTCCTTTGAAAGCATTGATGCTCATAATGGCACCAGCAAGCTTACCATCAAGCTTGCGGTCATAATGAACATAGCTGCCCACTCCAGCGGGCATTCCCTCTGCAATCACCTCGACAACACCGCCAATAGAGTCTCCATTTTGCTTAGCGTCATCAATTGCTGCCATCATTTTCGTTCCTGCATCAGGATCGAAGCATCTGACTGGAGAAGCTTCTGTTATTTCTTTAAGTTGTTCGAGTGATGTGAAGTCTTGTTTTTCGGCTTTCACCCCGCCGATTTCAACTACATGGGCAACCAACTCGATACCCAGCAGCGACAGCAGTTTTTTCGCAGCAGCACCTGCTGCGACTCTGACAGTCGTTTCTCGGGCAGATGAACGTTCAAGAACATTTCTCATATCTCGATGTCCATATTTAATCGCGCCGTTTAAGTCTGCGTGACCAGGACGGGGACGGGAAATTATCCTTTTCACTTCATCAGCAGATTGGTCATCGAGCGGTTCCTGGCCCATAATCCCGGTCCAATGTTTCCAATCATTATTCTCAACAACCAAGGCTATCGGCGAACCCAATGTCTGTCCGTGCCGAATACCTGAAGTGATCTGCACCTGATCCTTTTCGATTTGCATCCTTCTTCCGCGTCCATAGCCTTTCTGCCGGCGCGCAAGCTCCTTGTTTATATCTTCTGCTACTAGAGGCATGCCTGCTGGCATCCCCTCTATAATGGTTGTTAGCTGCGGTCCATGTGATTCTCCCGCTGTTAAATATCTCATATACTTTCTCCCTTCAACTCGCTAAAGGATTTGTTTTACTATATCATACAGTTCAACAGAAATAAATTAAAAATTTCGAAATATGTATTATTCCTTTTCAAGAATGAAGTCATTTTATCATGAAGCATGTTGACTCGCAAAAAACTATCTTCCGTTACCCCAGCCTTAACACCTCACCTGCAGTAATTAAATCCCATACATTCGGAAAAAAAGCAAGAAGGAGCACGGAATCCCGGCTCCTTCATTTATTTTTTCCTGTAAAAGAAAGTATCTGCAGTTTCAAAATCATATGTTCCAGGGTTGAAGATCTGTTCAGTGCTACCAACAAACAGAATTCCTCCAGGCCTTAATGCCTGGCTGAATTTATGGTAAATGCTTTCCTTGGCCTCTTCGGTAAAATAAATGAGGACATTCCTGCAGACAATCAGGTCAAATGGACCTCCGAAACGATCGGCAAGCAAATTTTGCTTTTTAAACGTAACCGTCTTCTTAATGTCATCTTCCACCGTATAATAGGAACCTTCCTGCCGAAAAAATTTTCCAACCATTTCCCTAGGGGCCTCATTCAGCGATCTTTCTGCATAAACTCCGCGCCTTGCTTTGGCCAGAACGTTGTCATCAATATCCGTCGCCAGGACCTGGATTCTCGATAATGGCATATGTTTTGACAGAACCATCGCCAAAGTATAAGGCTCTTCTCCAGTGGAGCAAGCTGCACTCCAGATTTTCGGGTTCGGGTTTCTGCTTAACAACTCAGGAACTATCGATTTATCGAGGACCTCCCACCTTTTAGCGTTTCTATAAAACTCGGATACATTGATTGTCATCCGATCCAGAAATTCGTTCATGAGCTGCTGGTCTTTATCAAGTACCTGAAAGAATTCCTTGAAAGATGAGTACCCTTTCTTTTGATAGAGTGAAGTCAATCTTCTTTTCATCTGGGCTTCTTTGTATAGAGCAAGGTTTATACCTGTCTTTTGGTGGATTCTCGAGATAAAGTGTTCGTAGTCTTGCGGCATCATTTTGCTCCTTATTTTTACTAGAAAAAGTTGGACATTTTCATTATATCGAAAAATAGGATTTGGGTGATATATTTTTTTTGATATAACCGGGAAGCTTACCAATCTTCCTTAAAAGGTTCTGAAAAAGAAAAAGGACACTTGCTTTTCACAAGTGTCCGGAGTTTATTTAACAGAATACGTTTACGCTTTTCTTATTAGTAAACCCACTCGTTGATTAATTTGCTGTATTCAGCAAGTTCTTCTTGCTTGAAGAATAGTCCAATTTCACGCTCAGCGCTTTCTGGTGAGTCAGAACCGTGGATTACGTTCTTTCCAACAGTAACGCCGAAGTCTCCGCGAATTGTTCCAGGAGCTGCATCTTTAGGGTTCGTAGCACCCATCATCTGGCGTGCAGTAGAAATCACATTCTCTCCCTGCCATACCATAGCGAATACTGGGCCTGAAGTGATGAAGTCTACCAATTCACCGAAGAATGGACGCTCTTTATGTTCGCCGTAATGCTCTTCAGCAAGTTCTCTAGGGATGTTCATAAGTTTTGCTCCAACTAGCTGGAAGCCTTTCTTTTCAAAACGAGCTACAACTTCACCGATCAGGTTACGCTGTACTCCGTCAGGTTTCACCATCAAATAAGTCTTTTCCATGAGTTCCACTCCTAATTCATATATGTATGTGAACCGCTTACAAAAGCAACCCTTAGAAATAGTATCATTTTTTTGAAAAATTCGCAACTTGCTAATACTTGCGTTTTCCAATGAATTTAGCGATATCGCGCAATGACTTCTTAGCCTTATTAGATGGAAGCTCTTCTAGGACTTCAAGAGCTTTATCCAGGTAACGGTCACTGATTGCCAGTGATTTTTCAATCGCACCTGAATCCTGGACAAGCTTAAGAATTTCATTAAGCTCTTCTCTCGCCATGCCTTCATGGACAGTCTGGATTCGGTTCTTAATAGATTCATCCTGCATTGCATACAAAACTGGAAGAGTTATATTCCCCTGGAGAAGATCTCCGCCAGCCGGCTTTCCAAGCTCCTTTTCTGTCCCCGTAAAATCCAGCACATCATCAGTAATCTGGAAGGACATGCCGACATAGTAGCCAAACTTATACAATTTACGATGGTCCTGCTCTGGAACACCTGCCACCACGGCACCCAGCTGGCAGCTCGCGGCAATAAGAAGAGCCGTCTTCCGCTTGATCCGCAGTAAATAATTACGCAGATTTTGATCAAAATTATATTTATCTTTTATTTGTTCGATTTCCCCAACACTAAGTTCGACTATAGTATCAGAGAGAATCTGGTGTGCCTTCGGATTTTCAATGTCAGTCATAAGCTCCAGTGCCCTGGCAAAAATGTAATCCCCAGTATACATCGCAATCCTGTTATCCCATTTCGCTTTGATTGTCGCCTGCCCTCTGCGCAATTCAGCATCGTCGATGACGTCATCGTGTACAAGGGAGGCCATATGGATAAGCTCCAGGGAGACTGCGACATCCTTGATGATTTCAATATCATAATTTCCAAATTTACCACCAAGGAGAACAAAAACGGGCCTGATCCGTTTCCCACCAGCCTTAAGCAAATGAAGACTCGCCTGTCTGAGCAGCTGAGAATCCGCCTGGATTGCTTCTTCCAGCTCTCTTTCAATCAATGTCAAATCAGAATTCAAATATGTATATAATAGCTTCATCTTCATATTTATCCACCCAGCTTTTACATCCTAGATATACATTTATGCAACTGCAACATTTTCCTTTCCGCAGCATCAATGCAATCAGGAGATTTCTTATATGCTTGGAGCTTTCCATCCTGCCCAGCTAATAGATTACTTTCTTTTGGAACCAACCTGTATACAGGTCACTCTGTTAATACGCTACGAAGCACAATACTAAATAAAACGGCTGACCTTCCTTGCCGAGCGAAAAAGAAAAGGGCAGCCATCTTCTATTGAATATAGTATCGGAATGTACATTCACCTGAAAGAATGGTCCAGTTTCAGCATTGCCAGCCTTCAACCTTGAAACGGCTTCGATTATCGAGAGAAGCCAATCCAAGTTTACCAGTACGCTGGCACTTTTCTTATTTGCGGCCGATATGTACGGCTGCAACTCCACCGCTATACGGTTTATATTCAACGTTCACGAACCCTGCCTCAGAGAACATTTTCGCTAGTTCTTTCATGCCTGGGAAATCCTTTGCGGATTCCTGGAGCCAGGAATACTCATCATAGCTCTTCGCGAACAGTTTGCCGAACATCGGCATGATAAACCTGAAGTACAATCGGTAAGCCTGCTTAAAACCAGGCATTGTAGGCTGGGAAGTTTCCAGGCATACTGCCATACCTCCAGGCTTTAGGACTCTGTACATTTCACGAAGCACCTGATTGTAATCAGGGACATTCCTCAAACCAAAACCAATTGTGACATAGTCAAAGCTATTATCCTCAAATGGGAGCTCCATTGCGTTACCATGGATTAGTGCTGCCTGGTCCAAATTGCGGGCCTGCAATTTCTCTTCGCCAATCTTCAGCATATTTTTGCTGAAATCAAGTCCCACCACTTCGCCATCTTTTCCTGCTGCTTCTGCAAGCGCAATTGTCCAATCAGCGGTGCCACAACACACATCAAGTGCTTTGGCTCCTTTTGGGACATTCATCTTTTTCATTGTGTCATTGCGCCATTTAATATGCTGCTGAAAACTGATGACAGAATTCATCTGGTCATAATTTTCATAGATTTTTTCAAAGACTCCATGAACACGTTGTTCTTTCGATTGCTGCATTGCATTACCCTTCTTCCGCGAAATTTTTAGACATGGTCTGGTGCTGCCCGGAGATAAGGTCTAACCGTTCTATCAGCAAGCTGTTCATCCCTGGCAGCTTCTTTAACGCCGCATTAATCTTCGTCATTGAAAATTCAATATATCGTGTGCAAATTGTTAAAAGGTATTTTTGCTGTTCAGAAGAAATTTCAGTTGTGCTCTGGTCTATTTTTGGTAAAGCAACTTTTTTCAGCGCATTGAAAACCAGCGAACTACCGTTTTTAATGAACTTTGTTTCTTCAGCTAGCATCCTCTTGACAAAAAGCCAATTAGAAGCGAATTCAAACCATTCAGCCGCATCAAAATGATCAGCGACCTTGCCTAAAAGAGACGATTCGATTAATTTTACACTTTCCATTAGTTTATCAATCGCTTCAGTTTCTTTTTGATAGAGCGAAATTTTGTGCTCATTGACTTCTTTTACACCTGAAGCCAATCGCTTGATCATTTCTATATCATCCATATCAGCCAGCAGCTTGTAATATAGTCCGCTGAAATAAATTCCAGCCAGAACTGTCAACTGGCGGCGCTTATGGGTTTCATCCTCTTCACCTGGTTGTGAATTGTGGACATGCTCATGGGTATCAAGGGCGATTTGCAGGAGCATTGCGGTCACAGTGTAATTCTTTGCTCTATCCTGATCTACCTCCTGCTGTTCCAGCAAGTAAGTAAGTAACAAGAGCCGGTCATCATCTATAAAAGGAGATTCTACATGCTCCCGCAAATAAGGATGTGAAAGTTTTTCGAGAAGAAGCTCTCTGGTGCCGTCTAATTTGTTTTGTAAATCTAGCAAATAAATCACCCTTGTTCCCCTTATTTATGTTGGATTGCCGGCGACATTGTTCAATCAGGAAAGCCAGCATTATACAGATAGCTGGTCGTCTCTAAAACAGACATAAAAAAAGCGCCTAAATATCTAGTTTGCAGTTGTACCGAACATTCCAAGGCAGTGACAATTATATCACAAATAGTGAAAACATGAACGAGATATTATAAATTAAACACTATTTGCGATGAATTGAGCTTGATTTTGTAACAAAATAGTTGGTTTTTCAATTTATTACTTTTTCTCACTCACTATTTCACCAAATGGTGTGACAATTTTTGCATGTCCCCTGATTTTAATGGCTGATGTATGTTCTGTGAACTGGGCAATCATAACTTCTCCCTGATCAAGCTTCTCTGAGTGATGGAAACGAGTGTCTGTTCCTCTAGTAAGACCAATCACATTCACACCATCTTCAATAGCCTTGATGACAACATAGTCCGTATTAACACCTTGTTTCTTATCCATTATTATCCCCCTTATTCGGAAAGAATATGTTGATTCCGGGACGTACCCGTTGAGTCGCAGTTATGTTTATTAATGTGATAGGAAAATTGTCCAGCTCCTGCGCTTGTCAGGCTGACCAAGGCGCTCGCGGATTTCTTATGTATAGCAAAAGGCTAAAAGAATTACTTTCAGCCTTCGAAAACTTGAATGTTACTATACGAAAGAGTTTATTGCCAAAGTTCTTTAACCTTTTATCAATGAAAGAATTTCAGCTCTTGCGTTTACATCCTCTGCTAGAGTTCCTCTTACAGCAGATGTAACTGTTTTTGAGCCAGGTTTCTTGACTCCTCTCATTGTCATGCACATATGTTCCGCTTCTACCACTACCATTACACCATGGGGGTCCAGCTTTTCCATTATGGAATTAGCAATAGTAGAAGTGATCCTTTCTTGTAACTGAGGTCTTTTCGCTACTGCTTCCACAGCTCTTGCAAGCTTGCTGAGTCCTGTAACCTTGCCTCCACGGGGGATGTAGGCGACATGTGCCTTGCCAAAGAAAGGAACCAAGTGATGTTCACACATTGAATAGAATGGGATATCCTTGACCAGGACGAGTTCCTCATGATCCTCACCAAATATCGTTTCAAAATATTCTTTAGGATCCTGGTTCAACCCCGAGAAAACTTCCTCATACATCTTCGCGACCCGCTTGGGAGTATCCAGCAAACCTTCCCTGTTAGGGTCTTCACCGACAGCCTCTAATATTAAACGCACCGCTTCTTCGATTTGGGCACGATTGACGTTTGACATCTGCGTATCCTCCTATGATCCGACAATCTCATTATAACCTTGCATAGTTAAACAGCTAATTGATTATAATATTTTCATCTTAGCATAACCAATTCTCAGCAGGCAAAACTTAATATTCAACTCCATAGAAAAAGGCCGCGAACGGGTCGCGGCCTTTAGGGTTTAGCATACGCTCAGTGCGTCGTATGTAATTATTTCACTGCATCCTTAAGCGCTTTGCCAGGTTTGAAAGCAGGCACCTTGCTTGCAGAGATTTCGATTTCATCACCAGTTTGTGGGTTGCGTCCTTTACGGGCAGCGCGCTCACGAACTTCGAAGTTACCAAAACCGATTAATTGTACTTTGTCCCCATCTTTTAATGCATTTAAGATTGAATCAAAAACAGCGTCAACTGCTTTTGTTGCATCTTTCTTAGAAAGCTCACTAGCTTCTGCAACTGCATTGATAAGTTCTGTTTTGTTCATGCCATTCACCTCCTCCCAAAGAGATCCCATTGCTCAGAAATTAAACATCTTACTACATTTCTAAACAAAACATATGAATTCTATACGTTGCTGGAAGATTTTATTATCATAGTTTTTAAAAAACTATGATAGAGAAACCTTAAATTGCTTAAAACCCTGTTATATAAGGGTTTGTAAGCTACAACGCTAATTCTGTTAAAAGATTATCATAATGTTTTACTCTTATCAAGATAATTTCAAGAAATAATGGGAATCTTTTCTTCTTTGAAACATAATTGTAATATGTTGACCCTAATTTATTACCCGTAACAAGGAGTATCAAACATACAATAATGAATTTTATGCCTTTTCTCCTGATTACGCAAGCAGTCAACAAGGTCTTTACTCATAATTTACTGAACGCAAGTTATATTAGAAGATTAATTCGGGTCAAAAGTTACTTGTAAAAGAACTAAATAGAGTAAAAATCAATGTCTCTTGCAGACAAAACAAAAAGACTCCCAAAAGGAGTCCAAATTATAATATGATTGCTATTAATCCACCGGAACCTTCGTTGATGATTCTTTCCAGCGTCTCTTTTAATTTATAACGTGCATTTTCTGGCATCAGGCTCAATTTTGCCGAAATTCCTTCTCTGACGATTGAGCTTAAGCTTCTTCCAAAGATATCAGAATTCCAGATTGACAGCGGATCATCTTCAAAATCCTGCATCAAGTAGCGAACGAGCTCTTCACTTTGTTTCTCAGTACCAATAATTGGCGAGAATTCGGATTCTACATCCACTTTGATCATATGGATTGAAGGAGCTACTGCTCTTAAGCGAACCCCGAAACGCGCCCCCTGGCGGATGATTTCTGGCTCTTCCAGGCTCATGTCCGTCAGGGAAGGTGAAGCGATGCCATACCCTGTCTGCTTAACCATTTTAAGCGCATCAGAAATCTGGTCAAACTCTGTTTTTGCATAAGCAAACTCCTGCATCAGCTCAAGCAAATGATCCTTGCCGCGGATCTCTACGCCTACGATTTCTTTTAAAATCTCGTCATATAGGTCATCCGGAGCAAACAGGTCGATTTCTGCTATACCCTGGCCCATTTCGATACCCGCCAGTCCAGCCCTGTCGATGTACTCAAAATCGCTGAATTGATGTACGACCCTGTCTACATCACGCAGCCTCTTAATGTCCTTCACAGTCTCCTTGACAGCTTCCTGATAGCTCTCACGCAACCAGTGGTTTTCGCGGAGCACCATTACCCAGCTTGGAAGATTGACGTTCACTTCCAGGACAGGGAATTCGTACAGTGCTTCCCTCATCACACTTAGAACATCTGATTCCCGCATGCTTTCAACACTCATTGCAAGCACAGGAATATCGTATTTATCAGCCAATTGGGCACGCAGTGTTTCTGTATTTGGGTGATACGGCTGGGCGCTGTTGATCACCATAATGAATGGCTTGCCGACTTCCTTCAGTTCCTCAATTACTCTTTCCTCTGCCTCAATATAATCTTGTCTTGGGATTTCCCCAATTGTCCCATCTGTCGTAATGACGACACCGAGTGTTGAGTGTTCCTGAATAACCTTCCTTGTTCCAATTTCTGCTGCTTCATGGAAAGGGATTGGTTCTTCATACCAAGGCGTATTGATCATCCTTGGCCCATTCTCATCCTCATAACCCTTTGCTCCTGGAACTGTATACCCTACGCAATCTACGAGCCTGATATTCACATCCAGACCATCATCAACGTGCACGGATGCTGCCTGGTTAGGCACGAATTTCGGTTCAGTGGTCATGATTGTTTTACCTGCTGCGCTCTGCGGCAGCTCATCAAGCGCTCTGGCCCTTTCAGCCTCGTTATTGATATTAGGTAAAACCACCAGTTCCATGAATTTTTTGATAAAAGTGGATTTTCCAGTGCGGACCGCACCTACAACCCCCAGGTAAATATCGCCGCCAGTCCTCTCGGCAATATCCTTAAAAATATCTACCTTTTCCAAGTGATCCCCTCCCGATCATAGAGTTAGTGGGAATAAATTCATCCAAATTAGTAATCTGGGACAGTATATATTTATGATGTTGTCCTATATCAATATGACAATTTTTTATTTTTTTACCCCCTTAATTTTAATTTCATAAAAAAGACTTCTTCAATTCCCATTTATGAGAACAATCGATATCTTTTTAAAGACAAAAAAACCCTACTTCTACAATATATTTTGCAGAAACAGGGTTATGACAAATTTATTAGATATGCGCAAGCCGTTGTTCACACATACAAGCGTCGAACTCGTATACTTCCTATTTTATTCCTTTACTAAAAAGACTGGTTCATTGGTCTCCTTATCGATGGTATATGGCAATGAATAGGCTGGTACGAACATGGAATTATCTACGAGAATGTATCGGATATCCTCACCCTCTGCAAACTCTTTCTTTGACGATTTAATAGCCTGGTAGAGGTCACTCCGGTAATCCACATAAATCTCGCCATCAGTTGAAATGATAAAATGCAGGTTCTGGTTTGTGAACGGACTTACAACGACAGGTTCCTCTTTATAGCCAATCTTTTTAAAATCAAGTGTATATACATTTTCTGCGACCCGTTCCTTAAAAGGTGGATAACCAGATGCATTAATCCTCATTTTTATTTCACGAATCGTCTCTGCCATTCTCAAATCCAGAAGCTTCACTGTTGGATCTGTTTCAGCATCTATAAGGACATATTGAAACAGGCCTCCATTTTCATATGCATTGCCTGGTGCCTCAGCGATAAATCTTGGAACGATTTTCTTAAAATCTATTGGATACTTTTGATAAATCGGTGTCTCAGCATCCTTTGTCTTGATGGGCAGCAAGCCGCCATTTGCTTCCTTGTACTGATCGACTGCAGACTGGACACTGTCCAGCTGGTCCTTATAAGGAACCTGATTCTGCACAAGTTTTTCTTCCGGATACATACAACCAGTCAATGTGATTAATACCAGGATGACTGGCATAAAAATACGGATTTTGTTCATTGATCCCAACCCTTTAATCCTATGTATTTTATTCGCTCGTCGGACCGCTGAAAACAACAAAAAAGATTATCAGCCCAGCTAAGATCATCAGCACATAAGCTATGATCGCCGTTGCAATTTTGAAGAAACCTTTTAACTTATAACGGCTTAAATAGATGGCAAACAAAGACAGAATCATACTTCCCATGCCAACAAAAGATATGTACATTTTCAATAATGCGGGTGACAAAATAAACCCCTCCCTTTTCCGAGAAGTATTATATCATATGGAGCAATTATGTAAGAAAAAAAATTCCTTAGTAAAGCAAAAAAAGCTGAAGTAAAGAAGGGGCGGACAACTTTACCTCAGCCTACATGACTAAATACCCTAACACCCAGTTCAAACCACCAGTTTGCTTCGTTGCATCTTATGCAAGCAAAGAAGAAATCGCATCCTCGAATGCCTATATTGGCAATATTATTCATTAAAAATTTTTCTAACTCAGATTTTACCCCCGAGGACGTCAGCCAGGTCTTCCATCTCGTGGGTTTTCTCTCGAGACATCAACCCATCAACAGCGTCCTTCGGATTTACGCCATTGAAAAGGATATTATATAACGCATTTGTTATCGGCATATTGACTCCATATTTTTCAGCAAGCTGATATGCCGCCTTTGTCGTCCTTACACCTTCTACGACCATCCCCATGTTCTCAAGAACCTCCTCAAGGTTCTGGCCCTTGCCAAGCAGGTTGCCAGCCCGCCAGTTCCTGGAATGGACGCTCGTACAAGTGACAATCAAATCCCCTATCCCTGTCAATCCTGAAAAAGTCAACGGGCTGGCGCCCATTTTGACACCAAGCCGGGCTATTTCAGCAAGCCCCCTGGTAATCAAAGCAGCCTTGGCATTATCTCCGTAACCTAATCCATCTGAAATTCCGGCAGCAAGAGCAATAATATTCTTAAGTGCCCCGCCAATTTCCACACCGATTAAATCAGGATTCGTGTATACTCTAAAGTTATTATTGATAAACAAATCCTGAATTTTTTCTGCCGCTCCCATATTTTTCGAGGATACAGTAACCGTCGTCGGATGACGCAGGCTCACCTCTTCAGCATGGCTTGGACCGGATAGGACTATAACGGTTTCTAATAAGCTCTCAGGCATTTCTTCTTCAATCATTTCAGAAATACGAAGCAAGGAGTCCGGTTCGATCCCCTTGCTGACGTGGACAATTACCATGGGTTCAGAAGTAACCTCAGTCATCTTTCGGATTACTTCACGGATTGCTTTAGTAGGGACAGCCATAATCACTGTTTTGATCCCTGCCAGTGCCTCCTGAAGTGATGAATACCCAATGATGGTTGCAGGCAGAGTAATTTCAGGAAGATATTTCTTGTTGGTATGGTGATGATTGATTTCATCAATTTGCACTGGATTGTGCCCCCAAAGACGAACCTCATGACCATTGTCGGCGAGGACCATAGCTAAAGCTGTTCCCCAGCTTCCAGCTCCAAGAACTGCTATTTTCTCACTCTTCCTTTCCATTTAAACCACAACCTTTATATTATTTTCTTTGTCTTGCAAAAATCTTGATAGGAGTGCCTGTGAAATCAAAGGCATCCCTGATCCTGTTTTCAAGGAATCGCTCATAAGAAAAATGCATTAATTCAGGTTCGTTGACAAAGACAACAAAAGTAGGCGGCTTTACCGATACCTGTGTAGCGTAATAAATTTTCAGCCTCTTCCCTTTGTCTGTTGGTGTCGGATTCATTGCTACAGCGTCCATGATGACTTCATTCAGGATATTGGTCTGGACCCTCAGTGCATGGTTTTCACTTGCCATATCGATCATCGGCATCAATGTGTGAATCCGTTTCTTTGTTTTTGCCGATAAGAAAACAATTGGTGCATAGCTCAAGAATTGGAAGTGAGCACGGATTTTTTCCTCATACTCCTTCATTGTCTTTTCGTCTTTTTCAATTGCATCCCATTTGTTAACAACAATGATAACTGCGCGGCCTGCTTCTTCCGCATAGCCTGCGATGTGCTTATCCTGTTCGATGATACCTTCTTCGGCATTGATCACAACAAGGACAACATCTGAGCGCTCGATAGCCCTTAATGCTCGTAAAACACTGTATTTTTCAGTCGTTTCATACACTTTTCCTTTTTTGCGCATACCCGCGGTATCAATAATGACATACTTTTGCCCATCGTAGGTTACTTGCGAATCAATCGCGTCTCTAGTTGTACCCGCGATATCACTAACAATTACACGGTCTTCTCCCAGAATCGCATTGACCAAAGAAGACTTCCCGACGTTAGGCCGGCCGATCAGTGAAAATTTGATTGCATCTTTATCATACTCGTCTTCTTTGTCCTTCGGAAAATGCTTTGCCGCTTCATCCAGCAAATCACCCAAACCCAGCCCATGGGAGCCAGAAATTGGGAAGGGTTCTCCAAATCCCAGAGCATAAAAGTCGTAGATCATGTCTCTCATTTCTGGATTGTCAATTTTATTGACTGCGAGGACTACTGGTTTGTTGGAGCGATAAAGAATTTTTGCTACTTCCTCATCAGCTGATGTTACTCCCTCTCTGCCGTTTACAAGAAAAATGATAACATCTGCCTCATCAATGGCAATTTCAGCCTGCTGGCGGATTTGATCCAAAAACGGCTCGTCCCCTAAATCTATCCCGCCAGTATCAATAATATTAAAATCATGTGTCAGCCATTCAGCTGAACTGTATATACGATCCCTCGTTACTCCAGGAATATCTTCAACGATCGAAATACGTTCACCAACGATTCGGTTAAAAATCGTAGACTTGCCGACATTCGGACGCCCAACGATAGCTACCACTGGTTTCGTCATGAACATCACCCTTTCAAAATTCTATTGTGCAGGTCATTAACCTGAGCCATAACAATTTCAAACTCAAAATTCTATAGTTCTCATTATTAATTTAATGCCTTGAAGACACTTATAAAATAAACCCTTCTTGATATACAGAAGGGTCTGGCTTAATCAGTTTATCAAAAGATGCCTTAAACAGGCAATGAAAACATTTCTTGTCAGTGTTTTACAATAATATAGAGCTCCTCTGTCAACGCATGGGCGATTCCATCCAGGATGGCTTCCAGGTTGGCAGCCACCTTCTCCATTTCTTCCTTTGAATCGCAATGAAAAACGGCTGTTCCAGCTGGCACTTTTTTAGGGTTCGTAGTGATGGCCGCAAGGATGAATTTTTCCAGCATCATTGAGCCCCACTCCCTTCATTGCTCTTTTTTTCAGAAGGCATCCTGATGGCATTCTCCAATGTTGGGACATCACCAATAACCGTAATTGCACGCTCAATATCCCGTTCCTGGGGCAGCACGAACACTCCTACTCTGCCATCGTCCAGATCCCTTTTTGCCAGCGGAACTAGTGCAGGAGTTCCTGAATCACGGTAAACTCCAAGCGCGGTTGACAAATCATGCAGCACTGCCTGCCTTTGTCCCAAGTTAGCAATTGTGGAACGGGCATTCATGTTTTTCGGCTTTAAAATAAATCCCATCCCATAACGAAGTACCTCTTTCTGCCTTTCAGGAAGACCAATGTTCATGATATAAATGTTATCCACATATAACCCTGCACCATCAAATCGCGGTTCCATGTATTCGATTTCAACAATGTCCTTCAGCTTTCCGCCTGACATCAGCTTATGGGAAATGAGCACCGCGATGATCGCAGCAATAATTCCAGCCCAGATGTTAAAAATCAAATATGCGAGCGTGCTGACAAGCGACGTGAAAATCACCAGGTAATTGCGGCTCTCAAAAGCTATCGCAATTCCCTCAATATAGGTCTTTCCCCGGGAAACGAGTTCATAGCTATCGAGTTCGGTAAGCGTATTTCGCTCCATATTCCTGACTTCCCGGAACTGTGACGCAGCAAGGGTCAAGAAGGTAATCGCCGTGAATTCCTCCTCCATGATCGCTGGGCCTGCAACCGTGCCAAGTCCGGCTGCAATGAACCCGAGAGCTACATGAATGATTTTCCCATGCAAATACGTTGGATACTGACGATAATCGGTCCTTAGCATAAAAAGTCTCGATAACGTCCCTATTGCAATTCCGAATACGATTGGTAACGTGTATTCATTCATGAAGTCTTTTGTTCCTCCCCTTCAACTTGGTTTATTGTACTTCCCGACATAACCGCAATTATCGATTCAATAGCTGACCAGGCAAGAAGCAGTCCTATAGATAGGAACAATATGTCCATAAAAACCATGGATGCAGCAGCATATGGAAAATTAAATTTCCACAGAATTGCAGAAAATAATATATCACCCTGCAAAAAGCCTGAAATCAAAGCCACTATACGATTATGTCTATCTTTATGTAACAGGACTGCCAGATAAAAACCTGCTGCTCCAAGCATAATTTGCCGATCGAATAACACCCATACCGGGTCGAATAATTCGAACATTAAAAAACTTGTGTAGGCAAGCATGATAATAAATGAAGATAAAAATAGATATAAAAATGAACCTGTCTTTTTTCGCCTTGTTTCCAAAAAAATAAAAAAGGCAATCACAAAAGCAGATAGGTGGAGCTCAAAAATAAGAACATCAACTGTAAATGGCGCTGCAAAAATGACGGCAAGCAACATAACAGTCCATTTCAACCGAAGCGGATTATCTTTATTCATGAAGAAAGTAGTCCAAACCCAACCTATCCATGCCAGCCAATAAAAGTACAACCCTTCCATTCAACCCCTCCTATCATTTCCATTATGGTAATGACTTATGTAATTTAATCTTTTTTGCATAAAGTTTTTTACCTGTTCCATGTTAAGAAAAGCAGTACCTTTATCACAGCTGGAAAACTGTTCTGTATTATTGGACAAATAACAGGAATAAGTCTGTATATACAGGACAATTCTCTGTAAGGCTTTTATTTTAATGACCAGGAGGTAATGATATGGGCAAAGATAGACAGGAAAAGAAACTAAAAAAGAGCGGACGAGTCGAGTCTGACCGTGACCAGGCACTGCACTACCCAGGAGCAACTAAAATGCAAAGCCCTGAAGAAGCTCGTTCCATGAATGACGGCAAGTATAGCTAAAATTAGAACAATGAACAGCTTATGACTTGCTCCACCAATATGTTGTGTTCTAATCAATCAACAAACAGAAGAAGGGCCCCTGCAAAAAGCAGGGGCCCTTCTTCTGTTTCTATTTTTTCCTTCTAGCAAAAGACTTTGCATCAATACCTCTTTGTTCGAGCCAATGATGGGTATCTCCTGATATGATCATAGGTACGTTTTTGAGCTCCTCAATACTATGTACACCTAGTGCTGTCATAATGACAGTAATTTCATCTTTTAACAGATCGATTTCCTTGATTAGTTCTTCGGTTCCATTTTCCATCAAGGTCTTCAACAAGTAACCAGCCATTGCAGCACCATCGGCACCTAATGCAAGTGCTTTAACAATATCAAGGCTAGTCTGTATTCCTCCTGAAGCTATAACGGAAAGTTCCGGAGATGTAGATTTTGTTTCGATTATGGAGGCCGCAGTCGGAATTCCCCAATCCTCGAAAAAAGTCAACAAACGGCTTCGCCGCTTATTTTCTATTTCCGCAAAGTTGGTACCTCCAAATCCGCCAACATCAACATAGCGTATTCCTGAGGAAAATAGGCCAGCTGCTGTCTCGGCACTAATGCCAAAACCAACTTCTTTAACGATTACTGGAATTCCAACACTTTGTTGGATTTCAATGATCCTCGTTAACGCACCGTCAAAGTTTCTGTCTCCCTCAGGCATGGTCAATTCCTGTACTACATTCAAATGAATTTGCAGTGCATCTGCCCGAAGCATATCGGTTGCAGCTTTTGCCTGCCCAACCGTTGCTTCACTTCCCAGATTCGCAAGAATAATACCATCAGGATGCATTTCCCTGACCACTTCATAACTTCTTCGTTCATCCGGATCCTTCAGTGCTGCCATTTGCGATCCAACAGCAATCGCGGATCCTGTCTCTCTTGCCGCTACAGCCAATTCACGGTTGATACGGTAAGTTCTCTCCCCGCCGCCGCCTGTCATTGCATTTATAAAAATTGGCGAACTTAAAGAAAGTTCGCCAATTTTAGTTTGCAATTTTACTGACTCAAGATTTGATCCAGGCAAGCTTTGGTTTACAAACTTAATATCGTCAAAACCGGTTAGCCGCTTCTGGCCTGTTTCGAGGGCATATTGTATATGGTCCCATTTACGTTTTGATCTTGACACTATTTATCACCATTACTGTTTAAGATTCTTTAGCTTGTCTCCGATCATATCACCTAAACTGAAACCTTTCGTTTCTTCAGGAAGTTCATAGTCAAAAGCTTCATTGCTTTCTCTTTCCTCGAACTCCTTCATGCTAAGTGAAAGTCTTTGATCTTGCTTGTTTACATCAAGTACCTTTACTTTAACAGTCTGCCCTTCTTGAAGGACTTCATGCGGTGTACCGATATGCTTATGAGAAATTTGCGAAATATGGACAAGGCCTTCAACGCCAGGGAATACTTCGACAAACGCGCCGTAAGAAACTAAACGTTTCACGGTGCCTTCCAGAGTGCTGCCCTTAGGAGCTTTCTCATCAATGTCTGCCCATGGTCCAGGCAGTGTTTCTTTGATTGAAAGTGAGATGCGCTCATTATCACGATCAACGCTCAATACTTTAACTTGAACCTGCTGGCCTTCCTGAACAACATCAGATGGCTTTTCAACATGCTCATGGGAAAGCTGTGAAATATGGACAAGGCCATCAACTCCACCGATATCCACGAACGCACCAAAGTCTGTGATTCTTTGGACTGTACCTTCAATAACCTGGCCAGTTTGGATAGCTGCAAGCAAGTCTTGTTTCTTCTTTCCTTGCTCTTCTTCCACAACGGCGCGGTGTGAAAGGATCAGGCGGTTCTTCTCCTGTTCAAGCTCTACGATTTTGAAGCTGAGAGTTTTCCCTTTGTAATCAGAGAAATCTTCCACAAAGTGGGATTCTACTAGAGATGCCGGAACAAAGCCGCGAACGCCAAGGTCAACTACCAGACCGCCCTTAACGACATCTTTTACTTCTGCATCGAAGACTTCTCCACTTTCAAACTTGCCTTTTAGTTCTTCCCAGGCTTTTACAGCATCTACTTTTCTCTTTGAGAGAATTAAAGCTTCTTCCTCAACCTTTTGAACTTCGAGCTCCAGCTCATCACCGACTGATACTGCATCTTCTGCTTTTTCAACATGAAGGCTTGATAGTTCACTAATCGGAATGATGCCATCGAGCTTGCTTCCCTCGATATCTACTAAAACTTGCTTTTCTTCAACTTTGGTTACCTGACCTTTGACACGGTCACCAGCCTCAAAGTTTTTTACCTCGATTTGATTCATATCTTCTGACATATGTACTCCTCCTTAATCCATGACTGCTGCAAATATATGCTTTGTGGCGAAAAGCCACATAAAAAACACATTAATTAGCCACTAAGTGAAAATTCTAAAAATATCTCTTCTTAATAACTTCTTACAAACAGACATTTTTGTCAAGCAAGAAACATCACTTATATTTGTTAATAAGTTCTTGGATTTCACTCATGATCAAGTCAGTTGTCTGTTCGGCATTTAACTTATTTTCCTTGATTGACACCATATCGATAGGCTTTCCATATACCACCTTCAATTTCTTGAATGCTTTGTATGGACCGATGATCGCGCATGGAACGACGTGAGCATCAGAACGGAGCGCAAAGAAGCCTGCTCCTGCAAGTCCCTTACCCATTTCACCTGTCTTGCTTCTTGTTCCCTCTGGAAACAATCCTAAAACCTTTCCATCCTTTAAAATTCCGAGGCCTTTTCTTAAAGCTTCCCTGTCGCTCATACCTCTTTTGACAGGGAAAGCATTTAGGTGAGGAACAATTTTCCCAAGTAAAGGTACTGAGAAAAGCTCCTCCTTCGCCATGAAATGGACAGGACGGGGTGCGGTGATCCCGACAACCGGGGGATCCAGATTATCTATATGATTGGCACATAATAGCACACCGCCATCAGAAGGCATATTTTCTCTGCCAATCACCTCAATACGATAAATTGGTTTTAATACTGAATTTACTAATGACCTTGCAAACGAATAAAACGTCACTTTCACCCGATCCTTTCAAGCGCCAAATCCATGATTTTTCCTACCACATCTGTGATCGACAATGATGTTGTATCAATTTCGATTGCATCATCTGCTTTTTTCAAAGGAGCCACTTCACGCTCTGAATCAATCTTGTCACGTGCTGCAATCTCAGCTTTCAGCTTTTCCAGATCTGATGGGAAGCCTTTCTGGGTATTCTCTGCATGTCGGCGCTGCGCCCTCTCCTCAACACTTGCAAGCAAAAAGACCTTCACCTCGGCATTCGGCAATACATGAGTGCCGATATCCCTTCCATCCATCACTACACCGCCATCAACTGCAAACTGCTGCTGGCGCTTGACCATCTCTTTCCTGACGAGTTCATGCACCGCTACATATGATACTTGGTTTGTAACATCTGAACTTCTTATCTCATTGGTGACCTCGTTACCATCAAGCAAAACTTTTTGGCCTGTTTCGCCAGGCATAAGCTCGATCGACGTATCGTTTAAAATCCCAATCAATTCTGCTTCATTATCCAGGCTGGCTCCTTTTTTCAAAGCCTTGTATGTAAGCGCTCTGTACATCGCACCTGTATCGATGTAAATATATGTGAGTTTTTCGGCTACAATTTTGGCAACCGTACTTTTTCCTGCAGCTGCAGGACCGTCTATGGCAATTGAAATTCGTCTATTCATATTTCCTCCTGGTACACTCCTTGTTGTTCCTAGATATACTCTTATATTTTAACACAAAAATCTTTTAATCCTCGTCATTCAACACTTTTTTTAAGGCACTTTTCAAAACTTGTCCTGCACCCGTGCCATTAAACGAAAATTCCAGGTATTAGATATTTAAAACCTCTTCTTAATAAAAGGCTCAACATAAAAAGTAAGCAGGCTCAGCACCTGCTTACTCTTTGCTCCTGAATGAATTCAGGACTTCTGAATGATTATTGTCCGTAACACCCTCGTATTGAGTAATTTGTTTAAGTTCTGGGAAAGCATTGAATTCATGGAAAAATACTTGGGCAATAACCAAGAAAATAAATTGAATGATAGCGATCTTGATTAGGATTCTCTCAATTGTTTTCATCATAAATGCTCCTGTAAAAACTTTTATTCTAGTATTGGAGCATTTCCAGGTATTTATTCCTTTAGACAGGAAGACCTTTCTTCTTCATTTCAAGTTGTCTTTCGAAGCAGAACCTTAGAAGCAATTGCCTGTCGGTTCCCGATGAGTCATAAAATTGAACAGAAGCTTTGTTCATAGGTCCTTGACCATCGATGATCCTGACAACCTTGCCACGGAACTTCCTGTAT